>CAYRWY010000390.1:0-5709 GCA_964427955.1 uncultured Anaerolineaceae bacterium
ACTAGGTGTCAATACAGGGAGATTAGGGTAAACTCACCTTGTGGAGAGTTGACCTGGCAGGCACTATGGCGAATATCTCAGTCGGCACGACCATTGGCGGCTATCAGATCCTGGAAGAGATCGGGCAGGGGGGCATGGCGACCGTGTACCGTGCTCACCAACTGTCGATGGATCGTAACGTCGCCATCAAAGTGCTCCCGCCGCAGTTTCTCCATACGGCCTCGCTGGATCGTTTCAAGCAGGAAGCGAACATCGTCTCGCGCCTCGAACACCGTGCCATCGTCCCGGTGCACGACTACGGCGAATACGAGGGCATTCCCTACATCGTGATGCGCTGCATGGAAGGCGGTTCGGTGGACGACCTGCTGTCCAAGGGACCGCTCACGCCCGAACAAACGCTGCGGATTCTGGATCAGATCGCCCCAGCGCTCGATTACGCGCATCGCGAAGAAGTGCTGCACCGCGATCTGAAGCCCAGCAACATCCTGCTCGACTCGAATGGCGATGCCTACATCACCGACTTCGGGATCGCGCGCATCTTGAGCGAAAATCCCAAGCCGCTGACGACCAGCGGGGTGGTGGGCACGCCGTCCTACATGTCCCCCGAACAGGCCCAGGGTCACCCGTTGGACGGGCGCAGCGACGTGTATGCCCTGGGGGTGGTGGTGTTCGAGATGCTGACCGGCGTGCGCCCGTTTGAGGGCGAGACGCCGTATTCGGTGGCGGTGAAGCACGTCACCGAAGCGCCGCCCGCGCCGTCGAGCATCAACCCGGCGCTGTCGCGTGCTATCGATCTGGTCCTGTACAAGGCTCTGGAGAAGAACCGCAGCCAGCGTTTCCAGACGGCGAGCGAACTGGCGGAGGCGCTGCGTCAGGCCGTCGAACCGTCCACCGGGGCGGTCAAAATGAGCGAGACCGAACCCAACCTGGCCGAGAAACTGCGCGCCGAGGGCCTCGATCTGCGTCCGCCGACCCCTTCGCCGATCACCTCGTCCAACCCGGTAGTAGAGGTGAGTTCCTCGCGGCTTCAAGTGATGTCGCCCTACACCCCGTCGCTCTCCCGGTCCTATCCGGTCCCGTTGGTACGCGCCCGGCGGCGGCAGCGTCTTCGCCTGCCATCCTGGCTGAGCTGGCTGATGGTCGGGCTTATCACCGGGTCCGTGCTGCTGGTGCTGGCGGTGGCGGGCATCTACTTTCTGCTCAATGAAGCGCCGCCGACCTCTGCCCCGGCGGATTACGAAGCCACCGCCATTTACAAACTGACGGCGACCCGGCAGGCCATCGACCATGCCGCGGCTTCGTCAACTCCCTTCGTGCTGACCCCGACGGCGGGCGTGCTGCCGACCAATACCTACCGCCCAACCTTGCCGCTGACCCCCGCCACAAAAACCGGGGACCTGCCTTGAGTCCCCGGTTCTGAGCATCTTTCAGCTTAACTACCAGCCGCGCTTCTTGGAAGCCGCCATCTTGATCGCGCCTAAGACGCGTTCCAGACCGGCGGAGACACTCCCTTGCGGCAGGTGGAACCGGACGATCCGCCGGTTCTTCGACTGGAGGGCTTCCAGATCACCCTGCGCCTGGGCGCGTTTGAGCAGCATGAAATCGTAAGGCTCGCCGGGGATTTCGACCTTTTCGAAATTCTCGACGGTGATCTGGATGAAGAGTCCGTTGTTCGCTCCACCCTTGTGCAGTTGGCCGGTCGAATGTAGGAAGCGCGGGCCGTAGCCCAGGGTGACGGCGCGGGTCGTGGCGTGGCGCAGTTCCTGCCGGATCGCTTCGAGCAGTTGGTTGTGGCGCTCGGTAGGAGCCAGGTAGGCCATCAGGGCAACGTAGTCGCCCGAGCGCGCCAGGCTCAATTGGGCCAGCAGCAGATTGATCAAGTCGCCGTAATCGAAGCCGCGTTCCTCGACGATCCGCCGCAGGGTGTCCGCCGTCTTTTTGTCGGCGTAGAGCTTCAGGCCGCTTTCTTCCAGCACCGGCGCTTCTTCGGGAAGCTGGCCGTGTTCTTTGATGTGTTCGAGCAGCCGCTTGGTATTGGTCTTGCTTTCCTGGACATTGGGCTGGTCGAAGGGGTTGATCTTCAACAGGTGTCCGGCAATCGCCGTCGCCAGTTCCCACCGGAAGAATTCCCCGCCCAGGTCGTAGGGATCGGACAGGTGCAGGGTCATCACCGGGTGTCCGGCCAGCGTCATTTCCTTGATCAAGCCGTCGAGATAGTTAGGCGGCCCGTCCAGGCGGAGATAGACGAAGATACGGTCGTCGTCGAAATCGCGTGAGTCATTGGGCACCACCCCGGCAATCGGCACGATGCCGCGCCCTTCTTTGCCGGTGCTTTCGGCGATCAACTGCTCGGCCCACAGCCCGAAGCTTTCGATCTGCGGCGAGGCGACCAGCGACACCTTATCGCGTCCCTGCATGGCCAGGTAGCCCATCAGCACGCCCAGCCACGCGGCGGGATTGCTGGCGACCGGCACGTTGCGGGCGCACGCGGACGCCATGCGGCGCGCGTTGCTGAGCAGCCGGTCCAGGTCCAGGCCCATGATGGCGGCAGGGACCAGCCCGAAGTAGCTGAGCACGCTGTAACGTCCGCCGATCGTTTCGGGGTTCAGGAACAGGTAGCTGAAGCCTTTTTCGCGCGCGATTTTTTCGAGCGCCGATCCGGCGTCGGTGATCGCGCAGAACTGCTTACCGGCTTTGGCGCCCAGGCGGGCTTCGGCCAGGCTGTAGAAGTGCTTGTACAGCGAGATGGTCTCGATGGTCGTGCCCGACTTGGTGGAGACGATGAACAGCGTGTTTTCCACGTCGATCGATTGCGCGGCCAGCGTGATCGCCTGCGGATCGGTGGTGTCGAGCACGAGCAGTTCGGGGAAGCCGGGCAGGACTCCGAAGGTCCGGCGCATCACCTCGGCGGCCAGGCTGCTGCCGCCCATGCCCAGCAGCAGAGCATGTTTGTACTGGCGCGTCTTGACGTCCTCCTGGATGGTGTAGAGCGGCTCGAAGAAGGCTTCTTCGGCGTTGATGATGTCCAGCCAGCCCAGGCGGCTGCTGATCACCTGCTGGTGCGCGGATTCGGCTTTCCACACCGACGGGTCTTTATCCCAGATGCGGTGGATGATCCGGTCTTTTTCGAGCTGGGCGAGCACCCCGCGTACGTCGTACTCGTAGGCGGCCATCGCGTATTCCTGGCGGGCCATCACGCCCGTGAGCAGGACCTGGCGCTTGCCTTCGACGGCTTCGAGCAGGCGGCGGTAGTCGTTGGCGAAGGCTTCCACGCCGTCGCCCTGAAGCTGCTGCACGACCTTGTCCATGCGCACGCCGACCTCGGCCAACTGCGCCATCACCTCGCGCGCGCCGTCGATGTCGTCTTCCAGCGTGGACGCGACCGTGCCGTGATCCTTGAACTGGTCGATGGTCTGGGGGGGCAGGGTGTTCACCGTGTGTGGGCCGATGAGCGTATCCACGTAGTAGGTGTCGGGATAGTTCGGGTTCTTGGTGCTGGTGCTGGCCCACAGCGGGCGCTGGACCTTCGCCCCGGCCTGCTGCAAACGGGCGAACCGCTCGCTCTCGAAAATCTCCTTGAAGTGTGCGTAGGCGAGCTTGGCGCTGGAAATCGCCGCCTTGCCCAACAACCGCCGGTTGGCTTCGCTGCTCTCGAATCCGCCGCGCAGCCGTCCGCCGCGAATGTTGTTTTCGAGGATGTTATCGACGACCGTGTCGATCCGGCTCAGGAAGAAGCTCGCCACCGAGGCGATGTGCGAAATGTCCTGTCCTGCGTCGAGGCGACGTTCCAGGCCGCGAATGTAGCGCTGCGCGACTTCGATGTAGTTGGAGACCGAGAACAGCAGCGTGACGTTGACGTTGATTCCGGCGGCAGTCGCTTCTTCAATCGCCGGGAGGCCCTGCGGCGTGCCCGGAATCTTGATCATCACATTGGGGCGGTCTACGATGGCGAACAGGCGCTTGGCCTCGCTGAGCGTGCCTTCGGTGTCGTAAGCCAGCAGGGGCGATACTTCCAGGCTGACGTAGCCATCGACGCCGTTGGATTTTTCGTAGACCGGGCGCAGCACGTCGGCGGCGGCCTGAATGTCGGAAATCGCCAGGGATTCGTAAATTTCGGCCACTTCCAGATCAAGCAGCTTGGAGATCAGCCCATCGTATTCTTCGGTATCGGCAATGGCTTTGGCAAAGATCGTCGGGTTGGAGGTCATGCCGACGATGCCTTCATGCACCAGCTTGTCGAGCTTACCGGAGATGATCAGGCTGCGCTTGATATAGTCCATCCAGATACTCTGGCCGCATTTCTGTACTTCAAGCAGCGGATTCGCTGTCATGGGATAGCCTCCTGAGTCAAAAAAGCTGCTAAAAATGGGAACAACCGGGCTTAATCCCGGGGTGGTGCAGTCCGCGCGGCCTGTTCAATGGCCAGGACTTTGTTGTGACGCCGGGCGTGGCGTTCCTCATCTGCTTCAAACTGGGCCTTGAGAAAGGCATCGACCAGTTCTTGCGCCAGCGCAATGCCGATGATCCGGCTGCCGAGGCAGAGAACATTCATATTGTCATGTTCCACACCCTGGTGCGCGGAATAGGTATCGTGGCAGATGGCCGAATAAATGCCGGGTATTTTATTGGCAGCGATGCTGGCTCCGACGCCGCTTCCGCAGACGATTACGCCGCGCCGGGCGTTTTGGGCCAGGACTTGGTGGGCCACCGCCTGGGCAAAATCGGGATAATCGACCGCCTGGTCAGCGGAACGGGTTCCCACATCGATCACGTCGTGTCCTTGGCGAGTCAAATACTGGACGAGTTCGGATTTCAGAGGGTAACCCGCGTGGTCAGAGCCAATGGCGACTTTCATGAAGCAACCCTTATCTAGTTTCAGCCGGAACGATCCGATTATAGCGCATGGAAGCCAAAAGAGAAGTAAAAACCCCGCCAGATCGCGGGGTTTGTGGAGACAGACCAAGTAGTTCGGCTATTGAGGGGAAAGCGTCCCCTGAGGCGTGGGCGGGATCGTGGTCGGTGCCGGGGGCAGGGTGGGGGCACCGCTGCCGGTATCCTGGCTGCCGGTCCCTCCGGTGGTGTTGGTGGGCGCGGTCGGCACGGCGGCTGCCGTGGCGGCCCCGACACAGCGGAAGCCGATGGCGGCGGTCGGTTCGCCCGGCGCGGCGCTCATGCGGTGGACGGTGCGCAGGAAGATCGGGATGGTGTCCCAACTGCCGCCGCGCAGCACTTTTTCCGTCCCGACTGCCGGTCCGGTCGGATTGACGAGGTCGGTGCCGGTCGAGACCTGCGTGTAATAATCCGACTGGTACCAGTCCGAGACCCATTCTTGCACGTTGCCGGCCATGTTGAAGATGCCGTATGAGCTGGTCCCGTTCGGGTAGCTTGAGACCGTGACGGTGCCCTTGTTCGTGTCGATGGAGGACATCGCCTTGGTCGCGTCGAATTCGTAGCCCCACGGGTAGATATAGCCATCCCGTCCCCGCGCGGCATGTTCCCATTCCGCTTCGGTGGGCAAACGGCGGTTGAGGGTCTGGCAGTACGCGTCGGCGCCCCACCAGGTGACGTAAGTGGCTGGGCGGTCCACGTAGAACTCGGCGTTCTTCACCGCGTAGGTCGTGCCGTCGAAGGTGATGTTGCTGTATTCGCGCTCTTGATCGGTGTAGGCACAGGGCTGGCCGTTGCAGCCGGTCTTGTGGCTGTTCGGAC
>CAYRWY010000391.1:0-5689 GCA_964427955.1 uncultured Anaerolineaceae bacterium
TCAATTACTACGCGATTTTCGTGCACCCACGCTGAGGATGGAGCGCGGCTAACTATTCCCAGAGCACGTGGAGGACGGTGCGCTCGGCGCCGTCGTCCATCCGGGCTTCGTCTTCATCGTACCAGATCGAGAACGGCGTGCCCGGCGGCAGGAAGCGCTTGGCAAAACCGTAGAGAACGCCGTATTCGAGATCGTCAGGGAGAATCGTCTGGTCCAGGATCACTTTGTAATGCTTGTGATCGACCTGGACCGTCGTCTTGCGACCCACGTAGCCGTTGCGAAAATTGGCCTGGTAGTGTTCGTCCCAGGAACTCACGAACTCCGCGAAGGGCACATTGTCTAGCCCCGCAGGCATGATGGCGACCTCGGCAATGCTGATCCCGATGGCGACCAGGTTGTACATCACGTTGGGATGGTGGACCATCTCGTTCAGAAAGTCGATGAAGATTTCGCCGGGATACCACTTGTCGGCGCGGATATGATCAAGACCATATTGGTCGAGAAAGGGCGCGATGTCGTCGTGGTTCACGTTCTCGATGAGGCTGGACAGCGTAGCCCCGGACACTTCCGTCCCTGAATCGCAAGCGTACGTTCTCATGATACAATCCTTTTTGCTGAGTGGAGAGTTTTAGTAATCTCAGTTTAGGCTCAACACAATTAAAATACCATAAAAATAAACGAAATATTGTCATTCCTGCGTTATTTATTATCTACCGAGAGGATAATCTTGTGCTCAGTCAAGCCTGGTGGACGCTGATCCGCTTCGGATTTCGCCTGCTGTATAACGAGATGGCCTTCACCTACGATGGGGTGAGCTGGATCGTCAGCCTCGGCCAGTGGCGCGACTGGCAGCGCACCGCCCTGCCCTACCTGGCAGCGCCCTCCGCCGGGCCGGTGCTGGAACTGGCACACGGTACCGGCAATTTGCAGATCGATCTACGCCGGGCAGGCTTCCAGGCTGTGGCGCTGGATCTCAGCCGCACGATGGGCCGCATCGCCGATCGCAAGCTGCGCGGCTGGGGCTGGCGACCCCGGCTGGTGCGCGCGCGGGCGGAGGCGCTGCCCTTCGCGACTGACCACTTCGCCGCCGTGGTGAGCACCTTTCCGACCGAGTTCATCATCGATCCGGCGACGCTGGCGGAGGTCCAGCGCGTGCTGCGGCCCGGCGGGCGGCTGGTGGTCGTCTTCAACGGCCTCTTGACGGGAAAAAACGCCGCGACCGAGGTCCTCGAAGCGGCTTACAAAGTGACGGGGCAGCGCGGCCCCTGGCCGGTGGACGTCGAGGAGCGGCTGCGCGCGGCGGGCTTCGCGGCGGAGGTAATCCACGTCCCGTTGGAGCGGAGCACGGTGCTGCTGTTCGTAGGGAAGAAAAATTAACGCTCCCGGCGAGGATAGCGGTTGAGTTGTAGCAATCCGGTTCGCCGGGCAAGCTGTTCGGCGCTGTTGAGCGCCAACAAATACTCCGTGACCCGGCCAACCGCCGTGAGCGGCACCAGGCGCGGCCCGTCGAGACGGAAATGATCAGCCCACCGATCATGGCGTGGGTGAAATAGCGGGGTCAGCTGCCCGGTTTCGAGATCGAGCGAAGCAATATCGCTGCCTTTGTGGCGGTTACAGTCAAAACAACTCAGGCACAGATTATCCTCAACCGTCATCCCCCGATGTTTTTCTGAGATAATGTGATCGACTTCGTGAGGCAAAAAACTGTCATCCTGGCTGAGCCGGCAGTATTCACAACAGCCAGCGGCCCGGTCGAATACCAACCGGCGCAATGTTTCGGGAATGCGTGTCATACTCCCGCCAGTTTCTTGCGGGCGCGGATTTTCAGCATACTCATGAAATGGTTGAGGCGGGCAAACTCATCTAGTTCACCATTTTCTTCAGCGCTCAGCACGCCGTTGCGGTTGGCGTCCAGGAGATACCGCACCCGCTCCTGCAAAGCTTCTGACGGCTCAAAAGCAATGATCTGTTCCGGGGCGGGCGTCGAGGCCAGAAAGTCGAGCACCTCGTCGAAGAGTTGGGCATTGGCTTGAACGGTCGTCATCGTGTTCTCTCCCTACCCCCTATTATAATCCAGTCAATCAAAGAGGGCGCGTGCTGCGCCCCCTGAATGTCCTGCCATGTGGTCGTGCGATCAATCCCCGGCTTCAGCCTCGACCGGCATCCCGGTGACGACCGTTTCTTTCAGCGCCGCCCCGGCCTGCTCCGCCGCCAGCACGCGCTTGAGCGACGTGATCGCGACTTCGAGCATCCGGTGATTGGGGGGGCGTGTGGTCAGCCCTTGCAGCGCCAGGTTCGGCTTCGTGAGCAGCTTGATGATCGGGTTGTCGAGATGCTTGGCCGTGAAGCGGATGATCTCGTAGGCGATCCCGGCGATGGGGAAAACCAGGCCAACGCGCGAGAGCATCAGCAAGATCACGTTATCGGGCCGCCCGGTGAACATGTGGATGAAGACCGAGAGTACCACCAGCGTGAGCAGGAAGGCCGTGCCGCAGCGCGGGTGCTGGATCGGATAGTTCTTGACCTCGTCCGGCGTGAGTTCCGCGCCCGCCTCATAGGCGTTGATGGTCTTATGCTCGGCGCCGTGATAGCCGAACAACGTCTTGACGTCCTGCATGAACCCGATCAGCCAGATGTAGCCGATCAACATGCCCAGCTTGAACACGCCCTCGATAGCATCCGCCGCGAAACGGCTGTGCAGGCCGGTCACTTCCTTGACCAGCGCAGACGCCGCCGCCGGGAGCGCGATGAACAACCCGATCCCCAGCGCCAGCGAGACGACGACCAGCCCGGTCCCCGCCGCGCCTTGCAGCGAGAACTCGACGTCTTCCTCTTCTTCGAGGGCCACGTCCGCCGACCACATCAGGGCGCTCGTGCCGAGGACGAGCGAATCCCACAGCATCACCAGGCCGCGCACGAAGGGCAGACGCGCGATGCGGCCCCGGTACAGCGCGGCATTGAGCGGAACTTCTTTGGTGACAATCGCGCCGGTGGGGTGGCGCACCGCAATCGCGGCATTGTACTGACCGCGCATCATCACGCCTTCGATCACCGCCTGGCCGCCGTAGAAGAACGCGCGGGACTGCTGGGCCGCTTCGCTGTTCAGTGCCATCTGGATCGCCTGCCAGGGCGCGACCAGGCCCACCTTCCATCCGAATCTTCGCATTGTGGCAACTCCAAAGAACCTATCACCACAGAGAACACCGAGATCACAGAGAAGAACTGGAGAAAAAACGAGATCAATGATGCGGGTGGCGAACTACGTGCCAGAGCCTACCTCACCCCCCCGGCCCCCTCTCCGAGGGCGGAGAGGGGATTTAGGGGTGAGGTATGAATTCGCCAACAGCATCATAAATGGGGTTTCTCTCCCGCTTTTCCTCTGTGTCCTCTGTGCGCTCCGTGGTGAATCGCTTTTCATTCACGATCCAACTAGTGGTGATTGTCGCACGGCGGGGCGGGCGGCGCAAAAAACCCTAGACGATCATCCCCAGGCTGTGATACTCGCTCAGCTTCTTGAAGCCCGCCGCTTCCAGCGCCGCGAGCACGTCGTCGGACCGCAGCCGGGAGTCAGTCTCGATGCGGGGTCCGGGGCTGAGCCGCTTGATTTCGCGCAGCATGAAATTCACCAGGGCGGGCGCCAGCGCGCCGTGAGCCGGATCGAGCACCAGATTCAGCCGGTTGACGCCGCCGGGGCGCGTGCGCGCGTTGCCGGAGACGACGGCGACGATCTGCCCCTCGTACCGGACGTCGAAGCGCAGCGGTTGGACGCCCTGGGCCTTGATCAGGATCGGGATCAGCGGGCGCAGGAAGGGCGGCTGGCGGAAACGTCCCTCTTCGACCGGCATATACTTCTTTTCGACCTCGGGCGTGACGCGCTGCGCCAGATCGTAGCGCGGACGCCAGTTGAAGGTGGGCGACGGCGCCATGACATACCCCGCGGGCAGCGGCAGAGCCTCCGCCGGGGCGCTGCCCTCGTAGCTCAGATTCGCCTGGCCGGAGTAGTGCTCGAAGCCGAGCGACTCGTACAGCGTATAGGCCGGGACGTTGCCCGCCACCACGTCCAGGACGATGGTCTTCGCGCCGCGACTCCGGGCGTAGTCCATCGAGGCCGCGACCAGCTTGCGGGCGATCCCGCGCCGCCGGTATTCCGGCAGCACCGACACGTTGGCGATCATCCAGGACTGCGTCGAACCAATGCGCAGCACGTTGGTCAGCCCGACCGGCTTACCGTCTTCTTCCCACACGTACCCGCGCAGCACGTCGCGCATGGGCGGCGAGACCAACTGCACCAGGCGGATCACCGGCCAGACCCGGCGAATGCCCTTCATCGAATCGACCATCCCCTCGGCTTCGTCGGCCTGGAGATTCCATTCGGGATTTTCGGGATACTGGAAGCTGGGCGGAATTAGATCGACCATCAGGGATATGTCAGCCGGAAGACTGAACGGGCGCAGGGACATCGGGACCTCGCTTTCGTGTCTGAGAAGGAGTTGACAGTAGGCAGTTGACAGCAAGCAGTTGGCCAGACATGCCCACCTGAGGCGGACTCGTCCTGATCACTGTCTACTGTGAACTGTTCACTTCAATATACGCACGAGCGGCGTTTAGGGCTGCAAGGCCGCGAAAATATCCCCCGCCGCCGCCGCGGCCACGCCGGGATCGGACTCGTTCTCGATGACGACGATCACGACCTGGGCCGCCGGTCCCTCGCTGGCGGCGGCAGGTTCCACGAATCCGGCGAACCAGACCAACGGTGCGGGCGTGCGATCCGGACCGCCGTAGGCCAGTGCGCTGTGGCCGTAGAGCACCAGGTTGCCGCGCAGCGCCTGCCCGACGTAGCTGCTGCGGGCTGCTGCCTGGAGCATCGCCAGACGCACCGCCGCCGCGACGTCTGCGCGCAGCACCGCGGGCTGCATCACCGGCAGATCGAGCGGCTGCCAGTCCGACGCGCCGGGGGACCGGGTCGCGGACGCCAGGTGCAGCGGGACGGCGTTGCCGCCGTTGGCGATCACGCCGATCACCTGGGCCAACTGGAGCGGCGTGATCGTCAGATCGCCCTGCCCCGCCAGGACCGACGTCAGCTCGGTCGTCGAGGTCGTGGAGGCAAACGGGATCGGATGGTGACCTGCCGCCGTCTCGAAGTCGAGCAGGCGCGGCGGGTCCAGCAGTCCCAATTCCCCAAAACGCTCCCACAGCCGCTCCGGCGTCAGGGTCGTGTCCAGCGCCGCGGTGAACGGCGCCGGGCAGCCGTAGACGTAGGCCTCGGCCAGCGTCAGCGCGCGGGCAGGCGTGTCCGGCAGGCAGGTCAGCACCAGCCGCCCCACGTCCACCGGGTTCTGCGCGTCGGGAGCCTCCGTATTGAGCACCTGTTCGCCGCCCGCTTCCAGGGCGGGATGTTCGGCCAGCAGCGCCGCCAGGATGACCGTCTCGAACGCGCCGCCGGGCTGGTAGAGGCCCGACATGGCCCGGTTGAGCAGCGGCGATACCCTGCGATTCGCAGTGAGCGCGTCCCAGTTCTGATCGAGTGTATTCGGATCGTAGTCCGGCTGGCTGACCAGCGCCAGAATGCTGCCCGACGGAATCTCGACCACGATGACCGCGCCGGTCCTGCCGCGCAGCGCCTCGCTCGCCGCCAACTGGACGTCGAGATCGAGCGTGGACTGCACATCGTCGCCCTGCGGCGCTGCGT
>CAYRWY010000392.1:0-5678 GCA_964427955.1 uncultured Anaerolineaceae bacterium
CCAGCTACGCCCCCGGCGATACCTTCTACTGCATTCTGGACCTTAAGAATGCCCCGGATGATACCCAGGTCAAGGCGGCGTGGTCGGCGGTGGAGACGGCGAGCGGCCAGGCGACGCTGATCGATGACTACGAGCTGACCGGCGGCGATGGGGTGCTGACCTTCCAACTGACGCCGCCCGACGCAGGCTGGACCAAGGGAGATTACAAAGTCGATCTCTACCTGAACGGCAAAAAAAAGGATACGCTAAAGTTCAAGGTGAAGTGAGTGAGAAGCGTTATTAGTTGTTAGTGATGAGTTCAACAAGGATGCGATGAGGGAATGACTGCCCGTCCCGTAAACAATAGGGGAATCGGTAGGGGCAGGGCAAGCCCTGCCCAAATGGGCAGCCCCTACGAAACCCGACGTTACCCTGTCAACTATGGGACGAGGCAATGACTAAGAACTAACAACTAATCACTAAGAACCTGCTCTGTTTGATGAAAGGGAATGCTATGCTGCGACGTATTTGGTTTTCGATTGGAATCATCATCCTGGTGGCGGTAGGAGCCGCCCCGGCGCTGACAGCCTCCGGGCAGGACAGCGCGCCGTCCGAACCGCTGCGGCGCTTGCTGCGTTTCGTGCCCGATACGCCGGAGGCCCGGCAGTGGTTGTCGTATGGCGACGAAGCGGCCTGGCTGCAAAGCTGGAGCGTGCCGCGCGTCGATAACGTGGATCAGTTCAACGTCCTGGATCGCGATCCACACGCGTACTGGATGACGATCATGCCCTACCAGACCTACCCGCCGGAGGTGTTGGGCGCGCAATACCTGATGAGCGAGGATCAGCGGTATTACTACGGGTTCGACCTGTTCAACGCCGACCGCTTTCTCGAAGCCGGGCAGCCGCCGTTAAAGGCCGTCGTGATCGAATACAGCTTCCCCTCGCAGCAGATCGCCGACGCCCTGACCACGACCGGCTACCAGGCGCAAGACCTGGACGGCGGCGCGACGCTGTACAGCATCCTGGAAGACAACGAGATGGCGCTGGGGCAGAATGTGGCGCTGCCGCGCGTGGGTATGACCGGCGGGCTGAACCGGATCATCGTGCTGGACGGGCAGATCATCGTCGGGCGCGCGACCAACGTGGTCGAAGCCAGCCTGCAAGCGCAGCAGGGCGCGATCCCCACCCTGGCCGACGATCCCGTCTATGCGGCGGCGGTGCAGGCGTTGGACGACGAGCACCTGAGCGAGACCGGCGACCTGGTCGGGGCGATCCTGGTGCAGTCGGAGGTGCTGGCTAATCCGGCGGCGCTGGTGCTGGGCGCGAATGCTTCCGATCCGGACATCAGCCTGCTGCGCCAGAGCCTGCGCGACCAGTTCGGGACCGAACCGCTGCCCGCATACAGCCTGGTGACGTTTGCCACGCGGCACACGGCGGGCGCAACCTACCTGATCCTGGACGTGGTCTTCCCTGCCGGGACGGACGCTGGCGCCGCCGCCGATGTGCTGGCGAACCGGCTCCAACACTACGTCAGTCTCGCGTCCAAGCAGCCGCTTGCCGACCGTTGGACCTTCGATCAGGCCGTGGGCGTCGAGATCGACGGGCTGCCGGTGGCACTGGTGGTGATGCGCGTGGACGATCCGCCGGTGGCGGCGGCGGGCGAGCGGGCGAATACCGCCGTGCTCAACTGGGCCACGATGGTGGTGCGGCGCGACCTGGGCTTTCTGCTGACCGGATCGCTGGCGGACTAGCCGCCATGAGCGACGACGTCCAGCGCAGTTACGATGCGGTCGCGCCGGAATATGCCCGGCGGATGATCAACGAACTCGCGGGCAAACCGCTGGATCGCGAGCTGTTGGGACGTTTCGCGCAGCGCGTCTCCGGCCAGGGCCCGGTGTGCGACCTGGGCTGCGGGCCGGGCCAGGTGGGCGCCTACCTGGCCGATCTGGGCGTGCCGCAGGTGATCGGGATCGATCTCTCGCCGGAGATGGTGGCGCAGGGGCGGCAGATGTACCCGCTGGTAGAATTTAGCCAGGGGAACATGCTGGCGTTGGACGCTCCCGATCACAGTTGGGCGGGGATCGCGGCTTTCTATTCGATCATCCACATCGCGCGGCCCGACATCCCGCGCGCGCTGGACGAGATGCGGCGCGTGCTGCGGCCCGGCGGGCTGCTGCTGCTCGCCTTTCACGTGGGCAGCGAGACGCTCCACCTGGACGAGTGGTGGGGCCAGCCGGTATCGGTGGACTTTTTCTTCTTCAGCCGCGCCGAGATGGACGGCTGGCTCACGGCGGCGGGCTTCGTGATCGAGGAGGTGGTCGAGCGCGATCCCTATCCCGACATCGAATCCCAGACGCGACGCGCCTATTTTCTCGCGCGGACGCCGGGGGCGGGGCACGGCAAGCCACGTCCAATTGGCGTCAAGGTAAGCATCTGATCTCGTGTCATAGGGAAGAAACGGCCTCACCCCTAAATCCCCTCGCCAACTCTGTTGGAGAGGGGACTTTTCCCGGCGTGGCAATCTCCCCCTCTCCATTGTGTTTTTCGAATGGAGAGGGGGCCGGGGGGTGAGGCCGGGACAAGACCCTGATGGCCTCAAAAACCTTACTGATCCTTGCAGAGAAAACTAAAGTCCGCGAGAGAGCACCCCCACCCAACCTCCCCCGTACACGGGGGAGGCGAAGGAGGGGGTTTTCCCTGAAAGTTAAGCTAGCAGTGCAAGCCTCAGTAAGTTGACGCCGATTGGGCCAGCGTCCTTACACCGACAGCTCCACCGCGCTTCTCCCCCCCACCACCGAGTGGAGAGGGGGCCGGGGGGTGAGGTATAACCGGGCGCTGCTGTTCACTGAAAACTGATCACTGACTACTGATAACTTCTTTCAAGGAGCCTGGGATGAAAGCGGTGTTATTTCACGAGCATGGACCGGCGGAGAATCTGCGCGTGGTGGACGATTACCCGATCCCGGACCCCGGCCCCGGCGAAGTCCGGCTGAAAGTCGCCGCCGCCGCGCTGAACTATCTCGACGTGTGGGTGCGCAACGGCTGGCCGGGCATCAAGCTGCACTACCCGCACATCCCCGGTGCGGATGCCGCCGGGACGGTGGACGCGTTGGGCGAGGGGGTGACGGCCTGGCAGGTCGGGGATCGCGTCGCGCTGGACCCGACGCTGAGCTGCGGCGAGTGCGCGTTCTGCCGGTCCGGGCAGGAGAATCGCTGCGTCGATTTCGAAATCCTGGGGGAACACCGCCGCGGGACGTATGCCGAATACCTCACCATCCCCGCGCGGAACCTGGTCGCGCTGCCCGGCCACGTGAGCTTTGCCGAAGCTGCCGCGGCCTCGCTGGTGTTCGTCACCGCCTGGCACAGCCTGATTACGCGCGGCGAACTGCGCCCGGCGGAAGCGGTGCTGATCGTCGGGGCGGGCGGCGGCGTGAATACGGCCTGTCTCCAGATCGCCAAGCTGGCGGGCTGCACGGTCTACGTGATCGGCAGTTCGGACGAAAAGCTGGCGCAGGCGAAGGCACTCGGCGCGGACGCCGTGGTGCGGCGCGATGTCGAGGGTGGCTGGTCGCGCGCGATCTACCAGTTGACCGCCAAGCGCGGCGTGGATGTCGTGGTGGATAACGTCGGCGCGGCGACCTTCAAGGACAGCCTGCGGGCGGCAGCACGCGGCGGGCGTATCCTGACGGTGGGCAATACCAGCGGCGCGACCTTCGAGTTCGACAACCGGCTGGTATTCGGCAAGCACCTGAGCATCCTGGGCAGCACGATGGGGCCGCACCGCGATTACGTGACGGTCATGAATCTGCTGTTCAAGGGCAAGCTCAAAGCCGTGATCGGGGCGACGTATCCGCTCGATCAGGCCGCGGCGGCGCAGCGTGCGCTCGAAGCCGGGGACGTCTTCGGCAAAATCGTGTTGGAGGTCTGATTGAGCCGCTGGTCTTCACTCAAAAAACTGCCGTCCATCGTCTGGATTCTGATCTTCGTGCTGGGGATCGCCGGTCTCATCGGGGGGATCATCGGGCTGTTCTACCTGCTGAGCCATGTCGAGGGTGTGGCGTCCGTGATCCTGCTGGTGGTCGCGTGGGCAGTCGTTCGCGGCGCATCGAAAGTGACGGAAGGGACCGCCATCGAGGACAAGAGCAGCATCGCGACCGCGGTCGGTATCGCCTTTTTCGCGCTGATGGGCATGGCCATCGATCAGACCGGCAACGTGGTCTACAACCAGCCCTTGCAGTGGTTCTTCTGCCCATCAGGGACGGAACTGCACCGGGGCGTGATCGTGACCAATCCCGTGCCCGGCCAGACCAACACCTCGCAGAATTTCACCTGCGTGGACCGGGACACGGGGCGGGTGAAAGACAGCGTTGGCGACCTGGAGGTCATCGCGCTGCGCTTCGCGGAATACGTCCTGATCGGCTACGCGCTGATCGGGCTGAGCCGGGTGTATGATCGCCTGCGGGGGCGGTCGGCGCGGAAGGCCGATCTCACTCCGCCGCAGTCTTGAGCACACGCAGCGCCCGGTAGGTGACCCAGGGGTTGGGCTGCTTCTTGGCACCCCACTCGACCCAGGTTTTGCCCGTGTAGTCGTAGTCCAGCGCCCAGCGGCCCTGCGCATCCTGTTTGTCGCGGATGATCGCCAGCGTCTTTGCCAGCCGGGGATCGTGCCCATAGCCCAGCCCGACCAGCGCCTCGGCCAGTTGCAGCACGTCGGTGACGTAGAACACCGGAAAGCCGAACTTCCACCAGTTGCCGCTGGGCTTGTCGTTCCACCCGCAGGGATAGGCGGCGGTAGCCGGATCGACGCTGAACAGGAAGTCCACCCCCTGCTGAATGGCGCGCTCGATGGCCGGGGTGCGGCGTTCGGCGGGCCATTTGCTGAAGGCCAGCATCACCTTGACCGCGCCCCAGGCGCAGGGTAGTTTGTTGTTCGAGCCACAGGCAAACACCGGGCCGCACTTCCCGGCGTAATAGCGCACCTCTGCCTGCCGATCACCGACCGGGGCGATCCCCTCGCCGGTCACGCTGCGCGCCATCCACTCGTAAGCCGCGTCCAGGCGGGGATCGTCGATCCCCAGATCGACCAGCGCCGCGCACAGGTTGCCTTGCAGGCAGTCCGCCGTGCCGGACGGTACGCCGGACGTCGTAAACTGTCCCCCTGCGGCCAGCGCGTGATCCAGCACGTAGGCGCACGCCCGCGCGATGCGCTCGTCCAGCGCCGCCGACGCGCCCACCTGCGCCAGCATGAGGATCGCCCAGACCGTCGAGCGATATTTGGGGTTGTAGCCCGGACCCGGTTCGACCCAATAGCCGGACTCGTCCATCGCGGCCAGCAGGGTCGGGATCGGTCCTGCGGCGTAGGCAGCTCGCCGTGCCGCCTGCACGTCCGGATCGTCTACCAGATCGCGCAGCGCCAGGTAGCGCACGCCGGGTGTTTCAGAGTCGAGCAGCCAGGCTAAGGCCGTCATGATCCTCACCTCCACAAGTTAATCCGACCGGTTGATAAACCCCTCACCCCGACCCCCTCTCCACCCGGTGGCGAGGGGGAACGGCGCGGCGGAAACGTCGGGGTAGGGGCGTTGCTTGCTCTGCCCAATAGGGGTCAACTTAAGCGCCTGACATCCTGTTGTAGGGAAAAAACCGGCCTCACCCCTAACCCCTCTCCATCCGTTTTTTGATGGAGAGGGGCATCAGAGC
>CAYRWY010000393.1:0-5656 GCA_964427955.1 uncultured Anaerolineaceae bacterium
AAGGCGGACAAGCTGGTCGTGCGATTGAGCAGTGGGTCCCTCCTTTGCTTATTTCTTCCGGTGAAGCAGTACGGCAAACAGGATAATGGCTCCCTTGAGAATCTGTTGGTAATACGACTGCACGTTATACAGGTTGAGCAGGTTGTTGATCAGTCCCAGCACGAGCACGCCGCCAAAGGTGCCTACCACGCTCCCCCCGCCGCCGCCCATCACCGCGCCGCCGATCACCGCCGCCGCGATGGCATCCAGTTCGTAGCCGGAACCCAGGCTGGGCTGCGCGATGCCCAAGCGGGCCGCGATGAGGACTCCGGCCATCGCCGAACACAGCCCGGAGATCATGTACGCCAGCACGATCCGGTTTTCGACGTTGATCCCGGCCAGCCGGACGGTTTCGGGGTTGCCCCCGATGGCGTAGATCGCGCGCCCGGCAGTGGTCCGGTTCAGGAACAGCCAGGCCAGGGGATAGCACAAGATCATGATCACGGTAGCGACAGCCACCGGCCCGACAAAGCCCCCGACGAAACCGCCCAGGATATGCCGGAAATCAGGATTGGTCGGGCTTTGGGGGGTATCCGAATAGACGTAGACGAAGCCGCGGATGGCCCCCAGCGTGGCCAGGGTGACGATGAAGGGCGCGACCTTGAAGCGCGCGACCAGCACGCCGTTGATCAGCCCCGCCGCCACGCCCGACAGCAGCGCGATCAGAATCGCGAGGGACAGCGGCATGTCGTGCTGCAAGCCTGACGAGAGAATCGCCGCCAGGGCGACCACCGATCCGACCGACAGGTCGATCCCGCCCGTCAGGATGACGATCAACATGCCCAGGCTGATCAGGCCGTTCGGGACGATCTGCCGGAGCAGGTTGCTCTGGTTGCGCTGCGAGAAAAAGACGTCGGACGTCGAGGCGGTCACGATGATCAGCGCGACCAGCGCGACGACGATGACGCCATAATCCGCCCAACGGTGATGAGCTAGAGCGGTGTACATCCTGACCACCGGCGCGAATGGGCCGGTCCGTGTCGGAGTCAGGTTCGTATCTTCTTGGGACGATGTCTGCATGGGATTCCTCATGATACTGGGTTAGCCACGGCAGCCAGTGCGAGCAGCCCTTCTTCCGTCGCCTGATCTTTCATGAATTCCCCTGCCAGGCGACCTTCTCGCATCACCAGGATGCGATCACTCATTCCCAGGATTTCGGGCATTTCCGACGAAATGAGCAGCACTGCTATGCCCTGTTCGACGAGCGACCGGATAATCTGATAAATCTCGACCTTGGTGGCGACATCGACGCCGCGCGTCGGCTCGTCCAGGATTAACACCCTGGTTTTCACCAGCAGCCACCGGGCAAAAACGACTTTCTGTTGGTTGCCGCCGCTGAGCTGCCGGACCAACCGTTCAGCCTGGGGTGGGCGGACGTTCAGTTCCTGGATCTTGGCCTGGATCTGCTCGGTCTGTTGGCGGCGGTTCAGAATCCCCCAGGTGCTGAGTTCCGGCAGCGACGCGAGACTGACGTTGTCGCGCAGCGAGCAGCTAAGCACCAGGCCATCGCGCTTGCGGTCTTCGGTGAGATAGGTGATGCCCGCTTCGACCGCCACGCGCGGATTTTTCGGACTGAACTTTTCGCCCGCGATCTGGATCTCGCCGGAGGTGGGCGGCTCGGCGCCGAAGATGCTGCGTGCGACTTCGGTCCGGCCACTGCCGACCAACCCGAAGAGACCGAGAATTTCGCCCTTAGCCAGTGAAAAGCTGACATTGGCGAATTTTCCGGTGCGGCTCAGGTGGCTGACGCGCAGGATTTCTTCGCCCTGTCCGGCCTGGCGTGGGGGGTAGATCTGGTCCAGCGTCCGGCCCACCATCATCTTGATCAGTTGATTCTGGTCCGTGTCCTGGGGCCGCACGGTGCCCACCAGTTGGCCGTCTTTGAGCACCGTGATCCGGTCCGCGACCTCGAAGACCTCTTCCAGCCGGTGGGAGATGTACAGCACGAGGGTCGCTTGTTCTTTCAACCGCCGGATGAGCGCAAACAGCGCCCGCGTCTCCTCGTGGGACAGCACGGCGGAAGGTTCGTCCAGGATGAGGATGCGGGGTTTTTCGGCCAGGGCTTTGGCGATTTCCACCATCTGCTGGTGGGGGACGCTCAGGCGCGATACCAGCGTCTTGACCCTGAAGCCGTGAAACCCGATGTCGTCCAGAATCGATTGGGCCTGGCGATGGGCGCTGGGCCAGTTGATCCACCAGTTCAGTTTTCGGGTGGGCATCTGGCCGAGCAAGATATTCTCGGTGATCGTCAGGTGCGGGACGAGGCTGAATTCCTGGTAGACCGCCCGAATCCCCAGGAGCCGCGCATGAGTGGGGTTATCCAGCGTGACGGGCTTGCCGTCGAGCAGGATGTCCCCGCTGTCGCGCCGCACGGCTCCTGACAGGATTTTCATCAGGGTCGATTTCCCAGCCCCGTTTTCGCCTACGATGGCGTGCACTTCGCCCTGGGCTGCACTGAAGTCAACCTGGCTGAGCGCGTGCGTCCCTTCGTAGCTTTTGCTGATCTTCCGCATCTGAAGAAAATCAGTGGGTGCCATTCAGTGATTACTCCGCTGCCGAGAACGCGTTGTGCACGATGATGGTCTTCTGGTAGGTCATTTCCTCGAGCGTATCGTGCAGCCCTTCACGCCCGTAGCCGCTCATCTTGATCCCACCAAACGGTAGGGTTTCCACCCGGAGCGCCGTGGACCAGTTCACGATCACGCCGCCCGCCTGCAAGCGGTAGGCGATGTCGAACGCCCGCGAGATGTCGCGTGTGAAGACGGCGGCCTGCAAGCCGTAGGGGCTGTTGTTGGCAGCTACCACCGCGGCGTCCAGATTCTCGAAGGCGACCAGCGGCGCGACTGGGCCGAAGACCTCGTCCTTGAACAGCGGGATTTCCGGCGGAACGCGGGTGAGCACGGTCGGTTCGATGAACGCATCCCGGCGGTGCCCGCCTGCCGTGACGACGGCTCCGGCGCGCACGGCATCCTGGATCGAGGCTTCGACTTCCTGCGCGGCTTTGACGTTGATCAGCGGACCGACGTCGGTGTCTTCTTCCAACTGGCTGCCGACTTTCAATTTCTTGGCTTTCTGGGCCAACCGGTCGGCCAGCGGTTCGTAGATGCCTTGTTCGACGAAGATGCGCTTGACCGCACAGCAGATCTGGCCGTTGCCGCGCGCCAACCGTCCGAGGACCACCGCTTCGGCGGCTTTCTCCACGTCGGCATCATTGCAGACGATCAGAGCGTCATTGCCGCCGAGTTCCAGATGCACGTGCTTGAGATTCTGGGAAGCCAGCTCCGCGATGCGCTTGCCGGTAGCGGTGCTCCCCGTGACGCTGATCAGTTGGATGTCCGGGCTGGAAGCGAGAAATTCGCCGATGACCTTGCCCGGCCCGGTAAGCATCTGGTGCGCCGCCGGGGGCAGTCCGGCTTCTTCCATCAACGCGGCGATCTTCAACAGCGTTAGCGGGCATTCCGAAGGGGGCTTGGCGATGACGGCGTTGCCCGCGGCCAGGGCCGGAGCGACCTTGTGGGCGTAGAGTTCCACCGGATAGTTGAAGGGGATGATCGCGGCGACCACGCCCAGCGGCTGCCGGATGGTCATGGCGAGATGGCGTTCCTGGCCGGGCACGGCGTCCATCGGCACGACCCGGCCAAAGATGCGCTTGGCCTCTTCGCCGAAGCCTCGGAAGATGCGGGCCGTCACGCGCACTTCGTCGCGCGTCTGTTGAATGGGTTTGCCGTTTTCTTTCGCCAGCAGTTCGCCCAGGGCGTTCAAATTCTGTTCGATGGCGTCGGCGATGCGAAACATGATCGCCGCCCGCTCGTGAGCGTGTAATTTGCTGATAGCCAGTTTGCCCTGTTGGGCTGCTTCAACGGCTCGTGTGACGTCCTCTAAAGTGGCGCGGGGAACGCTGTCAAGAATTTCGCCTGTTGCGGGGTTACGCACGTCGATGCGCTGTCGATCTGAGGCTTCCGTCCATTGGCTGTTAACCAGCATTTGCATGACATAGTCTCCAATTTTGGGGTCCGCATGATAACGCGGAACTGAATAGCAAAAAATCTATAGGAATTCATATTTTGAAATTACATATCAACTGTTGAAATTGTATATCGGAAATAGGCGCTTTGTCAATCTCTTGGGAAAGAAAAAGCGTGAATGCGGGGTAGCATTCACGCCTGGTTGAAGTCATTCACACGGAGAAGCTTAGCGCCAGGGCGTGCCGCCCAGCCGTTCCGACAGGGTCCAGGCCGCTCTCAGCAGCGGGTCGCGCAGTTCTTCCAGCTTTTCCAGGGTGAAGCGCGAATCCGGCCCGGAGATGCTGAATCCCATGCGGACCTGGCCGTCTCGCTCGAAAATGGGCGCGGCGATGCAGCGCATGTTGTCCGAAAACTCGTGATCGTCAAGCGCATAGCCCTGCGAGCGGATGCGGTGCAGTTCGCGGCGCAGTTCGTCCGGATCGGTGATGGTATTGCTGGCGGTCTTGGGCAGTCCGGCGGCGATCACTTTTTCGATGAAGCGCACGTCCTGAAAGGCCAGCAGGGCTTTGCCGATGGACGTGCAGTGCAACTGCGAACGGTCGCCGATCTGAAAATCGACCGCGACCAACTGCGTGCCCCTGACTTTTTGGATGAGCACCGTCTGGTGATCGTCCAGGATATTGAGATGGACGGTTTCCTGGGTGACTGCTGTCAGCTCTTCCAGAATCTGGCGGCTCAGCCGTGAGACTTCATTCTCCGCCAGCAAGTTCCGGCTCAAGTAGACCACCTTGTAGCTCAGGCTGTACCGTTTCGACACGTCGTCGCGGATGACGTAGCCCGCTTCGACCAGGGTATTGAGCATCCGGTAGGTGGTGCTTTTGTCGATCTCTACCGAGTCTGCCACGTAGGAGAGGGGGACAGACTGGGGGGACGCGGCGACAATCTCCAGCACGCGCAGGGCTTTGAAGACCGTCGAACTCGTATCGGAAGTTTCACCAGACAAAATGCAGCCTCACCATATTGGGGTTGTTTTGAAATTGGTTTGACATTTCGATAGATGAAATGTACTTCCAATTATAGCTCGCCCTGTTGCCGTGTCAAGGCCAGCGGGAAAAGACGCAGACTGCCCTGAACGCAGCAAGCTGACGCCCCTACGAAAAACACCCGCAAGAATCTACCTGGATGTACTTAGCATCGTGTGATTCGGGCGTACTCAGGCCACCGTAGGACGAAACCGAGTTGGGTGGTCAGGAACTGCTGAAAATCGCTGAGATGCTTTTCGCTGTTCCGAACCTGGCGCGAGGTGAGCTTTTGCTCCAGGCAGTAGGCCGCCAACGCTCCGGCAGCCTCTCCGATATTCCATTCGACGGGATGCAGGCGGTAACAACCATTGGTGATGTGGGTCGTGCCCGCGTTCTTGCAGGCGGGCAGCAGGTTTTCCACCCGCTGTGGGATCAGCATTCCCAGCGGGATTTGGAACGGATAACTGCTGATATCCACATAGGTCCGCAGTCCGGTACTGGGATGGAGGTCGATCCGGTAGCAGCCTACCCCCACGCTGTCCTTGAAGCGTTCGGCGCCCAGCAACTCCTCGCGCTGTTCTACGCCTACGTGCTGCTCCATGACGGTGAGTTCCGCTTTGATGCGGCGCG
>CAYRWY010000394.1:0-5634 GCA_964427955.1 uncultured Anaerolineaceae bacterium
CGCCTCGGTGAGCGGCGACTGTACCGCCCTGGTGGCCGTCACGGTCCTGGGCGAGGTGGTGGTCGAGGTCGAGACCTGGGTGTTCGTACCGCCCCCCGGCGGCAAGCTGGATTACGACGACACCCTGATTCCCGCCTTGCAGGGGGCGCTGGAACGCTATGCGGTGCTGGGGGTGGCGTATGACGAGTACCAGCTGCACAGCGACATGACGCGCCAGTCCCACCTACACCCCGGCATCCCCTTTTACGCCTACGGGCAGGGGCCGGATCGCCTCAAGGGCGACACGGACCTGCTGCGGCGCATCCGCAACGGCAAGCTGCGCCACACCGGCGGCGACGAGCTGCGCCAGCACGTGCGCAACGCCGACGCCAAAGACCAGGCGGGCGGCGAGGCCATCCGCATCGTCAAGCGGGCCGCGGCCAAGCCCATCGATGCCCTGGTGGCGCTGAGTATGGCCGCCCATTTCGCGACCGCATTGTACGAGCACGTGCAGATCGTGCACGACGACAGCGTGCGCGTGGAGATTGGAGAATACTGATGACCTACGTCAAGCACCTCCCGGTCACCATCGCCAACGGGGCGTCTGAGAGCGGCGAGTTCTACGCCGACGACGCGCTGAACCTGCTGGTGCACGTGCCGTCCGGGTTCACCGGCAGCGTGGCGGTGCAGATCAAGAGCCTGGCGGGCACGTGGGACTACCTGCGCTACACCGGCCTGGAAGGCAACGGGACGGCGCACGCGGTGGCCGACATCCCCGCGCCGGCGGGTGGGTGGACCAAAAGCGGCTGGTACATGTTCCCCTCGCAGATCTACGCCGGGGCGACGCTGCGCCTCAAGGCTCATGCCAGCGAGGTGGCGCAAGCCCAGACCGGCGCGCAGGCGCTCGAAGTCCTGATGAAGGGCGCGTAAGATGAGTGACGGCAGCGCAGTGCGCGACCCTATCCCCTCCCAACCCGGTGATCTGCCCGCCGACCAGCTCGCGCGCATGATGGCCATCCTGAGCGAGTACGATCTGCCCGCCCTGGAGGAGGAGCTGCGCGAATCGCTGGGCAACGCGCGCGCGCTGGCCGAACTGCAGGAAGTGGGCTGGACCCCGCTGGGCGGTGGCAGCAGCAGTGACCAGGTGGCCAGCCGGATCGACCGCGCCGACGTCAATACCCAGGCGCGCTGGTACTACTTCAAGGACCCCATCGCGCAGCAGGCCGTCATGCTGCACAACGCCTACACCTTCGGGCGCGGGGTGGGCTACCGGGCGGCGCACGAGGACGTGCAGGCCTGGCTGGACCGCTTCTGGAAGGACCAGCGCAACCGGGCCAGCCTGACCCGCGCGCTGCCGCAGTGGCTGCTCAACCGCGAGCGGCAGTTGGACGGCGAGTTGTTCCTGGCCTTTTTCGTGAGCACGCTCACCGGGCGCGTGACGGTGCGCACCTTCGACCCCGGCGAAATCACCCAGGTCATCACGGCGCCGGGCGATCCGCTTTTTCCCCTCTACTTCCGCCGCGAATACCTCCCGCGCGAGTACGACTTCGCCACCGGCCACTACAAAACCGGGGACAAGCGGGTCGAGATTTACCCCGACTTCCGCAACGCGGGCGATGAGGACGGCCACTATCCCGCCGCGGTGACCTGGCCGACGCCCACCACGCGGGTCTACGTGATGCACGTCTGCACCAACCCGCTGGCGGGGCGCGGACTGTCGCACCTGGCGACCGGCTTGCCCTGGATCAAGGCGCACAAGGGCTTCATGGAAGACCGGGCCACGCTGACCCTGGCGCTGGCCACGTTTGCCTTCAAGCAAAAAGTGAAGGGCAACCGGCAGTCGATGAGCCGGATGCTCCAGCAGTGGGGGCGCTACGAAACGGCGCAGCGCTACAGCCGGGACGACCGGGAGCGCCGCCAGGGCGGGAACACACTGGTCGAAAACGAGGCCTCCGAGCTGGAGCAGTTGAAGACCGACTCCGGGGCGTCCAACGCCTACCAGGACGCCCGGATGATGCGCCAGCTCGCGGGCATCGGATCGGGCGGCATCTTCGAGCATTACCTGGGCGATCCGTCCACCGGCAACCTGGCCACCGCGACGGCGATGGAGCTGCCGATGCTCAAGATGTTCGAGTTCGAGCAGCAGCTCTGGGAGGACCTCTACGGCGACATCTTCTGGTTCGTCACGCTGATGGGGCTGCTGTATTCCGACACCCTGCGCGGCCTGGCGAACGTCAGCCGGGATCTGGCGGGCGGAACGGGGCTGTGGGAGATCGAGCCGCTGGAAGAGGGCCTGCTCGACGTCGAGGTGCGGCTGCCCGCCATCGTGCAGCGCGACCTGGCGGGTCAGAGTACGGCCCTGGCATCCATTGCCCAGGCCGAAACGAGCCTCGGCCAGCAGATCGTGCCCGCCGAACAGATGGCGACCTACGCCCTGCAGCTGCTCGGCTTCGACGACGTGGGAAAAATCGTCGCACAGATGAAAGCTGACGGCTTCAAGCTGAGCGGCCAGCCGCCTGCCGCCGCCGGGCAGCAGTTCGGGGCAGCGATGGGGGAAGCGTTCGCCCGTAAGCTCAAGGAGGCTGCTGACAAACCGCCGGAGATCGGCGATCCGCTGCCCAAGAAGGACGGCGAAAAGGTCAATCCCATCAAAAAATCCGAGGTCGAACAGGCCTTCGACGACTTCGCGGCGCTGCCGGAACTGGGCGCGCTGCTGAAGAAGCTCGAACTGACCCTCGAAGACGTGGACGAGGTGCGCCATGCCTGACCCGCTGCGCGACCTGACCGACATCCGGCGTTACAGCAACGCCCTGCGCCGGATGAGCGAGCAGCGGATGGAGGACATCACCCGCCAGCTCGTGGACGGCCAGATCGACCTGGCGACGTGGCAGGCGAGTATGAAGGCGGAGCTGCGGCGGGCCAACCTGGAGCAGTTCGTGGTGGGCAAAGGCGGCGACCGGGACCTCATCGACCGGCGGGACTATCTCGACCTCGGCCCGGAACTGAAGCGGCAGTACCGCTACCTGAGCCGCTTCGCCGCGCAGCTCGCCCGCAAAGCCGAGGCCGGCGACAGCCTGGAGTTCGCCGTCGCGCGCGCGAAGTTGTACGCCAAATCGACCCAGGCCTCGATGTGGCGCTCGGCAGTGCCGGTGCGGCTGCCGCAGGTGCCGCGCGATGGCAAGACGGCCTGCCGCACCAACTGCAAGTGCCGGATCGACATCCAGTACGAGCGCGACGTGGACGTCGGCAACGTGATCGCCGTGCTGGTGTACTGGAAGCTGCGCCCGGCAGAACACTGCAGCGACTGCCTGGACCTGTCGCGGACGTGGAACCCCAAGCGGTTCAAGCTGAGCGAGGTGCAGGAAGCGGCCCCGCTGGAGCAGGCCGTCGGGCTGCTGCTGCTGGACGATCCCACGCTGTGGGATGAACGACACGTCCTTTGTGAAATGTGGGAGATCGAGGAGACCACGGTATGGACCCTATCCTGAGCATGGTACGACGCGTGCGTGAGGCGCACGGGACGCAGGCCGACCTGGTCCGCCAGATCGCCGAAGCCGGGGGCAGCCTGGACGATTTCATCGGGCGCATCCGCCGGGCGTACTACGACGCCTTCAATAAAGACCTGCCCTACGAGCGGCAGGGCTGGGTCGTCGACGTCTTCCCGGATCACGTCATCGTGAGCCAGAAAGACAAGTTCTTTCTCGTCAACTTCGCCGTCGACGGCGACGCCATCACCTTCGACGACCCGCTGACCTGGCCGCGGGTGACGCTGAAGTACGTGCCCGCCGAACCGGCCACACCCGCCGAGCCGGACGGCACCTTCGCTTCGACCGATGGCACCGACGCGCCGCCCGCCGACGCCGTCCAGGAGGCGCTGCGCCTCGACCTGCGCCTGCCTCTCCAGGAGGCCACGAAGAAGGCCGACGGCGTGTACGATGCCGTGATCGTCGTCGAAGGCAAAAGCGCCAATGCCAACTGGTATACCCAGGCGGCGCTGAAATCGGGCGTGGACGTTTTCGAAGGCGTGCCGCTGGTGGCCGACCACGAGAGCGAGGCTCACCCCGAAGGGTCGATTCACAACGTCATCGGGCGGGTGTCCAAGCCCTACCTGGGCCAAACCAAAGAGGGGCTGAATGCCCTGCGCGGCGAGGTCTTCATCAGCGCCGCCGAGCCGACCATCCGCACCAAGGTCGAAGAGGGGCTGCTGGGCGGCCTGTCGCTGCGGGCCTGGGGGGCGGGGAAGCGCGACAAAACGCAGGGCTTCGTGGTCGAGAGTTTCCAGAAGCACCCCTACACGAACGTCGCGATGGTGACCGTGCCCGCGGCGGGCGGCGGCATCGAAACGCTCCAGGAGTCGGATCGCACGGCGCTGCAGAAGGCCATCTTGCAAGGTGTTACCCCGGAGGACCTGGCGCGCGAGCGCCCGGACCTGGTCAGCGCCCTGCGGGAGGGCGAATCGTCGGAAGAACTCAAGTTGTTGAAGGAGGCCCACGTGGCAGAAGCACACTCGTTGGAAGAAGCCCTGGCGCAGAACAGCCACCTGCTGGAAGAAAACGCGCGGCTGTTCAAGGATCTGCGCACCGGCCAGGCGGGGCGCCTGCTGGACGGCGTATTGGCCGAGGCCAAACTGCCGGAGGCGGCGGCGGCCCAGGTGCGCGACCGGGCGAAGTCGCTGGTCGAGACCTTCGCGACCCACGGCAGCACCCAGACCGAAGAGCAGCTCAAGGCGGCGCTCCAGGGTCTGGCCGAGGCGGAAAAGGCCTACCTGGCCAAGCTGCTGCCGCACGGCGTGGTGAGCGGCGTCACGGTGCCGGGGGACGGCCAGCCGGTCGATCCCGCCGCGGCGCAGAAAAAGCTCGAAGAGGCGTTCACCGGCCTGGTGCCCGTCGAGGGATTGAAGGTCGCCGTCACGGGCCGGTAGTCGTTGAAGAGGCGCCTGGCGCCGGTAGACACGAGGTAAAAACAGCATGGCAAAGAACATCAGCAAAGAGGGCGCGGGCTTCGTCCAGCTCTATCTGGCCGTCGCCAGCGGCGTCGTCTCCGGCGACGTCGTGAAGATCGGCGTGTCCCTGGTGGGCGTCGCCATCACCGACCGCGACTCCGCGGGGTACGCCACGGTGCGCATCCCCTGCCCGTACACGTTCACCACGACCGTGACCGGCGCCGACGGCAGCGGCAACTCCGCCGTCGCTATCGGCGACAAACTGTACAAGGACGGCACCGAAGTCAACAAGGACGTCACCAACGGCGTGCTGTGCGGCATCGCCCTGGGCACGGTCAGCAGCGGCGGCAGCGGCAGCATCGAGGTGGCGGCGCTGCTGTAAGCGTCGTCTAGCGAAAGACACGAGGCAAGCACAACATGGAACTGATGCAGCTCATCGAAACGATCCGCGCCGAAGAGGCCAGTATCCAGCGCCTGTTCGGCAGCGACAGCGGGGAACACTCCGTCCGCTCGCTGCGGCGGAACGACCCGCAGTATCTCGCCCGCCTGGCCGAAGCCGCCCGGTTTTTCAAGGACGTGTGCGACGGCCAGCGTCCGACCCGCCAGCTCCGGGAAGCGCTGTCGACCAGCGACTTCCCGACCCTGTTCGGCGACACGCTGGACCGGATGCTGCTGGGCAACTACCAGGCCTATCCGGCCAGCTACCGCCGCTT
>CAYRWY010000395.1:0-5626 GCA_964427955.1 uncultured Anaerolineaceae bacterium
GGGTCATCGGGATCGCGCCGCGCCACAGCGTGATCCGGCGGCGATGGATGGCCAGGGCGATCAGCGGGACGTAGGCAACCTGGGCCGCCAGCGCGATCAGGGTATTGACGGGCCAGTTGTAGGCATCCGCCAACATCCAGTGCATCCAGGCGTGATGTCCGACGGGCACCACCAGGTCGCTGCCGGACAACGCCAGCACCATCGGCGCCAACAGGACGATCAAGGCCCAGAAGAAGAAACCGGTCAGCAGGCGGCGGCGGTACAACCGGAGCCAGACTTCAAAATACAGCCCGATCAAGGCCAGGGGCAGCAGGACCATGTACGACCAGGCCGACACGTACACCACCACTACCGCCGCCACTTCGGCCCCGGTCCGGTTGGTGGTCGTACCCAACACCAGGTAGCCCGCCGTCGCCGCCGCGGCGCTGAGCACGTAGAAGACCCATGCCAGGCTGGCACTGCCGCGGGGTTGGCGCTGGAAAGCCACCGTCGCCAGAACAGTATAGAATCCTACAGGAAGAAACAGCAGGTAAATCATAAGATAGGCCCACCGGGCGCTATTCTTCGTCTGACTCTGGCTCGTCTTTGGGATAGCTCAGTTTGTAGCCCCGTCCGCGCACCGTGATGACACACTGCGGTCGCGTGGGGTCCGGCTCGAGCTTGGCCCGCAGACGGCTGATCAGCTTTTCGATCCGCGCATCGTCCACTTCGCCCAGGTAATCTTGTCCCCACACCGATTCGACGATCTGATATTTGTCGCAGATTTTATCTATGCGACCATAAAGCAGCAGCAGCAGACGGTATTCCAGGTCGGTCAGCGGCTCCACGATCCGGCCCCCGACCCACACCGTCCCGGCATCGACGTCGATCCAGACCCGGTCGTGGACTTCTTGCTGGATCAACCCCTGGCGGCGCACAAAATAGACGAACAACTGCGAAAACAGTTGAAGGTCGTCTCCCGCTCGCACCAGCAGCCCGCGTGCCAGCAGTTCTTCCTGCTGACCCGACGCCAGGGCAGCGGCCCCGCGCGACGCCACCAGGCGGGCGGCCTGCTGTTCTTCGGGCGACAACTGCCGCCACAGTTTGGTCAGTTCGGCGCGCACCATCCGGTTGTTTTGCAGCATATCCCCGGCCACATCCAGCGCCTGTTGGGTATAGGCGGGCGGCGCGCCGGATTCGACTTGCAGCACCACGCGCGACACCACCTGGATCAGTCCGGGGTGCCCCCCCGCCTGGGCGAGAATATAGTCGCGCTCGTGAGGATCGAGGGAATCGTTGGCCTGCTGGAAAATCTCCGCCGCCAGTTCGGTCGAGTCTTCAGGACTGAGCGGCTTGAGATAGTATTTGTAGGCGCCGAACAGCTCCAGAAATTCGGACAGGTCGTCGCCGCCCAAGATGGTCGTGATCGGGCGGAGCGTGGCCGTGACGTAGTTCAGGTGGGCCGAATACTTGTCCTTGAGCGCGCGCAGGTTCAAAAAGACGCGCTCGTCCAGGCTGGTCAGCACCCCGTCGAATTCGTCCAGCAGCAGGATCACGTCCCGGCGGTGATCGCCGTCTTCTAACAGGGTGATGATCGCGTCGTTGAACGCCAGCGGGATCGAGAAGGCGCTCTGCGATTCCACGACCTTGTGGTACAGATCTTCGATCTGCTCGCAGAGGGCGCGGCAGTCTTCCGGAATCGAACCCAGCGTTTCGAGCACGGCGCGCAGGATCGCCTCGTAGAAGCCCTGGGCGCTCATCTCTAGCATCCGGTTGCAGTCTACCAGCACGAGCATTGCCTGCCGCCCGGTGATGCGATGATAGGCGTCCATCACCGCCGGGTCGGCCAACTGGCGCAGCAAAGTCGATTTGCCAAAGTTGCTCAGACCGACGACCGTCACCGGCTGGCCGATCACGAGCATGTCGAGTAAGGCCGCAACGTCGCGGGGACGGTAAGGAGTCAGTCGGGCGGCGTGATTCATGTGATTTGGGATAGTCTTCGTTCGTAGATGAGATTATACCTCAGCCAAATCCCCTCTCCAACAGGGCACCTGAGGAGAGGGGATTTATCGGTAGCTTATCGGTGGCCCCGTTCCGCCGCGGCGAAACAGGGAGAGATGGTCAACTCCAACGTCAGGCGGAGGTACGCAGCTTGCGGGCGATGAAGACCACCGCCACCAGCCCGACCGCCGCAATGGCCAGCACGGTCAGACCGCTGCTGCCATCGATGCCGCCCGCCGAGTCGCCAATGTCGGAGAAGAAGCCCGTCGTCGGCAGCGCCGCGATGGTGGGTTCGCCCGTGTTGGTCAGCGTGACCAACCCCGGCACGCCGCTCGTGGTCGGCTCCGGTGTTCCAGGCGTGACCTGGGCCGTCCGCGCGTCCGCGGTCAGCTCGAAGGGACTCTTCGTCGCGGGTCCGGTGGTCACGGTCGGGGCCGGAGTCGGCGCGCCGACCTCGAAGGATACCGGGCCGCCCACCGGGACGGTCGCCTTGATGACCAGCGGCTGCCCGGCGGGAACCAACGCCTTCAGGTTCTCCGGCAGCGAGTTGTAGTCCAACTCGATCCAGTAAATCCCCGGTTCCAGCGAGCCGAAATCGAACGCGCCGCCCGCTGCCGTGATGATCGAGTCGACCAGTTCGTCACCCGTCGGGGCGGGCGTAGCCGTGCCCTCCTGGGCCATGACGAACGGCTGCGACCCGTGCTGGGCGCTCACCAGGACGATCCCGCTGTTGCGGCGCGTGGTCGAACCCGCCTCTTTGGCGAGAGTCAGCGTGTAATCGCCCGGCCCGCTCACGCTGCTGACCCGGATCGTGAACGATCCGGACTGGGGCAGCGTAAAGTTGGCGATCCGCGCGTTGGACGCGTCGCCGCTGTCGTCGTCGCCGGACAGCACACTGCCATCCGGCCCCAGCAGTTCCACGAACATATCCATCTGGACCGGGTCGCTGGCGATGGCGTCAATCGTCACGACATCGCTCGTCCCGCCGGTGAAGCTCCACAGCGCCGACCCCAGCGCCACCAGCGTCCCCTGCACCGACTCGCCGTAGGCAATCGCCTGGCCGCTGACGGCACCGCCGCCGCTCGCCTGGCCGCCTGCCGGAGCGGGCGTGGGAGCCGCCAGATCGACCGCCGGGTTGAACTCGCCGTCGCCGTCATCTTTGTACAGGTGCAGCGTCACGCCCTCGAAGGCCGTGCCCTGCTCGTCCATCACCTGGCCGAACAGCGTATTGGCCTCGGCGGTCGCCGTGTTCGCCAGATTGAGCGCCTCTTGCGTCGCCGTGTGCTGCGCATCGAGCGTCAACTGCATGGCGGCCTGCGCGGCCTGCGTGCCCGCCGCGTTGGTGGCTTCGATCACTGCCTGCGTCTGCCGCAAGAATTCATCCTGGGTCGCGGTCAGCTCGCTGTTGCGCACGGCGGTCAGCGTCGCGTTTTCGATGATGATCAGCGCCGTGCCGGTCGCGTTGTACGAGTCCTGCATGGCGATGTTCGTCGCCACCACGGCGGTGCTGGTCTTTTCGTTGGCCGTGAGCTTATCGCCGCTGCTCACCGCGAAATACAGCAGCAGGATCACAATCGCCACGACGGCAATTGTCATCAAGCCAAAGACGATCTTGAAGGTGCGGCTGATGCCCCCCCCTTCGTCGCCCGTATCGGCAAAAGGCAGCTCTTCGCCGCCCATGTCGAAATCGGGCGTATCGTCGAGATCGCTAAAATCTCCCAGGTCTTCAAAAAGTTCATCATCAGCCATATAAGTCCTCCAATGATCGCCCGTAAGGGGGTTGCCGATCCGTCTAGCCAAGTAATTCCAGGTTAGCCAGGGGAACCAGTCCAAAACGCCCACTGGGCAGCCGCACTTTGGCGCTTAATACTCGCAGCCCACTATCGACCACCTGGGGAGCTGTGGATAGCTCGACCACTTCCCCCACCACACTCTCCCAGGGCGCGCGCGTGATCCGGACCTGCGCCCCCACCTCAAGCACACGATCCAAAGCCGGGGTCGTGGGCAAAACACCGCCCGACGGCAGCGGGGTCATGATTTCGGGGCGTTCCCAGGACCAGCGGTCGGGTACAGCCGCGTCGAAGGCGGCCTGACGCCCCATGTTATCCGCTAACAACCGATAAATCAACGGCGTGGGGCGGCGCTGCCCAAATCCCTCTGTGAGCAATACTGGGAATGTAAGCCCCAATGCAAATTCGCGCAAGTCATACGGCATCCCCGGCGCGACGACTCCCCACGCTTCATGCTGCTGGGCGACCAACAGATCGCCTTTGTTCAGCGGTTGGGGCGAGATGATCACCACGCTGCGGTAATCGGAGATGCGCGGATCGAGCTTGCTCAAGCCGACGAAGCCATCTTCGGGCAGGAACTTGAAGACGGAGTAGGCAAACTGGCCGTTGCCCCAGGCGCATTGCAGCACCGCGCCCTGCCCGACGACCTTGACTTTGTGCGTCTCGACGGTCTCGATGTCCCCCGGAATTTTCGACAGGACTTCCAGCGACCGGATGCTGACCTGGATGAAGATGCGGCCATTTTCGATCCGCGTGATCAGCCCTTCGGCAGGCGACAGCAGCGACCTGGCACGCCGTCCCCGGCCCTTGCGGGCGATCTCCGCCCCCAACTGGACGCGCTGTTCCTCGCGGACCTGGATGATCTCGGCCAACTGGTCGTCGGTCGGGTGGCGCAGCCTGAAATACTTGGTCACGTCCACGATCTTATAATCACGCAGGATGTCGCCTTCGAGCACCATCGTCACGGCTTCGACATGGGCCCCGACCAGCGTATGCGACAGGCGCGGAATCGCCTCCGGCGGCAACCGGCGCTCGCGGATGACCCGCGCCAAACCCTGAACGACCGTCGTCTCAGGATTGTAGGGCATAAGCGAAAATTCCTCTCGTTTACTGAGGCCCAGGTTGATTTCTAACTGTACCTCACCCCCCGCCCCCTCTCCACCCTTGGAGAGGGGGCGGGGGGGTGAGGTACACCCGCGCAAGGCTACTTCATTCCTCGTCATCCCCGCTCAACGCCGCCAGGTCGGGGACCAGGTCCTCGACGTCGGGCTGCGGCTCGGGCTGCGGCTCCAGATCTGCCGCCGCCTTACGACGGCGCTCGCGGCCCATCATGGCCATTTGCCAATCCAGATAGCGGATCGCGCGATCCTTCGGGCGCGGCAGTCCCAGCGGACGGCCTCGCGCGTCGAAGATGATCCCGGCGGCGCCCGCCACGAGACGGCGCTTGATCCGCCGCTTGCCGTCCAGCGTCAGGCCGCGCCGCAGCTTGATCGTCACGTCCACCGTCACGCCCGGCAGCACCGGCGCCATCCAGATTTCGCCGCCCTTGACGGTATGCCGGATCGGGTCTTCGTCGGGCTGGCGGATGTGAATGTCCATCGCCTCTTTACCGACCGTCACCCGCCCCAGCGGACAGAATGCCGTACCCAGGTTGACCAACCCGCCCGCCTCCATCGCCTGGACCGTGACCACCGGCTTGAGATAGGCGATCACGCCCAGCGCCGAGATCAGGTTATGGGGATCGAGCCGCAGTTCGACCGCGCCGACCGGCTGCAAGGCATCCAGCAGCACCATCGCGGCGATGCCCGGATGCGGCGCTTCGGTCAGGATCGCGCCCGACGCGATGATCGGCTGGA
>CAYRWY010000396.1:0-5591 GCA_964427955.1 uncultured Anaerolineaceae bacterium
AGTTGTGGAAAAAGGGTCGGACAACCGGTACGCTAACCGGACTCTAACGTTGGGCTTCGGGGATCGCTCATCGTCCGAGAGCCGTATAGCGGACCAACGTGGAGTGCGGCGCGGCGGCGCCGCTTCCCTACGACGACGTTTCCACCGCGCTGCTCCCCCTCGCCACCGGGTGGAGAGGGGGCGGGGGGTGAGGCAAAAACGGCGAGACTTCGCCTGCACAATGCTTTTTATCCCCGCCCCTACCCGATTGAATCCCCGCCCCGATCCAGGCAGCACAAATCCGCGGCGAATGGGAAAGATACCGCAAGGCTGAACGCTGAGGGCTGAGGTCAGTCTTCGGAGAAGAGGTAAAGCTGCTGGCGGATGGCCACGACCTCGCGTTGAAGCTCGATATCGTCTTCGACGCTGTGGGCGATTTTTTCGTAGCCGTGCATGATGGTCGTATGGGCGCGACCACCGAAGGCTTCGCCGATTTCGGGCAGCGAGGCTTTGGTTTCTTCGCGGGCCAGGTACATGGCGATCTGCCGGGCGCGCACGACATCTTTGGTGCGGCTCTTGCCCAGCATGTCATCCAGCGAAAGCTGGTGATAGGTCGCGGTCGCTTCCAGCACGTCTTCCAGCTTGGCGGCACGCGCGCGGCGGGCTGGCGCGGGAGACGACGGTCTTGAGACCGGCTGTCCACCGTTCTTGTGCAGCACCTGTCCGGCCAGCTCGACGGTCAGCGGCTGCCCGGTGAGGGTGGCGCGCGCCAGGACCTGGGTCAACAGCCCTTCCAGTTCGCGGACGCTGCTGACGGCATGTTGCGCCAGCACCTCGGCGATGGAGTCCGGCAGCGAGGTCCCCTGCGCCCGCGCCTTGAGGTGCACAATCTCGCGCCGGGTCTCGCATTCGGGCGGTTGCAGGTCGGCCAACAGACCCCCTTGCAGCCGGGAGCGCAGCCGGTCGTCGAGCTTGTCCAGTGCGCGCGGGTGCTGGTTGCACGCGATCACCACCTGCCCGCCCTGGCTGATCAGCGCGTTGAAGGTGTGATAGAACTCTTCTTCGGTGCTGGCCTTGCCCGCCATGAACTGGACGTCGTCCATCAGCAGCACATCGACGTGGCGGTACCGCTCGCGCAGTTCGTCCGTTTTGTGGGCGCGGATCGCCATCAGCAGTTCGTTGGTGAACGCTTCGGCGGTGGTATACAACACCTGCTGGTGGTTCTCCCGGCAAACGTGCCCGATGGCATTGAGCAGGTGGGTTTTGCCCAGCCCGCTGTCGCCGTAGAGCACCAGAGGGTTGTAACGCGCGCCGGGCGCCTCGGCGGCAGCCTGCGCCGCGGCCCAGGCGAAATGATTGCTCGGCCCGGTGACGAAGTTATCGAAAGTGTAGCGGTGCTCCAGCGGGGTCGAGTCCTCCGACCGGGCGCTGGGCGGCTCGTTGAAGCGGATCGGGTTGATCCGGGGGTCCCACTCGGAATAGTCGGGGACGCGATCCTGCGACTGCTCGCCTGCCGTCTGGCGGGTGGCATTGAACAGCGGGCCGGAGTCCGGACCAGCGTGCTGGGCATTCGCCAGATACACGACGAAATTCACCTGCGCCGTGCGTTGGAAGATGTCGCTTAGCGTCTGGTTGATCTGCCGTGTAAGATGTTTCTCCAACCAGTCCTTGGCATAGGCGTGACGTACCCGGACGATGAATTCACCGTCCTCATACGCCAGCAGTTCGGCCCCTTTCAACCACGTATCGAAGGTCGCGCGGTTGAGTTGGAGTTGGAGCTGGCCCAAAGTCGCCTGCCAGGCTTCTTTTGGGGTTAACATCAAAAACCCGCCTCAAATAACCGCAATAGACAACAAGAGTCACACCACGCAGGTCGCCCGCTGGCGTGCCAGCGCCAACCTACCGGGAAGTCTATGGAATTGATGGCTTGCTTATACGAGTTTGACTAACTGATCTACCGCCGCAGCGGCGATGCTGGCCGCCCGTGCACTCCGACCCATCGCCCAGAGTGTCGGGCTACCTGGGGGTTCCCCCCGAAAAGCGCGAAGTAAATCCATTTTAACAAACTCCAAGCCACAACTCAATGCGATTCGGGGATTCAAACCTTAAAGATTCCAGATTTTTAAGGTTGGCAAAGTTTGACTCAAGATTAGAAATTTGAAAAAGCTGAAAGAGGGAGTCTGGACAATGAGTCGTAGTAGCTTTAAGCGCCACATCTGGCGGTCCGGGGGTCCTGACTCCCCCACATTTGGGGGTGTTTGGCATATGTGGGATAGTTTTCAGTTATCCAACCTTAAAATTTCCAGGAAACACAGAAATTTTAAGGTTGGCGATTCTACGGTTTTTTTCTGAATCAGAAATAATGCAAGCGGGTTGGTTGTCAATTCGTAATTGTATATTTAGCATGAAAGTTAAGAAGAGGCTTGGCGGTGCGTGCTGCAACAAAAACGGCATTGGTGCCAGTCGGACCAGCGCCAATGCCGCGAAGTTTGGTCGAGGATGAGTAGAACTAGCCCGCCGGAAGCTGGAGGTCTTCGCCCGGCAGCCCGAACACGAAGCAGCGCCGTTTGGGATCGAGCGCCGCGGAGAGGACCGTCTCGTCGCGCGGATGCCAGGTGACGAAGATGTCCCGGGCGAAGCTGTAGATCAGCTCCATTGCCAGCGCATCGAAGTCGGTGCTTTCGATGTCGGACTGCTGCTTGGGCCAGCCGTAACCCCAGGCAAACCACGAATGATCCTGGAAGATCAGAATGTCATAGAACGCACTGCCCTGCGGGGTGTCGGTCAGAAAAACCGCAATACGGGCGCATTCTTCTTTGAACTGCACCGAGGGGATACGGGCTTCGTCCGCCGTGTTCGGGCGCGCAAAGCCCAGCAGCGGGACGAAGATGATGCTCCAATCCTCGATGAATATCTGAAAGCCTTCGAGACCACCGCCCGCCGGGTGCACCAACCGCCGGTGCTTGCCGATCCCCGGAATCCCCATCGTCGCCATCGTGTTCAAGGATTGTTCCAACGCAGCGAACAGGCGGCTGGAGAACACCTTGACCGCCTCGTAGAGGAATTCCTGCGTTTTTACCCGCTCGGCCATCAACTTGTTGAGCGAACTCAAGATTTGTTGGCGATCATTTTCATCCACGGTTCTTACTCCTGCACTGCCCGGTTGATTCCAGAGGGATTGTGGTCCAATTTCCTCGCTGGCGCAACTAGCCGTGGCGCTGCATGAACCGCCCTAACCGCTCCAACGCCTCTTCGATCTTCTCATACGCCGTGGCGTAGCTGGCCCGTACGAACCCGGCGCCGCAGGCCCCGAACGCCGAACCGGGCACCATCGCGACGCGTTCTTCTTGCAGCAGCGTTTCCGCAAACGCCAGTTCGTCCATGCCCGACGCACCGATGTTGGGAAAGGCATAAAACGCGCCGCGCGGCTCGAAGCACTTCAAGCCCAGGTCGTTGAAGCCCTGGACGATCAGCTTGCGGCGGCGGTCATACTCCAGCCGCATCCGCTCGACCTCGTCTTCGGCGTTTTCCAGGGTATCGGCCACGGCGATCTGCGCGGACGTCGGCGCAGACATGATCGTATATTGGTGAATCTTGCGCATGGCGGCGATCAAGTCCACCGGTCCGACCGCGTAGCCCAACCGCCAGCCGGTCATGGCGTGACTCTTGCTGAACCCGCCCAGCACCAGCGTGCGGGCGCGCATGGCGGGCAGCGTGGCGAAATGGGTGTGCTGGATGCCGTACACCAGCCGGTCGTAAATCTCGTCCGAGATCACCAGCAGATCGTGTTTTTCGGCGACGGCGGCGATCTCCGCCAGCCGCTCGCGGGTCATGACGGCTCCGGTGGGGTTGTTCGGATACCCGATCAGGATCGCTTTGGTCTTGGGTGTGATCGCGGCTTCGACTTCTGCGCCCGTGACCTGAAAGTCGTTGGCGACCGAGGTTTCGATCACCACCGGGACACCGCCCGCCAGGACGACTTCGGGGGTATAGGCCACGAAGCTGGGCTGGGGCACGATCACTTCGTCGCCTGGATCGAGGACGGCGTTCATCACCAGGTAGAGGGCTTCGCTGACGCCGACCGAGACCAGGGTTTCGGTGTCCGGGTTGTATTCGATCCCGTACAGCCGCCGCAGGTAGGTGCTGATGGCGCGGCGCAGCTCGACCGTCCCGCTGTTGCTGGTGTAATGGGTATGGCCGTGCTCCATCGACTTGATCCCGGCCCTCAGGATCACGTCCGGCGTCACGAAATCCGGCTCGCCGATGCCCAGCGAGATCACGTCCTGCATGGTCGCGGCGATGTCGAAGAATTTGCGAATACCGGAGGGAGGGACCGTCTTGACACGTTCTGAAACAAAATCGCGCATGGTGATCTCCTGGAATCGAATCCGAAGGCTTGGTGGTTCCAGTATAACAAGGGATCGGCAGGCCAGCGATGGGCTTGGTCCGTATTGGACTGGCTTGGATAAGAGCTTAATCCGGCTGGCACCCCGCCACGGGTAAGACCGTCTCGCCGTAATTGGTGAACTGCCCGCTGGCGTCCTGGTCGTACAGCCCGAAGCGCACCTGGGTCAGATCCGGCAGGCGCGGCAGGGTGAAATCGTCGCGCACCAGTTCACCCGGCGACCACTGGACGAACGGGTACAGCCCGTAGACCGGGTGGCGCGAGTCGGCGTTTACCGGGTTGGGGGCCGGTTCATCGCCGGTCAGGTGCACGAACAGGCTGGGATCGCCCGACGGCACTTGATCGGCGCTCCAGATGACGTGCAGATAAATATGCCGGTCGTCGCAGGTCAGCCAGGCGGCGCGGCGCTCGATCCCGTAGACGACCGGCGTGCCGGGGCCGCTCTCCGGATCGGCCAGCCAGGGCGAATTTTGCAGTTTGACAAAACCGGGTGCGGCGGACGTCAGGAAAAGCTGGCCGAGGTGGTCCGTCCACCATTCGGAGGGCGTGCCGTAGGCGGTGGGCCAGGGCGGCGGGTAGGTGTAGAACGTGTCCGGCTCGGTATAAAGCTGGTAACCTTCAGCCATCAGCCGGGGATAGTCGCCCTTATGATTGACGATCAGCAGATCGCGGTTTTCGCCGGTGACCAGCCGTGAATAAGACGCCGCCGCATAACGCGGACCCCAGGGCAGCATCACGGCGGTTTTGCCGTCCCGCGGGAGCTGCTGGAGATGTTCAATCGTCTGGACGCCGGTCGGTTCGGTGACCAGGTCGCGCACGTAGCCATAATTCCAGGTGACCAGGATCGCCGCCCAGCCCGCGATTCCGGCCAGCACGCCCAGCGCCAACCGCCGGTCCTGCCGGGCCAGCGTCTCCGCCGCCAGGGCGACGCCGAGCACCAGCATCAGCGTGGTAGGCATCAACACCGCTTCAGGCATGACCGCCTGGTGGAAGATCGTGGCAAAGAGGGTGGGTCCCAGCGCGCAGCAGGCCGCGATCCGGGCCGCGCGCCGCTGCGAAGAAAAGATCATCGCCCCACCCAACGCCGCCAGCCCGATCACCAGGCCGGGCAGCGTGATCTCGTGGACCAGGATCGTCCATACCCCGGTCACGTTGTCCCACCAGCCTGCCAGGCTGGACGGCGCCCGAGTCAGGTGGTTGACGGACG
>CAYRWY010000397.1:0-5568 GCA_964427955.1 uncultured Anaerolineaceae bacterium
GCTGGCGAAGACCTGGGAATGGTTCCGGGCGTGGCGCATCGCGTCCGGCACGTGGCCAGCCATGCTATAATGGGGGGGACGAAAGGAGAATCCCATGCCTACGACGACGATTGATATGAAAATGTCCCGGCCCAGCCTGGACGATCTGGTCACGCTGGTTCAGGCGGGCGAGGAGATTTTGCTCGTGGAGGGGGAGAAACCTCTCGCCCGTCTGGTGCCTGCCGAACCCGTGAAGGCTGCGCGTATCCCTGGCCTGCACGCCGGACAGATTTGGGCCGATGACGATTTTGACGACCCCCTGTCCGATGATTTCTGGGCAGGCGGTTTGTGAGATACCTGCTTGATTCTCATGCCTTCATCTGGTGGGCCGGTGAACCCGCCCGACTATCGCCGTTGGCGCTGTCGCTGTGCAGCAGCCCGGACCATACATTGGTACTGAGTGTGGCGAATGTATGGGAAATGCAGATCAAATTCCAGTTGGGAAAGCTGCGCCTTGTTTCTCCTTTGCAGGAGATTATCGAAAGCCAGCAGCGAACCAATGCGCTTGAGATTCTGCCGGTCACGCTGGGTCATATTTGGGGTCTCGCCAAACTGCCTGAGCTTCACAAAGACCCCTTTGATCGTCTGCTGATCGCCCAGGCTGCCGCCGAAGACCTGCCACTGATCACCCACGATCCTCTCATCGCTCAGTATCCCGTCCGCATCGTTTGGTAAGGTATGCTCCTTGAACGCCTATGCGCAAATGGCTTTGCCTCAAACAACGAACCGTTCCTCATCCTAACCGCCGTTTTCTCCGCCGCCTGATCGTGATCGCCGTTCTGATCGGCCTCCCGCTCGGCCTCGCCGCCATTGCTCCGCGCGTCTACACCGCGCTGCGCTACCGGGATGACATTTACACGCTGAAGACCGTGCCCCATCACCACGTCACGATCATCTTTGGCGCGGCGATCCACACCGACGGCGGCCCCAGCGATATGCTCGCGGATCGCGTGGCGATGGGCGCGGCGCTGTATCACGCGGGCAAGACCGACCTCCTGCTGCTGACCGGCGATAACCGCTTCGTGGACTACAACGAGCCGGAAGTGATGCGCCGCTACGCCATGCAGTTAGGCGTGCCGGATTCCGCCCTGGTGCTGGATTACGCGGGCCGCCGGACCTACGATAGCTGCTACCGGGCGCGCGAGATTTTCCAGGTGCAGGACGCCATCCTCGTCACGCAGCATTACCACCTGGATCGCGCGCTGCTGTTGTGCAACCAGCTCGGCGTGGACGCAGTCGGCGTCGCCGCCGATCCCCTGCGCCCGGAAGGTTACAGTGTGGTACAATTACACGCCGGGCAGGTACGCGAGTTCCCGGCGACGGTGCTGGCGCTGCTGGACCTGGTTCGGCGTCCCGAACCGGTGCTCGGCGATCCGCTGCCCATTGCGCATAGACCGAGTGAACAGCCATGATTAGGGGTTTTTAGTTTTTAGTGATTAGTTCTTAGTTAAGACCAACAGCCGGAAAGAATCCGCGTTTTCAACTAAAAACTAATAACTAATTACTAAGAACCAACTCTCCTGACCTCGGCGGCACAACCGTGGAGTTGGTTCTCATGCTCGAACATCACCAGCGCGCGATTGACAAGCTCGCGCAGCATTTCCAGGCCGATCCCGGCTTCCTGGCACTGATCGTCAGCGGGTCGATTGCGAAGGGGCTGGCGCAGCCGAATTCGGACGTCGATTTCATGCTGCTGGCGACCGACGAGGAATTCGCCCGCCGCGAGGCGGCCCACGAATGCGCCGTGACGTATTTCAACTTCACCGACTATGCCGGGGGCTACGCGGACGGCAAAATTGTCAGCCGCGGCTTCCTGGACGAGGTGGCGGATCACGGCAGCGAACCGGCGCGCTGGGCCTTCACCGGGGCCTATCCCGTCTACTCGCGCGTGCCGGACCTGGCGGATCTGCTGCGCCGGTTGGTGGTCTACCCGGAGCAGGAGCGGACCGCCAAGATCCGGAGCTTCTACGCGCAGGTGTTGGCGCTCAAGTGGTTCATGAGCGAGGCCGAAAAGCGCGACGATCCGTACCTGCGGATGCACGCCGCGGCGGACATGGTGCTGTTTGGGGGACGGCTGATCCTGGCCCACAACCGGATGCTGTATCCCTTCCACAAGTGGTTCATGACCGAGCTAGCCCGCGCGCCCGAAAAGCCGGACGGGCTGATCGATCTGGCCCGCGCGCTGTTAGCCGAACCCACCCAGGCCCACACTGACGCGTTTGCCGACGCCGTGCTCAACTTTACGACCTGGGAAGCGCCGCCCGAAGGCTGGCCGATGCGTTTCATGCTGGACGTTGAATGGACCTGGCGGTTTGGCCGCCCCGCTATCGAGGACCTATGATCATCACGATTCTGCTCAGTATCCTGGCGCTGGCCTGTGCGGCGCTGACTATCCTCTCCAAGTACCGCCAGTGGAAGCGGCTGGAGTATATCTTCAAGCCGCTGACCATGTTCTGGATCATCCTGATCGCGCTGCTGGAAGCGCACCCGGTATCCGCCACCTACCAGCAGTTGATCCTGGCCGCGCTGCTGGTGTCGCTGGCCGGGGATATGTACCTGCTGCTGCCGGACAAGTTCATCTATGGACTGGGCTGCTTCCTGATCGCGCACGCGCTGTACTTCGCCGCCTTTTCCGTCACGATCAAACACTATCCGCCGCTGTGGACGTGCGTCCCCTTCCTGGTATACGGCGCGCTGATGTTGTGGCGGCTGTGGGACAACCTGGGCGACATGCGCCTGCCGGTGATCGTCTACATCCTCATGATCCTGCTGATGGTCTGGCAGGCCGACAACCGCTGGCTGGAAGCGCAGAAGAATACCAGCGCGATCCTGGCGCTGGCCGGGGCGTACCTGTTCGTGGCGTCGGATTCGGTGCTGGCGGTCGAGCGCTTCCGCGGCACGTGGCGCAGCGCGCCGTTCTGGGTGCTGAGCACCTATTTCCTCGCGCAGTGGCTGCTCGCCATGTCGGTGTAGGGGAGTTGACAGTAGACAGTGGTCAGTTGACAGTGAACAGTTTTTAGTGGTTAGTTCTTAGTTGGTTAGTTCAACAACCCAGAGGGGGCACATTGGCCCCCTCTGCTTTTCCTCGGTGTCCTCCGTGCCCTCTGTGGTGAAACGCTTTTCTCTGTTCTTCCTCTAAAAAACCTCTCCGCGTGCTCTGCGGTCTCTGCGTTGAAATGCTCTTGTCCTTATTCCCCGATCAGCGACGTGATCCGCGCGCACAGCGCCTCCGGCACGGTGACGCCCTGCTGATCGTGCAGCGCGCCCAGCAGTTCGCGGCCCCACGTCCACGCCTGCGCGTAGGCCCGGTGCAGCGCGGGACCGTCCAGCGGGGCGGTGCAGGCGGCGAAACGCGCATACGCCGCCGGAGACAGGTCCTTTTCCAGTGCCCGCGACGGAATCCACCACCGGGCGGTGATCTCTTCCTGCACGCGCGCCATGCTCAGCAGGTGTCGCTGGACCGCGCCCAACAGTTCCAGCGCCCGCGCGTGTTCGCCGCGCCGCAGCACGTGGAAGCCGAACACCCACCAGTTGAGGAAGCGATCCGCCAGTGCCTGGACGGCCTCCGGGGTGGCGAAGACGGGCGGCGGACCGATCACCGGCTGCACGTGCGGGGCCAGTTTCCCCGACTTATCCGCGATCAGCACCGCGTCTAGCGACGGGAAGTACACCGCGCCCGGCCAGCCGTCGGTCACGGTCATTTCGGAGACGGAGTGAAAGTGAAATTCGCCCCGGATCAGGTTGTCGAAGATCGCCGTCGTGATCCCGAACTCGTTCACGAACCACAGCCCGATGGGCGCGATCTGTGCGGCCCAGGCGCGGCGATCCAGCGCCGGAAACGTGGCATCGTCGAAAAACAGCAGAAACTCGATGTCTGAGAATTGATCGCCTTCGCCGAACGCGAACGAGCCGTACATCATGGCCGCGTCCAGGCGGGCGTCCGCGCGGCACAGCGCCCGCACGCGCTCGATCATCTGGTGTTGTAACAGCACTGGGGTCTACTCCGTTCGTGGTGAGTTTTCAAAGCGGGGCGCCGCTTGCGGCGCCCTATGTGCGTCAAGTTACTGAGCCTTGCATTGAAATCTAAACCCCACCCCCAGCCCCTCCCCAGGCAAGCTGGAGAGGGGAGAAAACGGGCTTGTTCCCCTCTCCATTCAAAAGCGCAATGGAGAGGGGGAGAAAACCGAGGCTCTGATCGCTGAAAACTGAAAACTGTTAACTTGTCCTATCCCGGCGGCGTGCAGTTGCGCAGCCCGCACACGTCCAGCACGGCCTGCATATCCTGCTGCGCGCCCAGTTGGGCGTAGGCGTTGATCGACTGCTGGTAGAACTGGATCGCCTGGCCCGGATCGGTGGCGATATTCGCCCAGCGCGCCGAGGCCAGCGCCGCGTCCGCCGTGTCGCCCAGGGCGTTCGACAGATCCAGCGCGCACTGATATTGCAGGCTGGCGTTGGATGTCAGGCCGAGCAGTTCGTACAGCTCGCCCAGCCGCAGGTACAGCACGGGCGACTGGACCATCGGGCGGGCATCGCCGGTCGGCGCATCCACGCTGGGCCGCCGCTCGGTGCAGCCGATGTCCGGCAGGGCGGTCAGCACGCCCACCGCGTCGAGCAGCGCGCCCTGGCTGCGGTACAGGCTGGACAGCGCGAAGGCTTTGGCATCATCGGGGAGGTCGAGTCCCTGGATCGTGCCGATCCCGTTCCGCACCAGGTCGAGACCCGCGCCGCTCAATTCCTGCGCGCCATACGATCCCGGATCGAGGTCGGCGGGCAGGCTGGCAATATCGGCGGGCAGCACGGTGATGGCCGTATTCTGGCCGTGCGCCGTCCAGGCCGGATCATCGACGTAGAAAAAGGCCGTAACCGCGGGGTAGGGGTTGCACTGCGGGACCTCGCTGCCGCGCTGATCGAGCACCGTCAGATCGGGGCACAGCACGCGCACCGTCGTCCGCCCGGCCAGGTCGATGTAATCACTGCCCCGGATGCTCGTGCCCGGCAGCAGCAGCGACCAGGCATTTACGTCCCAGTCCATGCGGTTCAGCCGGGCATCCGCGCCGTTGTCCACCGTCAGCACCAGGCTGGCCGGTTCCGGCGTGCCCTGGGCCGTCACCCCGATCACGCGCGGTCCAACGACCACGGCGATCACGATCCACAGTGCCAAAAAAGTCTGTTTGCGCATGTTCTCTGCTCCAAGCACAGTCACGGTTCGACGAATACGACCCTGACGGGCGTTCCTAGCTGTTTCATGAACTGCACGCCGACTTCCCACGTCAGCGGAAAAGCCGTGCTGTCCGCCGCCGCGAGATACATCACGATGTCACGCAGCAGGGGGACCTCCTGCTCTGGTCCGAAACAGTCGTCTACGAAGCAGTTGCCTGCCCAATCGACCAGTTCGCCCAGCGTGATCTCCTGGTTGAAATAGGCCAGCAGTCGTTCGCTCACGGCCTGTCGCGTGATCATGGCTACTGCCGTCCCGGCAGGCCCATCACGCCCGGCAGCGTCTCACCGATCCCGCCGTAGCTGGTGCGG
>CAYRWY010000398.1:0-5565 GCA_964427955.1 uncultured Anaerolineaceae bacterium
TTATCCACCCCGACGGGGCCTTGAGCGTGCCGGGCGCCGTGGACGATACGCGGCGCACCATCGACTGGATTTTTCGCCATGTCGAGCAGATCAGCACCATCGCCGCGTCGCTGGACAGCCACATCCCCACGCAGATTTTCTATCCGACCTGGTGGGAAGACGCGCACGGTCAGCACCCGGCGCCGTTCACCCTGATCACCAGCCAGGAAATCGACCAGGGGCGTTGGCGTCCGCTCTTCGAGCGGGAATGGTCACTCAGCTACGTGCACGAGCTGGAACACAGCGCCAAAAAGAGCCTGATGATCTGGCCCTATCACACCATGATCGGCACACCCGGCTATACCATCACCCCGGCGCTGTACGAAGCAATCGTCTACCATTCCGCCGCCCGGAATTCCGAACCGGCCTTTTTGCACAAAGGCTCGATCCCGAAGACCGAACACTATTCGCTGCTGGAACCCGAGGTCAAAGTTCTGGACCAGCCGCAGGGGAGCTTGAACGAACCCTTCCTGGAAATGCTCGCCTCGTATGATCTGATCTACGTCGCCGGGCAGGCCAAGAGTCACTGCGTGCTGGAAACGATCACGTCTGCCATGCGCTACTACCAGCACCAACCGGACGAGATCGCCAAATGGCGCATCCTCACCGACTGCATGTCGTCCGTCGTCCATCCCCAGATCGACTTCGAAGCCGCCGCCAACGCCGTGCTGGCGGAATACGCCGCGCAAGGGCTGCACCTGGTGCGCTCTGTTGATCCCATCGAATAAAAAACTGGGGTCTCGGCCCCAGCTCTTCATTTATTTTTTTCGATGACCACCAGATGGGAAAGTCCCAGGACGCGCACCGGCGTCCTTTCGAGCGCGTACAACGCGTTGCGCAGCACGCGGCCCAGGCGAGGAAAACGGTAGATGATGTTGTCGTAGCCGCCGAATATGCGGGTGTGGTACACGATCCGGACCGGCAGATCGTCGAACAAGCGCCGGATGCCGCGCGCCGAATAGGTGCGCACGTGCGGGGCGAGCCGGTTGCGCCAGCGGTCAGGAAGGTAGTTGATCAGCGGGGTATTGCCGAAGTGATACTGCCCTTTCCAGTAATGGCCGTGCTGCTCCACCGGATACCAGCGGTTCGGGCAGAAGAGCACGATCCGCCCGCCGGGCTTGAGCACGCGCACCATCTCCGCCGCGGCGGCGTGATCATCCACGACGTGCTCGATCACTTCGTTCGAGAGAATCACGTCGAACCGGTTCGACGCGTAAGGCAGCGCCTCCGCCGCCGCGACCAGCGCATGGGGCGCATCTTCGCGCGCCTGCCGCACCCGCTCGAACTCGACGTCGAACGCCTCCACATACAGGGAAAAGCGGCGGCGGATCTGGCTGCTGTAGGCCCCTACTCCGCAGCCTGCTTCCAGAAATACCGTGCTGCCCAATTCGGCCCAGTGGCCCAACATCCGCAGGCGGCGCTCCTGTCCATCGCGCCAGACGTAGCTCGGCTCACCGCGGGCGGCGGCCAGAACGGACGGATTGTGAACGGCCATCATGCCCCTTCTTCCCGGATGCGGGCCATCTTGTAGACATCCACAAACCGCCCCTGCCGGAACGAAAAATCGCGCAGGGTGCCTTCGACTTCGAAACCAAATTTCCGGTACAGCGCCAGTCCGGCAGGGTTGTCGATATACACTTCCAACTCGATCCGGCTGATGTTCAACCAGTTTTCGGCGAGGTCGATGGCAGCCCGCATCAGGGCACTGCCTACCCCACGTCCCTGGTAATCGTCGTGGACCATCATGCCCAGCGACGCCACGTGCGAACGCCGCCCGGCGTAGAGCTGCAAGCCTAGCTGACCAACGACGCGCCCGTCCACCACGGCCACCAATCCGCGCTGATCGTTCGGCATGTTTTCCAGCCGGTCGCGCACCAGGTCGCGGGACATGTACGGCAGTTGCAGCGTGCCGTAGATCACCCCCGCCGTGCTGCGCAGCGCGGCCACGTCTTCCCAGTCGTCGGCCTCGACACCGCGAATGGTGATAACCAGTTCGTCCGTCTTTTTGGTCATGACTGCGCCTCCTCACCGTTAACCGCCGGAGTCTCCGGCCTGTTCAGGCGCGCCAGCAGGCAGGCGTCGCTGTATTGCCCATCGCGGAACGCATAGCGCCGCAGCACCGCCTCACGCTCGAAACCATGCTGGCGGTACAGCTCCAACGCATCCCGGCGGTCGTCGTAGACCACCACTTCCAACCGCCGCAGCGCCAGCCAGCGATCCGCCAGGTCCAACGCCGCACGCAGCAGCGCCACCTCGGTGTCGGTATTGTGGTAGTCCGGGTGGACAACCAGGCGCAGCTCGGCAGCGTGACGGCGACGGTTGAGCAGCGTCTTGAGCCAGGCCGCTCCAATAAGCCGCTTGCGCCCGCTGGGCAGGCTGATTTCCGCGATCAACACGTGCGTCCCGACAGGCGGGTTGCCATAACGCTCGCGAAAGGCTTCTTCGCCGGGATAGGGCAGATCCAACGTGTCGCGGATGATGTCATCCGTGTTCAACAGCGCGAAAAGGTGTTCCAGGTCGTCGCTGTGCTGTCCACGTAAGGTCAAAGTAGGGGAATCACTCACCAAATCGCCTCCCCGCAGTGGGCATGAATAGGGTAAACTGAGCACAAGCTTACCCTGCTCAAGAGCTAAAGCCAAACCTTTGCGAGTGGGGCCGGGTCTCGTTATAATCCCGCCGCTTTGGCGCGCGTATAGGACAAGAGGAAAGCCGCATTGACACTCAAACTCTCTGTGATTATCCCATGCTACAACGAACAAAAAACGGTGGCCGAAATCATCCGGCGCGTGCGGGCGGTCAACCTGGCGCACGAGATCATCGTGGTGGATGATGGTTCCACCGATGGTTCACGGGATGCGCTGGCCCAGGTCGAAAAAGGAAATGATCTCAAGGTGATCTTGCATGACCGTAACATGGGCAAAGGCGCGGCGGTTCGCACCGGGTTCAAGAACGCTACCGGCGACGTGTTGCTGATCCAGGATGCCGACCTGGAATACGATCCGCGCGAGTATCCCACCCTGCTCAAACCCATCGAAGAGGGGATCAGCGATGTGGTCTATGGATCGCGCTTTTTGGGCGGTCCGCGCAAAGCCATGTTCTTCTGGAACATGGTCGCCAACCGGACCCTTACCTTCGTGACCAACCTGCTCTACAACTCGATCATCAGCGACATGGAAACCTGCTACAAGGTCTTTCGCGCCGAGGTGATCAAAGACATCCCCCTGCGATCCCGCCGGTTTGACTTCGAGCCTGAAATCACCGCCAAGATTCTCAAGCGCCGCCATCGCATCTACGAAGTGCCGATCTCGTACAACGGTCGCGAGTGGGATGAAGGCAAAAAGATTAGCTGGCATGACGGCGTGATCGCCATGTGGACGCTGATCCGCTATCGCTTCACCGAGTGAGTGTTCACCGGCATGGTCAATCATTCCTCGCGAGCGTCGGCCTATGGCCCGGCGCTCGTCATTTTTATCGGGGTCATGCTGCGGCTGATCATGCTCCAGGTGGACGTGCGTTTCCACCCGGACGAGGCATTGTTCGCGGCGCAGGCGCGGCTGATCAGCCACGACGGCGATCTGCTGCTGCGCACCACCGATCTCGATAAACCGCCGCTGACCTTCTACGTCACGGCGCTGTCGTTTCGCCTGCTTGGCCCCACCGAGCGCGCGGCCCGACTGCCCAACGTCCTGTTCAGCAGCCTGAGCCTGCTGCTGCTGTTTCTGCTGGTGGACACGCTCTACCAGGATCGGCGCACTGCGACCAGCGCCGCGCTGCTGTGGGCGTTGTCGCCCTACGATCTCGCCTTTGCCGCGACAGCCTTCACCGACATTCAGGCGACCTTCTGGATACTGGCCGCGAGCCTGCTCGCCGTGCGAGACCGGTGGCGCGCGGCGGGGATCGCGGCGGCGTTGGCGCTGGCCGCCAAAACCAATGTCGTGGTGTTCCTCCCGCTGGTCGTGATGCTGGGCCTGGCCCAGGCCCTGGAGACCGATGGGCGACGGCGTGACCTGATCAGGCGGATCGGGCGATTCCTGTGGCCGCTGGCGTTGGGACTCGGCATCCTGGCGGTGTGGGACGCCAGCCGGGCCCCGCGCAGCTTTTTCCGGTTGGGCTATGAGCGCAACAACCCCGGACGGCTGATCCGGTCGGATGAACTCTGGCCGCGCCTGGAACAGTGGGCGCACTGGCTGCAATTCGTGGCGGGATCGCCCCTGCTGAGTGCCGCGCTGTTGATCGTCATCCTGATCTGGCTGGGCCGGGGCGTGTACCGCCGCCCCCCACCCAGCACGTTCGACGGGCTGATCGCCGGATTCGCGCTGGCTTTTCTGAGCGGGTACTGGCTGATCGCCTTCAACACCTATGACCGCTACCTGCACCCCCTGGTCCCCTTTCTGATGGTGCTGGCCGCGCGGGCGCTGACCGGGTGGTGGTCGGGACGGCGTACCCTGTGGGCGGCGGTGCCGACGGGACTGACGGCCCTATTGATGATTCCTGCCGTGATCACCGGCCTGCACGGCCACAGCACGCTGGGCGGCGACCAGGGGAAGCATACCGGGATCGACACCCTGGCCGACACGCTGAACACTAAATTTCAGGGGCAGATCGTGTACGATCACTGGCTGGGCTGGGAGCTGGCCTACTACCTGGGTGAGCAGCCACAGATCGCGCTGCGCTATGCGGCCCTGCCCGAAGCCCTGGCCGACGACGTGGCCCAGCAGCTTCAGCCCTGCTATTTCGTCGCCCCGTCGCCGCAGGAAGCCGCGCCCTGGCTGGATGCGCTCCGCCGGAAAGGGATCAGCGCAGCCGTGGCGTATTCCGACGCGTGGCACCATTTCATCGTCTACCGGTTGAACGCGGAATCAGATTAGGCAGATTCGAGGCGGCAGTTTTATATTATGCGTGAACTCACACCACCGGAGGAGAGTCGTATGAGTGCGTCAACATCCCCCGCTACCAGCCTGGTAGTGTTCGGCGCTTCGGGCGACCTGACCGAGCGCAAACTGATTCCGGCCTTGCTCAACCAGTTCCGCAAGCAACGGTTACCGAACAACCTGAACATCGTGGGCGTCTCGCGCACGCCCTATTCGCACGACGAGTTTCGCGATCACCTGCGGGCGGGCGTCCAGGAACTCGCGGCGGAGTCCTTCGATGCCGCCGCCTGGGAAGCCTTCGCGCCGCATCTCTGGTATCAACCCGGCGATTCCCAGGTTGCTGCCGATTTCGAAAAGCTGGACGACTTTCTGCGGCAGCTTGAGGGAGGACAGGCCAACCGGCTGTATTACCTGGCCGTGGCCCCTACGCTGTACGTTCCGATTGTCGAAGCCCTCGGCAAGCAGAAAATGGCCAAGGAAGATCACGGCTGGCGGCGGATCGTGGTCGAAAAGCCGTTTGGGCACGACCTGGCCTCAGCGCAGAGCTTGAACGAGGCCCTGCACCGGGTGTTCGAAGAGAGCCAGGTGTACCGGATCGACCACTACCTGGGCAAAGAGACCGCCCAGAATATCCTGTTCTTCCGCTTTGCCAACA
>CAYRWY010000399.1:0-5563 GCA_964427955.1 uncultured Anaerolineaceae bacterium
AATTCATGAATTGCCCCTACAGAAAAATGATCCCGACTTTGATATTTTTGCGGCCCGCCCACCCCTGACCTAGAAGGAGATCGGCGCGCCGCGGAGGCTGTTCAAACGGTTTCTTAGATCACGGTCGTGACACAGATCGCGAGCAGCACCAGGCTGAGGTACAGGTTCGAGACTTTGAACACGCTCATGGCGCGCGGGCCGGTATACTGCGTGATCAGCCGCGCCGATCCGGCTACCAGCCAGATCGTCGCCGCTCCCACCGGGATCAGGTACGCCCAGCCCAGCGTCTCATGCGTCGCCAGCAGCACGCCGAACGCCCCGGTCGCGACGGCGTGGACCATCATCCAGAACACCGCCCGGCGGGGTGAGGCCACTACCGGCAGCATCGGCACGCCCGCGCGGGCATAATCAGCGCGATAGGCCAGCGCCAGGCTCCAGAAATGCATGGGCGACCAGGTGAACAGCAGCAGCGACAGCAGGATCACACCCGAATCGGTCCAGTGGCCGACCGCCGCGCCACCGCTCAACACCGCGGCGCTGCCCGCCGCCCCACCGATTACGACGTTCCACACGCTGCGCGGCTTGAGCCAGATCGTGTAAATCCCGACGTAGATGAACGCCCCGACCGCCAGCCAGATCGCCAGCGCCACATGGCCCGCCGCCAGCGCGATCCCGCTCGCCAGGATGACCATGCCGCTGGCCGTGACCAGCACCGCGCGAGCCGAATAGCGCCCCGTCACCAGGGGGCGGCGGCGCGTCCGTTTCATCGCGCCGTCTTTGTTCCGTTCCAGGTATTGGTTGAGAGCCGACGCGCCCGACGCGGACAGCGTCCCGGTCACCATCAACAGCGCCAGTTCGCCCCAGGTGGGGGCGCCCGCGCTGCCCAACATCGCGCCGCCCAACGCCGCCATCAACAGCAGCATTACGACGCGCAGCTTGAACAACACCACCAGCGCGCCCAGCGTGCTGGTCCGCTCCGTTTCACGAACGGAGCCGATCACCTCAGCAGTGGTCATGGTTTATCCTCAAAGCGTGTTCCAGATTTCACCAAGATTATAAACACAACCCGCCGCTGATGGCGCATTTTTTATGATATTCTTTTATGTTATTTCAAAATCAGGAAAGTTCCGCCAGGTGACGCTTCACCAGCTCCAGGAGCGGCCTGATCCCGGCCTGCTTCTGCTGGTAGTCGGTAAACCCGGCCTCCAGGTACGTCTCGCGCTGGTATTTTTCCGCGTAGGCAGTCAGGGCGACGATGGGTGTCTGCGCGCAGACCGCTATCGCCCGCAGGCGGCGGGCCGTATCCAGCCCGTCCAACCCAGGCATCTGCACATCCACCAGAATCAGGTCGAGCTGGCCCGCTTCGGCGGCCTTGAGTCCGGCTTCGCCGTCCCCGGCGATGACGAGATCATAACCATGCGTACCCAGCACTTTTTTGACGAGCCGCTGATCGTTCGGATTATCTTCGATATACAGGATGCGCTTCATCCAGACCCTCTGTGCGTGCACTCCCGTCCCACCCTAAAAACATCATAACACGAAACCGGGCTTGAGCGATAACGCAACTTTTATACAAGTGTTGTACTCTAATAGTCAGTGGAAGTATCCTAGCATCAGGAGATAGGTCACATGGACGCGGCATTCAAGTTTCTTGCCAGCATGAATGGTCGGATCGCACGCATCGTCGCGGGCGCGATTCTGGTAGTGCTGGGGATCATCCTCGGCGGGGCCGGGTGGATTCTGGCGCTCGTCGGGCTGGTCCCGGTCGCGGCAGGCGTCTTCGATTTCTGTGTCTTCGCGCCGCTGTTCGGTCACGCCTTCAAGGGCGACGATCTGCGGAAAGAACTGAGCGGGAAGTAACGACCCGCTCGCCCTCTAAACCTCGTGTGATCCCCTCTCCCGTGCTGCGGTATAGGAGAGGGGACATCCTTTCCGCTAGTTCGACGGCTTGCGGGCGGTGACGATGATGCGGCGCGCCTCCGGGGCCAGCGGCTCCCCCGCGCCATCGGTGCAGCGGAGATCGACCACCCCCACGCCGCCGAGCAGATCGCAAATCTCCGCCGGGCGGTACATCCGGATCGAAAACGGCTTGTCCTTGCGCTGGCCGTGGCGCACGACGATGCGCTGGTTGTGAAAGCGCGACGTCGCCGCGTCGAAGTGGAGGCGGTTGATCATCAAATCGCCGCCCTTGTCGATCACGCTGCACTGCGGCGGGTCCAACGCGATCACGTCCCGGTTGGGCAGATCGATCCCCAACATCCCGCCGGGCTTCAAGGCGCGCGCCATGTGGGCCAGCACGCGGACGTTTTCCGCGTCATCGAAGTAGCCGAAGCTGGTGAAGAACAGCAGCACCCGGTCGAATTCTCCGTCGAAGGCAATCTCGCGCATGTCGCCCTGGCGGTAGTCCACGTTCACGCCCCACGCGGCGGCCTGCTGGCGAGCGAGATCGAGGAAGCCGGGCATCCAGTCCACGCCGGTCACCGTATGGCCGAGACGGGCCAGCCGGTTGGCGTGCCGCCCGAAGCCGCAGGCGAGATCGAGGATCTTCAGCGGCGTAGCCAGGTCGAGCAGCCGCACCAGCAGCGCGACCTCCGCCTCGGATCGTTCGTCGGTGAGATCGTCCTCGTAGAAGTACAGGTAATCGTCCACCTCGAACACGGCGTCCAGGTCGAACGGCGCTTCAGTGGTCATACACCCTCCTCAAGCTAAGAACATTTTAACGCAGAGATCGCAGAGCGCGCGGAGGGAGAAATCAGGAAAAAGAGAGAAAAACGAGGCGCTCAGGCTGCTTTTTCTCTCTTATCCCTATCTGCTCTGCGTTCTCCGCGGTCTCTGCGTTGAATCGTTTTTCCTTATGCTTCGCGCTCGCGCAGGCCCGCCACCAGGGCACGTGCTACGGTAAGAGCCGCGGTCAGCGGGCGGTCATCCACCGCGCGCGATCCGTTCCACAGCGCGAACAGCGCCCCGATCACCTGACCCTCCCGCGCGACACGCCGCACCGCCGCCGCCACGTCGTCCAGCGGCGCCCCGCCCGGCGTGGGATAGCCCATCGCGGGCATGTCCGCCGGATCGATCACGTCCAGATCGACGTGCAGGTACAGCGGGATCGCGGGCAGCGGCGCAGTGAGCAGATCGTGCAGATCGCGCAGGTGGCGCACCCGGCTGCCGCGCAGGGTCGCCGCCTCGCCGGGGTCCAGATCGCGCGCATCCGTCAGGATGAAGTCGCTCTCGTCCAGGGGCGCGAGTCCCACGCCGCGCAGGTACTGCTGATCGCCACGCCCGGCCAGCATCGCCAGCGGCATCCCGCCGACGAAGCCGCTCGGCGAAGTTTCCGGCGTGTTGAAATCGCCGTGCGCATCCAGCCAGATCACGCCCAACTCTTCACCGTTCAGCAGACCGCCGACCGCGCCCAGCGCGATGGTACAGTCCGAAGCGAAGATCAGCGGGAAGCTGTCCGCACCGGATCGGATCGCCTGCACCACGGCCCGGTTGACTGCCGTGATCGGATCGGGTGCGCTGGCGTAGTCGGGCAGCACGTCGATCCAGGCCGCGTTCAGCTCCCGCGCGAAGCCGCTGGCGCGCACCGCGGCGACGTCGGTCCGCTCCTCGCGCGACAATCCCAGAAAATAGGGGGCACCGATACAGACCAAGGGAGGCATGATATACTCCTGCTGATACAATGCATGATTAAGAGAGGTTCGGTAGGTGTCTACTAAGCTGCGTAGTATACAATATTTGAGACGTGCCGGGCTGATCGTCGCGATCCTGATCGTACTGGGGATCGGGGTCTATGCGTCGGTACAGATCGCGGGGCAATCCTCCGACGATCACACCACCGGGGTACAGGACGCCCAACGCACGGCCACGGCGCTGGCCTACCTGCTCGCGCCAGCGACGACGGTCGCTCCGACCGACACCGTGACAGCACGGCCCACCCAAACCCCGATCCCGACCTGGACCCTGGCAGCGGAGGCGAATGCCACCCCAACGCTGACAGCGGTCCCGGTCACCGATACGCCGGATACGACCTACTTCGCCACGACCGGCGTGAATCTGCGCCCCTGCCCCTGGGCCACCGATGCGTGCGCTCCCCAGGCGGAACTGGCCGCCGGGGATCGGGCGCGTGTGACCGGGGTGACCTGGGGCGAGTCCATCGGCGGCTCCGCGCTGTGGTACCAGATCATGCATCGCGGCACGACGTTATACGCGCACAGTTCGGTACTTTCCGACAAGGCACCGGTCCAGGCCGCGCCCGTCGTCCCGACTTCGGCCCCGGTGGTGAACAGCGATCCGTTTGGCTGCAACGGGATCAACGATCTCGACTGCCGCGATTTCAACGCGTTGGGGGTGAATGCCAACGCCCACCTGGCGCAGTGCGGCGACGAAGATCATCTGGACGGCGATGGCGATGGGCGCGCGTGCGAGAACTGGTGAAAAGCATCCGCACGGAACGCAGAGAGGTTTAGAATGTCTGCTAGAGAAAAAACAGTAAAGGCCTTGTTTGGTACGCCAACGGGGATGTCACTAGCGGATTTGAGTGAAAATCTGGCTACAGCCTTGTCAGAGTTTTCACTGTCAAAATCTTCGACCGTGGAGTGCAAGCTACGCTTAGCTGACCTTATGAACTGTGCCGAAGGAGCTATCCCAGCACCAGACATCGGGCTGGATCTGCTTCCTGACGAGATCGATGCTGCCCAGCGTATGATCACCCTGGTTATCCTTGCGACTGAGCATGATGTCGTAACTCAAGACGGCGCTACCTTTCGCCCGGACCAGAACAAGCGCAGATTTGCCGATCAACTGATCGAAATCTCACTGCTAGAGGATTTTTCTAGTCTGGCTTTACAGAGCAGCTACCTGATGCAGCTATGTATAAGTTTTGGCTCCGAAACTCCTGACAACCTGAACTGCCTTGAACATATCGAGTACGGAGTTGTCGAAAAGAACGGTAAAAATGTGGCTGGACTAAAAATAAGAAACCGTTCTATTTTACTCTCTCAACTATCAGCTCAGCTTGAAACACTCTCTCTACCTGAAAAAATCCGGTCAGAATATCCCACTGTGACTGAACTGGATTGGAAAATCGCGACTAACATCACCAGCCTTATTCTTTGCAGCCTGGAAAATGAGGCCAGCAAACAAGGACAGTCGTGAATTATTCTGCTCTCATTCCTCGAAGCCGATCCCGCCACCGGGCCGGAACGCCTGGAAGCCCTGCATGTGCTCCAGCAGTTCGGCTAACCCGGCTTCCAGGCCCACCTGGGGATACCAGCCGAGCGCGTTGAGCTTGCTGCCATCGACGGCGAACGAGAGGTGCGTCAGCACGTCCTGCTCGGTGTAGCGCAGTTCGACCGCCGGGCGCAGCGTGCGGATCGCCTCGGCCAAAGCCAGGATCGAGACATTTTCGCCCACGACGTTGTAGAGGCCGCCCGCCATCACGTCCGGGTGGGCCAGCGCGAAGCGGATCGCGCTGCTGGCGTCGCTGATGTGCAGTTGGGGGCGCACCTGCTTGCCGTCGCCGTAGACGGTCAGGGCGCGGTGAATGCTGGCGAGGTAGGCGAAG
>CAYRWY010000400.1:0-5555 GCA_964427955.1 uncultured Anaerolineaceae bacterium
GACACAGAGCACACAGAGGAAAAACGAGAGAAGAGCGAAAAGATTGTTTTACTGACACTGACATGACTTTTTAAAACAAGGCTACTGATCAATCTACTGAGGCTCGCATAAAAAACTAAACTTTTGATGCCCACTGTTGACCTCACCCCCTACCCCCTCTCCAATCATGCTGGAGAGGGGGATTGAACTTCGGGTGGAGTACGTCCCCTCTCCGCTTTTTTCGGAGAGGGGATTGAGGGGTGAGGTAAATATCTCTGACAAAAAGTTTGGCTATTTGTGCCAGGATCAGGTGCTGATCGTCACTCGAAGGAGTCGAGAGTTGTTCCTCATTCGTTCGCTGATCTGGATCGGGGTGCTGTTCATGGTGGTAGCCGGAGCGGTGGCCGGGGTGCGCGCCGTCGGGCAGACCGCGCCGCTGACGCCCACCTACCTGCAAACCGGCGCGTGCGAGCAGCCGTGCTGGCAGGGCCTGCGCCCCGGTATGGATTACATCGATCACGTGATGGATCAGGCGTCACGCGGCAGCCCGTACAGCGCGCGCACCACCGACTACGGCGACGGCATCGCCCAATCGTTCGAGCTGAGCACCTACGGCGTGCTGACCCTGGCGGACGTGATCCACGAATTCGGCCCACCGGAGCGGGTGAGCTGCCTGGGCACGGATCATTCCAGCCTGTTTCCGGGCGAGCCGTGGGTAATGTCGGCCCAGCTCTATTTCGCCGGAGGGCTGGTGGTGGTCGATGTCGTACGCCCGGACACGTATACCCGCCTGACGCCGGACATGCGCGTGCGGGCGGTGCAGTATTTCGCGCCGGGCGATCCGGTGTATCCCATCGGGCAGACGACCGCGTGGTACGGCTTCGCCTCGACGCACCGGCGCTATCGTGACTGCCATCCCTAGGGGGTGCTGAGATGATCTGGCGCGATCCACTGCTGCGGGCCTGTGTCGTGATCGGGGTGATCGGCCTGCTGGTGTCGCTGACCCTGGCGGCGGCGATTTCCGGCGATAACGCCCTGACCCGCTTCGACCGGGACTTTGCGAATTCTCTGCACGATCACACGCGTTCGCCGCTGGTCGAATTCTTCAAGGGGATCGCCTGGATCGGCCCGAAAGGCGTCTACCTGGGCGGCGTGCTGGCCGCGATCTGGCTGATCGCGCGCCGGGCATGGTGGCCGCTGGGGATCGGCGTGATCACCCTCGTGGGCGGCAGGCTGCTCAACATGCAGCTCAAGCAGCTTTTCGACCGGCAGCGGCCCAACTTCGCCGATCCGCTGGCCGTCGAGCCGGGCGGGAGCTTTCCCAGCGGCCACGCCATGATGGCTATGCTCGGTTACGGCTTCCTGGTGCTGCTGCTGTGGCCGCGCCTGCCCAGCCGCCGGGCACGGATCGCGCTGGCGGCGAGCACGGTGGTCTACGTCCTGCTGATCGGTTTCTCACGGCTGTATCTGGGGGTACACTACCCCAGTGACGTGATCGCAGGCTACACGATGGGCGGCGTATGGCTGCTGCTGTGGGCCGGACTGTGGAGGCGACATGTTCAACTGGAGAACTCGCACTAACCTGGACCCGTATTTCCGAGCGGTCTACGCGATGCAGTTCATCGCGGCGCTGGCCGCGGCTGCCGGGCTGTTCCTGCGCTGGTGGGACGGTCCGACCATCGACGCCCTGACCGCGTTCAACCTGCTGGATCGCAGCCTGCACCAGTTTCGCCACCAGGACCCCGCCGTGATCACCGAGCCGCTGGGGATGCTGTGGCTGCTCGCCCCGGCGATCCTGATCGGCGCGCTGCGCGGCTTCACCGGGCTGCTGGTCGTGCCGGTCTGGTACCGCAAGCTGGCGCTGGTCGCGTGGGGCGTGGGCTTTCTATCCCTGGCCCATTTCTACATCAACTATGGCCGCCAACTGGCCGACGATTCCCCGCTGAAAGACGGCCACATCCAGATCGGCTTCTGGCTGACGTGTTCCTCGACCCTGCTGCTGGGACTGCTGATCTTGACGGAGTGGCTGATCCGGCCCCAGAGCGACACCTGGGCGGCACAGGGTCCGGTCGAGGGCAAGCCGGTCAACGACGCCGAGCGGCTGTGGCGCGGCGAATACCTCACCTGCCCCCACTGCGGCATGTTGAACGAGCTGGGGGCGCGGTCGTGCTTCAACTGCCACAACGTCCTGTTCGATTTTCGCGATCCGCCACCCTAGGGAGACTTATGCTGCCCTTCCTCGTCCTGGCCCTGGCCAGCGGCGCCACCCTGATCGGGATCGGCGTGTGGATCGAACGCCGTCCGCCAGCCGCGCCCGTGATCCAGCCGATCACTCCCTCGATTTCGGTGGAGGGTGTCACGCCGGGCCAGCGCGTCCGACAGATTGCCGCGCGCCATCCTCGCCCGCTGTACGCCGTGCTCGAAACGGGCGCCTGGCTGTTGATCGCGCTGACCGTGGTCGATCACCTGCGCGATCCGCGTGACGGCCCGGTCGCCTTCGTGATCTGGGCGCTGGCCATCGGACCGCACGAGATCGGACACTTCATCTGCCTGCCGTTCGGCTGGTTCCTCAACGTGGCGGGCGGCTCGATCTGGCAGCTTCTGATCTTCATCCTGCCCGCCGTGTTCGCCCTGACGGTGCGGAAGCAGATCAGCGGGGCGCTGCTGTTCTGGGCGCTGACCGGGCACAGCCTGATCAACCTGGCGCAGTACATCGGCGATGCGCGCGCCCGGAAGCTGCCGTTGATCTTCGGCATGAGCAAGGATCATCACGATTGGTGGAACCTGCTGCGCGACGTCGGGCTGCTGCAATACGATCACCTCTTCGCGGCGCTGGCGACCGGGACCGGCGTGGCGTTGATCGCCGGGGCGGCGGCGCTGGGGATCGTGACGGCGTGGGCGGTGCCGCGGACCCGGCTCGGCCCGGCAGCGCGGTACGAGGGATCGCTGTGGTCCGCCCTACGCGACGGGCTGCGAGCGGAGACCACAGAGGAAAAGCGGGAGAAAAACTGTGGTGAGATTGTTCTTTCTGGACGGAACGAGGAGAGCGCGAAACAATGGACCGACTGATCATCCGGCGGCTGCACGACATGGAAGCGGAAGAGGGTCCGGCGCCCGGCGCGGCGCTGCGGCGGCTGACGGTTTGCCGGGGCGGCTTCAACCGTGAGGCGGCGGCGGCCCTGCTGGGACTGGACGGCGACCGGCTGGAACAGCGGCTCGCGACCCTGCGCGCATGGCAGTTCATCGCCTGGCACATGGTGGTGAACGGACACCGCCGCGAGCGGTACGTGATCGATCCGCTGGTGATCGCCGCCGCGGGAACCGATCCGGAGGCTCCCCCCGTGCACTACGCCTACTTCGTCGGGCTGGCGCAGCGCTGCCGTGAGACCGGCGACTGCACCAGACTCGGCGCCGAATGGAGCAACCTGGATGCCGCCTTCACCTGGGCGCTGGGCCAGGACCTCGCCGCCGCGTACCAGTTGTACACCGCCAGCGCCGACTATTGGACCCGGTCCGGCCATGCGGCGGAGATGCTGGGCTGGATCGAGCGCGTCGCCGGGACCGCCGACGATCACCCCGATCCGCTGCTGCGGGGGACGATCTTCAACGCGCTGGGGGCGGCGTACCAGGCCCATCCCGCCGGAAACCCGCGCGACAACCTGGATCGGGCCATCTTCGCCTACCATCACGCCATCGAGCAGTACGACGTGACCGCCGCGCCGCAGCTTTACGCCGCCATGCAGCACAACCTGGGGACGGCCCACGCCGATCTGGCCCGCTACGAGGATCGGGCGGAAAACTTGTGGAGGGCGATCCTCGCCTACAGCACCGCCCTGCCCTACCGCCCGCCGGAAACGGACGAAGCGGGCTTCACCGCCACCCAAAGCGCCCTGGGCACGGCGTACCGCGATCTGGCCGGGATCACCGACCGCGCCTCGAACCTGGACCGGGCGATCCGCGCCTATCACACCGCCTTACGCCACACCGCGCCAGATTCCGCTGACCGTGCCGCGCTCCACAACAACCTGGGCAACGCCTACCGCGACCTGGCAGGCGTGAAGAACGCTACCGCCAACCTGCGCCGCGCCATCGACGCCTATCACGTCGCCCTGCGGCTGCGCACGCCGCGCCGCGCCCCGCAGGACTATGCCACCACCCAGAACAATCTGGGCGCGGCCTACCGCGCGCTGGCCGATCAGGAAGACCTGGTCCCCAACCTGCACCGGGCCATCGACGCCTTCGAAGAGGCGCTGCGCCACACCAGCCCGCAGCAGACCCCGCTCGATTATGCCGCCGCGCGCAGCAATCTCGGCGCGGCCTACCGCGCGCTGGCGAAGATCGAAGATGGGCCGGGCAACCTGGCCCGCGCATCCGCCGCGCTCGACGAGGCACTGCGTTACGTCACGCCGCAGACCGCCCCGCTGGACTATGCCCGGACGCAGGCCAATCTCGGGCTGGTGCGACAGGATTTGGGCGACACGGCGGGGGCCGTAGCGTGCTGGCAGGCGGCGGCGCAGCACTTCCAACGACTGGGCGAAATCGACAAGGCCGAGCTGATGCTGGAATGGATCGCCGCGGCCAACCCGGACCAAACCCGTTGACCAAAGCCCATCCTGTTCGTATAATCGCAGAGCGATTTCAAATGACCTGAGGGCAGAAGAGGACGTTATGCGGCTGATTTTGGTTCGTCATGGACAGGCCGAACATCGGGGGACGGAAGAAGACAATCTGTATCTGACCGACATGGGTAAGCGCCAGGTAGACCTGCTCGGTCGATGTCTGGCGGTCAACGAGCCGGGCATCGACGCGATCATTTGCAGCCCCCTGCGGCGCGCGCGCGAAACCACCTCGATCCTGAGCCGCTACGTGCACGCCCCGGTCAAGGTCGATGACGACCTGCGCGAGACGACCCACGATTTGCTGATCAAGCTGCCCCGGCTGGTCCATCCCTCGGACAACGGCCCGCATTACTACATCCTGCCCGCCGACAATTATTACCAGCGTTTCGCCGAACAGACGCGCCGCGTGCTCAATCGCCTGATCGAGAATCCCGACTCGATCCAGACCAAGATGGTCGTCTGTCACGGCGGGACCGCCGCGACGCTGATCCGCGCGCTGTTGCGCTGCCATCACCTGAATATCTGGATGCACAACACGGCCATGCATTACCTGACCTGGCAAGAAGGGCTGTGGGACCTGCGCGGGATCAACTACGTGCCGCACCTGCCGCATGACATGCTGACGTAGAGTACAGTGAGCAGTTCACAGTAGACAGTAAACAGTTTTCAGCTATCAGCCCAAAAACACCGGCGATAGCGCGAAGCGATCCCCGGGTGGATAGGTGGGCCAGAAGCATTGAGTAGGCGAAAATTCGCTGCGTTTGACCTCACCCCCGGCCCCCTCTCCACCCGGTGGCGAGGGGGAGCGGCGCCGCCGCGCCCTGCTTTGAAAAATGAAAATCCGCCCCAAGAACAGGCGTATAGCCTGTTTTTGCTTCAAACTGATAACTGACGTTACACAACTCCCCATTCCAGGCTGTTTGGGGTTTACCTCACCCTCAACCCCCACCCCCTTCT
>CAYRWY010000401.1:0-5544 GCA_964427955.1 uncultured Anaerolineaceae bacterium
GAGGTGGGGTGGGGGTGCTGTCTCGCGGACTCTAGTTTATTCTGCAAGGATCAGTTATTCGGTCAATCCTACAGCCGTTCGTCCGGCGCCAGCGGCAGCATCGTCAGGCCGGAGATCATCTTCGGATAGAAATCGGTGCTCTTCTGCGGCATGATCTCGCCGTGTCCCGCGATCTCCTTGATCTGGTCCATGCGCGTCGCGGCGACGAAGAAGACGAAGTTGCCCTTGCCCTGCTTGATATTCTCGACCGGCTGCTGCGGGTCGCGGTGGTAGCGGATCATCGACTTGTCGTCGATCCCCTGCACCGGCACGCCCGCGATCTGTTCCAGCAGAATCTTATGTAACACGCTGACTGACAGCGCCTTCCATTCCGGCGAGTGATCATCCGCGATCAGCTTGTCGGCCAGGGCGTCATTCTTGAGAGTCAGCACCTGGAAGCCCGTCCCTGCCGCGAAGAAGCCGAATGCGTGCCCGGTCGGGTGCGCGTTGACCTTCGCCAGACACGTCTGCAAATCGGCCACTTTTTCGATGGCGAAATGCGCCTGGGCGCGTTCGAGAATGGTCGCCGGAGCCGTGGCTGTGAAGTTACAGATCTCGCGGTGCGTCGGCAGCACGACCAGCCCCGGATCGGTCATGCTCACCAGGGTCGCCTGCACGAAATTGAACGCGGCATTGGCGGGAGCATCGGGGTAGGCGGCGCGCTGCTCGTCGCGGTAGGTCAGCCCGGTCTTGTAACGGTGATGCCCATCCGCGATGATCAGCCCGCGAATCTTGCCCATTTCCTCTTCGACCTGCTTTAGAATGGCCGGGTCGGTGATCGCCCACACCCGCTGCTGCACGTCGCTTTCGAAGATCTCCACCAGGTCGAGCACCGGGTCCTGGTTGCCAATCGCCCGCCGCAGCAGCGCATTGATCTTGTTCTCCGCGTCGGGGTAGAGGATGAAGATCTGCTCGGTGTTGACCTGCATCGTCTTGAGCAGGCGCAGCCGGTCTTCCTGGGGGCCGCTGTGCGTCTTTTCGTGCGGCAGGATCACGCCCTTGTCGAAATCGACCAGTTCGACGGCGGAGGTCATGCCCAGCCGGGCATACACCTTGCCCTCGACGTTGAAGGTCTGCTCGTAGACGTACAGGGCGGGCTGTTCTTCGCGCCTCAGCACGCCGCTCTTGATCCACTCCCGGTAGCAGGTGTGCGCGCGGGTGTAGACGTTCGGCCCTTCCGGGCTGGCGGGCTGGTCGCCCATCTCGGACTTGCCAAGAATAATCCGAACAATATTGTAAGGGCTGAGTTCGTAATACTTCTCTTGAAAACGGGCGTCTATTTTGTCGTACGGCTGGCTGACCACAGCCTGAATAGCATCAACTTTGGCCGGGTTGTAGCGCACGCCGCGAAAGGGTTTGATCACTGCCATAAAAGTCTATCCTCCTGACTTGATTTCGGTCGGACGTAGCGATTGTACCAATCTTCGCCCGTCGCGGCGATAGGGATTTTGCGGGCGTCGAGATGTCGTTGGTCTCCCGCTCAGTGCTTTGCCGTATGTCGATCTATAATCGTTTTTACATGAGGAGGGGAATGAATTGAAACGTTTGATGATGTTGCTGGTCCTGATGCTGGGGTGGGGGACGGTGCGCGCCGCACCTCCTGCCGCCGAAGTTCCTCGCTATCACCCGCTGATCACCATCGAGCGGGGCTATATCTGGCATGGGTGGGATTTCCCTGAACGCTTCAGCTTTAGCCCCGACGGTTCCCAGCTTGCGGCGGCAGCGTCCGATACGACGGTCAATATCTGGGATGTGCAGACCGGGGCGGTGGTACGTACCCTGGCGTATGACGTCACTTCTGCCACCCCGCTGGCCGTCGCCTGGAGTCCTGATGGTGCCCTGATCGCGACTGGCTCCATCTACGGCGGGACGCGGGTCTGGGATGCGGCGTCCGGCGCGCTCCGCTATGCCCCGGACAGCGGATACGGCGTTGCCTGGTCGCCGGATGGCACACGCTTTGCGACGGAATATCGCGATATTCACGACGCTCAAAGCGGCGCGCTTCTGTTTCACATCGAATCCCTTTACGGCGGCTGCCAGGCGTATTGGAGTCCCGACGGGGCGTTGCTGGCGACGACAAGTTGCCATGACAGCGACTATTTCACGATCTGGTCCCTGGAGGATCGTGCCCTGTTCGATACGTACTGGGGCGGTCGCTTTGCCGCCTGGAGTCCTGATTCGACCCGGATCGCCTCGGACATGCAGGTACGCGAGGTTGCGACCGGTCTGGCCGTGACCGTGATCCCCGACATGGGCGGGGCGATTGCGTGGCATCCTGGCGGAAAGTGGATCGCGAGTACCGGCGACGGTCACCAGATTTCGCTGTGGGACGCCGCGACCGGCGAACGGCTGGCGGCCTGGGTGCTGGCGGGCTGCGAGGTTACGAGTTTTGCCTGGAGTCCCGATGGTAACCGTTTTGCGGCCAACTGCGTCCAATCCCAGCCCTCCAATGTAAACAAGCTGGTTGTCTGGGAGCGTGAATCATGAGAATCAGGCTGCTCGCGCTTATTCTATTGGTCGGGTTGGTCTGCCCGCCGGTCGGATATGTTCAATCTGACGTCACCGTCGTCAAGCGTTTCGCCATCACCGCCCCTTATGGCTATCAACCCGCGTATTATGGGCAGTCCTGGTCTCCGGATAATACCCTGCTGGCTCTGGAATTTGTCCCCCAGGCGAACAGCCCGGACAGTCTGGCCTATGCGCGGCAGCAGGTCTACGACGTGCAGACCGGCGAACTGGTCAACGAGTTTGCCGACCTGATCGCCTGGAGTGCCGACAGCCGCCGCGTGGTCGTACGGCGTGCTTACAATGCGCCGCCGCAAATTCTCGACGCGCGTACCGGCGCGCAGTTGGCGATCCTCGCCGACGCCGGGCAGAGTTTTGCTTATGACGTGGTTCGCTCGCCATCCCCGTTTGTCATCACCGGCCACGTGCTGCCGAACCTGGATCGTAATACCAATGTCTTGCGCTTTTACGACGACCAAACTGGCGCGCTGTTGTACACGCTGACGGAGGCGTTAGAACTCCCTGTGTACACGCATGATCTCACGCGTTTTGCGGTGAGTACGACCACCGGCGTCCAGGTCTATGACGCGGCCCGTTATGCGCTGCTTTACACCTTGGAAGGGTTTGTCATTCCGCAGCCGCCCCCTGATCTCTGGAGTCCCGATGACCGCCATCTGCGCGTGGCACCCCAGCAGACCTATCCCAAGCTCGGCCCGCTGAACGTTTGGACGCCGGGCGGGGCGCTCTCTGCGCCGATCTACAACGCGACGGGCACAGTCGCCTGGTCGCCGGATGGCTCGCTGCTGGCGGTTCCCACCGATTACGGCAAGATTTTCATCTATGATGCTGAGACTGGATCTGTGGTAGAGACGCTGCGGGGGTTTCCCGCCGGTCAGACCTTCATCGAGCACTGGACCGGGACTGCGATCATGTCGATCACCGGCGACTATCAATTCACGGGCTTCGTGCTCAGCATCTGGGATACCGGAACGCGCGCCTTCCTGTTTCACGGGGGTGTCGATTTGGGCTGGTCCTACCGTCTTCAGGGCGATACGCTCGCCATCTTCGAGAAGCTGTCGGGTTTCCGCTATGTTCGGCTGTCAACCGGGGAGACTATTCATCAGCTTCCGCTAGGATCATTTTTCCTCTATCTTAGCCCTGATGAGCGCTGGATCGCCGGGACCGGGGGCGAACCGCCGGATTCCTTCCCCCTCTATCGTATCGAGCCGTTTGAGCTTGTCGCCACGCTGCCGGGGAACGGCGAGGAGATCGTGGATATTCTCTGGTCGTCTGACAGCCATTACCTGGTCAGTCTTGAAACCTCTTCCCTGATCGTCTGGGAAATAGTCGAGGGGTGATGGACATGGCAGAATCCTTCTCCCTTTCCAGGAGGGTTGGAAAGGGAGAAAGGATGACAGGGCGTTTTTACGGAATAACCAGCACCTGACCGACGTAGATCAGAGCGTAGTTGGTGATCCCATTCGCGGCGGCGATGGTGTCCATCGTGCGGCCAAAGCGCAGCGAGATCCGGAACAGGTTGTCGCCGGGCTGGACCACGTAGGTCGTGCGGCCCGCGGTGACCTGGCCGGTGGCGGGTGGCACGTAGCTGCCGGTGACCGGCTGAGCCGCCTGCGTCGCGACCGCGCCGCACACGTTGGAGGGGACGATCAGCTTGGTCGCGTCCGGGTTGCTGTCGTAATGCACTTGCAGTTCGTTGGATTTCAGCGCCCACAGGCTGACGCCGCCGCCGGAGGTGATGAGGATGTTTTTCGCCGTGGTGGTCGCGGTTTGCAGCGGTCCGGCGATCTGGCTGAAGGTGGCTTGCAGCACGGCCACGCCTGCGTTCGAGACGCCGACGCCGGTGCCCGTGCAGTAGAACAGGAAGCCCGGTGCGGCGTGACCGCCCGTGCCGCCTGCCGCCGTCGTTCCACCAGCGCAGGTGTAGAAGGTGTGAAGCTCGATGCCCGCCATGTCCCGATCCACGACGCTGGCCGGATCTTCGTTGATATTGTACTGCCCGACGATGAGTTCGATCCCGTTGCCGGTCGGGATGACCGGCGCCCAACTGATCGACATCGTGATGGTCCCAAACGAACTGGGGATCGTCTGCCAGTTTTCGCCCAGCTTGAAATTGCAGTTTCCGCTGGCGCAGGTGCGGTTCCACGCCTGGATGCGGAAACGGTCCGCCTTAGGATAGGCAGGGTTCCAGGTGCTGAGCGCGTTCAACCCGTCATAGTAGAAGGTGATGGTGGCACCGTTACACGAGGACTGCACGATCTGAACGTCCCACACGCCCGCATGGGCCGCTCCTGTGCGCCCGGCCAGTACGATGGCGGCACTGAAGCTGACCAACAACATCAGAACCAGGATACGCCGAAAAACTTTGTGGTTCATTACACTCCCCTCATAGCATAGTTATTTACGTTCATTGTACATAGGAATTTGCGACTGATGATAGGTTAGGGGTAAAAACAAACCAACCTGTAACGGGATTGTTACCGCGCGCAACCCTGCTATTACTTTGGTGAGGTTCCAGGACGATCGGTCAATTGTTGATTTGGCGATTGTGTTATAGTATGGGCGGTAACTCAAATGGCGCTTATGTTTAAAGTGTATTATCATGACCGAGATTGGATGTTCCACTTGAAGGAGGCATTAACGATGCATATGCGACGACTGTTGACGATGGCCCTCGTCCTGACCATCCTGCTGGCCGTGCCGGTAGTGGTCAGCGCGCAGGGTGGGGGAGTCACGCATACAGTCCAGGCGGGTGAAAACCTGACCCAGATTGCGCTCAAATACGGCGTGACGGTCGAAGCGATTGCCCAGGCAAATAATATTACAAACCCCAGCTTGATTTTTGTTGGCCAGGTGCTGGTGATTCCGGTTGCGGCCCCCGTCGCTACGGGCACTCCGGCGCCCACGACTACCCCGGCTCCTACGGCCGCCGGCCCGGTGCCGACGGCTGCACCGGCGACGGTGACCCCGACTCCGGCGGCA
>CAYRWY010000402.1:0-5543 GCA_964427955.1 uncultured Anaerolineaceae bacterium
AAGAACTGCCCGCCCGCAGTTGGGCCTCATGGCGCGGCTTCCATCCTGACGAACCCGACGAAAAATACGAGGGCTGGACGTGGTATCACTCAATCCAGCGAATGCCGCTCTACCGCCGCGATCTGGACATCGTAGCCGCCGCCCCGGATGGCTCCATCGCCGCCTTCTGCACGCTGTGGTACGACGACGTGACCCGCACCGGCTATTTCGAGCCGGTCGCCACCGTGCCCGAACACCTGCGGCGTGGACTCGGCAAAGCCGTCATGACCGAAGCGATGCGGCGGATTCAGCGCCTCGGCGCAACCCACGTCACGGTGGGCGGCTATTCCGAAGCGGCCAATGCGCTGTACAGCGCGGTGGTCTCACCCGAAGGCACTCCAATTGAATTCTGGGCTAAAACCTGGTAGGAGGACCCGTGACTGCTCAATCCACAACACTCACCCATATTACCAACCGTCCATTGTGCGGCGAAGCCGACGCGCTGCGCCTCCGCCACCTGCTGATCGACAGCTATACGCGCCTGGGCCGCGAATTCAACTGGGAAATCCGGCGTTGGGAAGGCTCGTACTGGTGCGCGTCGGACGCCGAACGCTCCGATCCCGCCTGGGGCGCGCATACCCAGATTTGGGAGTCCGCCGACGGTCAGATCGTGGGGGCCGCGATCCCCGATGGTCCCGGCGACCTGGCGCTGCAAATCCACCCGGATTATCGCGCCCTCGAAGATACCATCCTCGACTGGGCCGAAGCCCATTTCGCCCGGCGCACCGACGACGGCCAGCGCGAACTGGTCGTCTGGGCTTTCGAGTGGGACCACGACCGGCGCGACCGGCTGGCCCGCCGGGGCTACGCGCCGCGCGCCGACTGGTTCTGGCACAACCGCCGCCGCGCCGCGAGCGATCCGGTGCCCGATCTGCCGCTGGCCGACGGGTACACGCTGCGCAGCGTGGGCGACACGGAGGACGATGTCGAACGCTGGGTCGCGTGCACCAACCGGGTGTTCGGCCATGCGCACCCGCTGGAGATGCACCGCAACTTCCAGCACTACTCGCCCTCCCACCGCTACGATCTGCACGTGGTCGCCGAGGCGGCAGACGGCACCTTCGCCGCCTTCGCGGGGCTGACCGTCCAGCCGGAGAACCGCTACGCGACGTTCGAGCCGGTGGGCACGCATCCCGATCACCGCCGGAAGGGCCTGGCGCGCGCCGCCATGTTCGAGGGTCTCCGGCGCTTGCAGGCGCTCGGCACGGTCGAGACGGTATACGTAGCGAATTGGGGCACGGCGGACGCCGGGAAGCTGTACGCCTCGGTGGGGATGGAACTCTATACGACGACGCAGGCGTGGGTCAAGCGGTTCTAGGGCGATCCTGCCTTACCTGATTAACCTCACCCCTGGCCCCTCTCCAAGCAAGTTGGAGAGGGGAACAAGCTCGTTTGCTCCCCAGGCGAGGCTGGTTCAAGGGCAGACAGGGGGTCAAAAGCGTTGAGCACGCGGGAATTCGCGGTGTTTTACCTCACCCCCCGACCCCCTCTCCACCCGGTGGCGAGGGGGAGCGGCAAGGGGGAAACGTCGTGGTAGGGGCGCTTGCTTGCTGCGCCCTGCCTTGCGGTCCTCACACCACGTCGTCGGGGATGTGCACGGCGAACCGGCAGCAGTCATCGCCGCGCAGCACCGTCTGCTGCACCTCGATCCAGACCGGGCGTTCCAGCACGCCTTCCCACAGCCGCCGGAACCAGCCCGCGCCGCAGTGACAGAACGTGCCCGACACCGGGATGTCCTGCCGGATCGCCAGACGGATCGGCGGGCAGAAGCAGGCGCTGGCCCGTTTCTCTTTGGGATCGGTGGCGTTCGCGTAGCCTTCGGGATCGGCGGGGAGCTTGGTCTCGATGATCACGCTGCCCTCGCGGTAGGGATGGGCGTAGAAGGACGTGCCGCCGACCGAACGATCCCGGCCCATCGTTTCGAGCAGGCGATCCAGGCTGCCCAACCGCTGATAGTCGGCGCGCAGGGCGTCGATGCGCTCCTGCGGGAAAACGTGCGCGCAGGGGTTCAGCAGATCGCGGCGCGCGCCCTCGTCCGGGATGGCGGCGTCCAGGCGGGTCATGAGCGCCTGCGCCCAGCAGGTCTTTTCCAGTGCGGGCGTCTCGATCCCCGGCACGTCGTCCGCGCCGAGCACCTGCTGCCGGATCGCTGCGCCGCCGTAGCGTTCCAAGCCGTCCGCCAGGGTCGCGATCCAGCGCGGCAGCATCAGCGGCAGCCGGATCTCGGTCACGTATCGTGACGTGTCGTCGCCGTGTTCATCCCGCCCTTCCAGCCAGACGGTATAGGCCGGTTCCTCCGCGATCAGGATGGCGTGCTCACGGACGAAGTCGATCACCTGTTGGCGCGCCTGGGCGAGTTCTTCGGGCGGGCCGAGATGCGTCGCGCACAACAGTGGACCGCCGGGCAGCGTGCGCGTGGTGATCTCGCCGGATACGACGGGCGACGACACCGGCACGCCCACTTCGATGTCGTAGCCCCGCTGGGGATCGTGGCCGTGGTAGAGGCGGGTCATTTGGCCAATGGCGTACGGCTTGACCTGCTCGTACAAGACCTGGAACCGGGCCGGGACTTCGTCCGGCTGGCCCCAAAAGCGCAGGCTGGCGAACAGGGTGTCTTCGACCGTCCGGGTGCTGATCGTCGTCGGCATTCTATCCTCCGTCAAAGTCTAAGTACGGGTGTTTGGTCTGATTGAACCTCACCCCTAAATCCCCTTTCCAAGTCTGGAGAGGGGGCCGGGGGGTGAGGTAAACCGCTGACCAGGGTGTCTATGCTCAGTAGATTATACGGACCACCACTCCTTTTTTTGACACAACAGGAGAAGGTCCTACGGCAGCCAGATCGCGTCGGGATCGCCGCGCATCGTCTTGCGGTGGATTTCGTAGCACTGGCGCACGCGCATCCCGGCCCGCTCGTAGAGCGCGACCGCGCCGCTGCGATTCTCGGAATCGACTTCCAGTTCGGCGGCGGTAAAGCCCTTTTCGGCCAGGACGCGGAAGCCGTGCCGCAGCAGGGCGCTGCCCAGCCCGCGCTTACGGTAGTCGGCGCGCACGCCGACCGTATCCAACCAGCCCGTACCAGGATCGTCGTGCCCTTTGGGACGCGGCAGGCACAGCCCGACAATCTCGTGCGCGGCATTCACCGCCACCCGCCACAGCGTGGGATCGAACGGCACTTCCTCGCTGACGATAGCCTTCCAGAGGTCGAACGGCGGCGCGGCATAGCCCCAGTGATCGCGGAAGAAATCTTCCTGGGCGTCGAAGACCGCGCGGGCATCCCGATCCCAGTCGCACGGGCGGAAGCTGATCCCGTCCGGCAGCGGCGGAGCTTCGACCGGCGCCGTCAGATCGATGCGCATGAACCACGACAGGCGGACGACCTTGAATCCGGCCCGTTCCAACAGGGTGTGCGCGGCGACGTTGGGTTCGCTGCACGCCCGCGTGACGACCAGCGACATGTCGGGTGGGAGTTCGGCCTCGGCCCGCGCGCGGAAGCGATCTTCGACCGCCGCCAGCAGCGCCGATCCCACGCTCTGCCGCCGGAAGTCGGGATCGACGTAGCCCCCGCCCCAGCCCCGACCGATGCGGGGATCGATCTCGGCAGCGGCAAAGCCGATCACGCGGCCTGCGGGTGTCGCGGCGACGAACCAGTTGTCTTGCGGATTGACGTAGAAGCGCTCGGCGTGAGCGCGCAGGGTGTCGAGCGTGGTGTACTGGTCTTCGCCATCGTGAGCGACAGCCCGGTTGATGACCTCGACCAGCGCGGGCAGATCAGCGGGGCAATACGAACGAATGGTAACCATGAGTCTCCTCTATCTGTGCACCTGGATATTCCACAATCGGGATGGGATTCCGGTTTACGCGCAGCATGGCACACCTCCTCAACCTTCACAGATAGAACCAAATACGCGGAAAAATCATAGCAGGCCGGGCAGAAGTCGTCCAGGGGAGAAACAGGGGCGTATTCAACGTACGCCCCTTCGATCCTCAGACCCGCCTTACGAGGTCTCGGGTCAATCGGCACTCACGTCCCACAATTTGAGAATGCCGTCACTGCCCCCCACGGCGAGCACGCGGCTGGTGGGCGAAAACGCCAGCCGGACCGCGTTGGGTCCGGTGGACGCCAAGCGCCGCACCGCCTCCCCGTCGGCGACCCGCCAGACGATGACCTGCGGGACCATCGTCTCGCCGTTTCCACCGATGCCGCCCGCGACCAGCGATCCATCCGCCGAAAAAGCGACGCTCTCGATAGCCCGCGAAATCCCCTTCAAGGTGCGTTCGTGTTGGCCGCTCGACGCCAGCCAGATCCGCACGGTTCCGTCCAGGCTGCCCGACGCCAGCCGCGTTCCATCCGGCGAAAAAGCCACCGCATACACGAAGTTGTCATGTCCCTTGAGCGTCTTACGCAGTTGGCCGTCGGACACCGCCCACAGTCGCACCGATTTGTCGGTGCTGGCCGAGGCGAGCGTCTGGCCATCGGGAGAAAAAGCGAGCGCCGAAACTGGATTCTCGGTTGGAAGCACTAGAGCGGGTTGATCTGCCCCCTCAATCGGAAGGGTGCTTATCGTAATAAAGAATAGCAAACATAATACGAGTTTGGATTGTGTTTGGGTGTTATGGTTCAACATGATTTTTCTCCTCATCCATCTTAACAAAATCCGAGGCGCAAAAAAAACGCGCCTCGGATATCAGAATTAACCCTAGGATAAATCCAACATCAGATATCGTATAGGGTTAATGAATGCTATTGAAATTCTCCACTCCACTGTCGTAGATTTTCATCCAGCGTACAAGTGCTTCTTTTAATCGAGTTTTCAGAGGATCGTCATCAGAGAATTTGTTTATTCGTTCTTCAATAACGTCAAATAATTCCCTGCCTTTTTCATCTTTCGGGCTTAGTAATGCTCCAAAAGCGTTTCTTCGAATTTCCGGAAGCAGTAAATCGCAATCGGGATTTTTTCGTATTCCCTCTTGCATTTCCTTTGGCCATTGGTCTACCGTTCCCATCATTTGCAACAAAAAATCGATCGATGAATCGGAACGAATAATTCCCAATGTATAAAGCGCTCTTGCCAATACAACATTTCCTTCGATGAATTCATACTGAAAAGTTAAATTTGCACTGATCATCAAAGTATGAATTTTTTCGATGAGAATAGGTTCAAAATACAGCCGATGTTGATCCGTCAATGAATAGATCATAAAGTACCCATTTTTGATGTTGATTGGATCGGAACAATCGAGAATTTTATTGGATATGTATTCTTTAATTTTTGTTTCACTTATATCCTTTTCTCGATCCTTCGTAAGATAGTCATTCAAAACGGCTTTATCTTCTTCCGTATAAGTATCTATGTAGCTGAATGACTCAGATTGATGGAGAGCATAGGATTGATTGAGAATAAATAAATCGATTAATAACACCAAAAATAGGCATGGAATTCTGGTTTTCATTGTGATTCTCCTTTCAATTACCGCAAAAAATTTTGTTTTCAAAATATCCAACA
>CAYRWY010000403.1:0-5495 GCA_964427955.1 uncultured Anaerolineaceae bacterium
ATATCCAGCAGAAGCGCGCTGTAGCGCAGGGCCAGCGGACTCTCGCCCGCGCCCAGCCAGAGCAAATGGCCAAGGACGTAGTAAACGGGCGGGGTGTTGTCGTCGGGAGTGTGGATCGGATCGCGGATGGCGCGGATCGACCAGCCCTCGTCGTGCCAGATGCTCGACTGGTTCACGTTCCACAGCCGCAGGCCGAAGGCGGCGATCATCACCACCGTGACGACCATCAGCCCGGCGCGGGGCGACAGGGAGTGATCCGACAGAGTCATCAGTGCACCACGCGCGCCTGGCGGAGTTCGGAGAGGATCAGTTGTTCCCAGGGAGCACTGGTTTCGGCGACCGCAAAGTGAATGCCGCGCCGGGTACAATAGGCCCCGATCTCGGCCTGCCACGCCTGAAAACGCTGGATATACAGCTCGCGCATCCCGGCATCGATGGTCACGTCCTGTGGAACGCCGGTTTCGACGTCGATCAGCTTGAGATCGCCCGTGATCACCGGGTTGACCTCGTCCGGCGAGAGCACCTGGATCGCGGTGACTTCGTGGCCGCGCCCCTGGAGCGTGCGCAGCCCGTCCTCGTAGCCCGTGGGCGACATCATATCGCTCAAGACGATGCACACGCCGGGGCGGGAAGTGCGCAGGGCGTAATCGCGCAGCGCGGTATTGTAATCGACCGTGCCGCGCGTGTAGGCTTTTTCGAGCCAGGTGAGCAGGCTCAAGGTATGCCCGCGCCCGCGCTGGGGTCCCCAACGCTGCGCCCCGTCGCCGCGCAGAACCGTCACCGTCACGCGATCTCCACTGCCCAGGGCGATGTAGGCCAGCCCGGCCAGCAGCCGCTGCGCGTGGCGGAATTTGTGTTGATCCGGGTTGCCGGAGCGCGGCCAATCCATGCTGGCGGACGCATCCAACAGCAGGTGCACGGCCAGGTCCTCTTCATCTTCGAGCAGTTTGATGAAGGGTTTTTGCAGCCGGGCGTAGATGTTCCAATCCACCCGGCGCAGATCGTCGCCGCGCACGTAATTGCGATAGTCCGCGAACTCGATGCTGGTGCCGCGTTTGGTGGAGCGCCGCTCGCCCTTGATGGCCCCGGTGCGGACCTTGTCGGCGATCAGGGTCAGCCGGTCGAGCTTGCGCAGCGTTTTTTCGTCAAAGATGCGTTCGGTCATGGCGCGCTATCCCGTGATGTCCTGCCGCCGGAACAGGTAGGCGGTCAGGGAGACCAACCCGACGACCCACACCGCCAGGATCACCACCGAGGTCAGCAGGGTATCTTCAATGGTATAACCTGTCCCCTTGGGCAAATCGACCGCGACAACGCTAGCGTGATGATCGCTGACCCAGGTGGCGACGTTGAGCAGGTTGTAGCCCGGCGTCAGGCGGAACAGATAAACGAAGTGCCGGATCCCCAGCAGGTACTCGATCAACAACATGCCGACGAAAAGCAGTTGTTCGGCAATGGTGATCCCCAGTCCGACCAGGATGCCGCCCAGGATCGAGCGCGTGAGCATGGCTGCCAGGGCCGCGTAGCCTGCCGCAATGATCGTCGAAGTGAATCCTAGCGCGGCGGCCACGGCGTAATCTCTGACGAAGTTCGACAGGACGTGGCTGGTCAGGTCCGGCCCATAGGGTGCATCGGCCACCCGCGTCACCACCCCGGCCCCCAGCGTCCAGATGATGGACATCAGGCCAAAAGCGACCACGACGTAACAGCCCAGCGCCACGAATTTGGCCAGGATCAGGGACGTGCGCTGGTTGCGCGGCACGACGTTTTTCCAGGTGTTCCACTGGTATTCCCCGGCAAAGACGACGGCGGTGAAGCCCAGGAGCAGCAGCCGCCCCAACAGGCTGCTGGGGAAGCTCCACACGCCCACCGCTTGGGAGGTCCACTGCATGGCCTGGTCGCCCCGCAAACTGGCACGAGCCGAGGACGACAGGAGGACCGTCAGAATACCCAACATCGTGAACACGAACGCCCCGATGGGGAAAACCCAGATCAGACACCCAACGACCCAGCGGTTACCCGCGATCTTCTCCCACTCCGCGCGGAACAGGTTACGCATGGTCATGGCCCTCCCGCACCACCGCCAGGAAATATTCTTCCAGCGATTGGCGCTGGTTGGCGACTTCGTAGACATCCACCTGGTTTTCGACCAGCCGCCGGATCACGTGCGGAATCTCCTCGCGCGCGGCCTGGACGGTCAGGTGCTGCTCGTTGGTGGTGATCATCCAGCGTTCGCTCAACACCGCTGCCGCTTTGTCCAGCGGCTGGGCTTCGATGCGCAGCACCGATTTCCCGGCCAGCAATTCCTGCACCGCGCCTTCGCGCACGATCTGGCCCAGGTTGATGATGGCGACCCGGTCGCAGACCTGTTCGATCTCGCCCAGCAGGTGGCTGGACAAAAACACCGTCTTGCCGTATTTGTCAGCCAGTTCCCGGATGAACTGCCGGATCTCGTGCATTCCTGCCGGGTCCAGTCCATTGGTCGGCTCGTCCAGGATCAAGAGATCGGGATCGCTCAGCAGGGCCGCCGCCAGTCCTAACCGCTGTTTCATGCCGGTCGAGTAGCCCTTGACTCGCTGGTGCGCGCGCCCGGCCAATCCGACCTGTTCCAGCAGCGCATCGATCCGTTTAGGGTCGTAATGGTTGGCGGTGCGGGCCAGCACTTCGAGATTCTTACGCCCGGTCAAAAAGCCGTAGAAGGTCGCGCCTTCGACAATCGCGCCCACGCGCCGCAGGACGTCGTGCCGCTGGCGGACGTGCTGACCGTAAATGTAGACGTTGCCTTGCGTCGGCAGGATCAGATCCAGCATCATGCGAATGGACGTCGTCTTCCCGGCGCCGTTGGGGCCGAGAAACCCGTAGACTTGCCCGGCCTGGATCTCCAGGTTGACGTTTTTCACCGCCTCGATCCGTCGCTTACGGAGGCCGCGCTGCCCGAACGTCTTGCTGAGATTGTCCAGCCGGAGGGCGACGGTATCACTCATGCCTGCTGCTCCGCGGCGGTTTGCAGCGCGCCGAGCAGCGGCGCGAGCCGGATCGCCATGAGCACCTGAAAGAGCCGGATCACCACCGCCACGCGGACCATGCCGTCCAGTTGCGGGTTGCGCACGGCGGCCAGCAGCGGATCGATCAACGCCTGGCGTTTTTCGCCGGGCAGGCCGGGCTGCGTCTCGGTGGAGAGCTGCCACAGCATGGCGTACAGGTGCCAGACCGCTTCCTCGTGGACCGAGGTGAATTCCGTCTCCCAGGCTTTGACGTGCTGGTGCGTGGAGAGCAGTTCCAGCGATCCGGCGATGCCTCCGGCCAGCAGGTTGCCGATCAGGCGCGGACGGTCGTCGGGCGCGGCTTCGATCACGTCTTGCAGCGCGATGATGCCGATCGATCCCGCCGACAGCCAGGCCGCCAGCGTGCTGTACTGCTTGGAGGTGAGCTTGCTGCGCACGCAGCTCAGGTAGCAGTAAAACATCCGGGCCAGCTCGCGCGCCGGGGCCGCCGCGGGTGTATCCAGCGCCAGCAGGCGCGGGTGAAGCTGCCACAGATCGTCCGGCGCTGGCTCGCTCAGAATGCGCTGGAGAAGGTTCTCAATCGACATGGCCGTCTACGCTCCCGCCGGGATCGGCACTCGCTCCAACAGGTCGGCGATCACGGCGTCCGTCGAGACGCCTTCGGCCTGACCTTCGAAATTCAGGATGATGCGATGGCGCAGCGCCGCATAGGCCACAGCTTGCACGTCCTCGAAGGCTACGTTGTAGCGTCCGTCCAGCAGCGCATTGACTTTCGCGCCCAGGACCAACGCCTGCGCCCCGCGCGGGCTGGCTCCATAGCGCACGTACTGGCGCACCAGGCTGTCACCCGCCAGGTCGTCGGTGGGGTGGGTGGCGATCACCAGTTCAGCGATGTACTGGCTCACGTGCGAGGCGACCGGAACCTGCCGGGCCAGTTCGCCCATCGCGACGATCCGCTGGCCGTCCGCCGCGGTCCGTGCAAAAGGAGCCGCCAGGCCAGTGGTGCGATCCATGATCTCGACCAGTTCGCTGGTCGAGGGGAAGCTGACGTCCACCTTGAACAAGAAACGGTCCAACTGCGCTTCGGGTAGGGGGTAGGTGCCTTCCATTTCCAGCGGGTTCTGGGTCGCCAGTACGAAGAACGGCGGCGTCAATTGATAACGCTGGTTGGCGACCGTGACTGTCTTTTCCTGCATCGCTTCCAGCAGCGCGGACTGGGTTTTGGGCGTCGCCCGGTTGATTTCGTCCGCCAGCACCAGATTGGCGAAGACCGGACCGGCTTCGAACCGGAAATACCGCTTGCCATCCTCGCTCTCTTCCATGATGTTGGTGCCGACGATGTCGGCGGGCATCAGGTCGGGCGTGAACTGGATGCGCGAGAACTTGAGTTCCAGCACGTCGGACAGCGTGCGGATCAGCATGGTCTTGCCGAGTCCCGGCACGCCTTCGAGCAGCGCGTGCCCGCCCGCGATGATGCACATCAACACCTGCCGCACGACGGCATTCTGGCCCACGATCACCTTGCCGACTTCGCCGAGAATACCGGCTGCCGTCTGGTGGAATTCTTCAACCGTGATCAAGTCCGCATTGCTCATGTCTACCCCTCAACAGGAAAAAAAGATCAACGAACCGGCGCTTGTGGAACATTGTCGATCACCGTAAAGCCCTGCGCGTCGATGGCGGTAATGCGCGCGACGGTCAGCACGCCCGGGCTGACGACCAGGAAGCCGCCCGCCGTGATGGTATAGGGCTGGCTGTTCCCGTCGGCATACACCGTCGCCACGCTCGTGACGGTGGGATTCTGCACCCGCCCGAACGCAATCGTGTACGGCTGGCCGTCGGACGCCAGGAAGAAGGTCACGGCAGCCAGGCTCTCCGCCGCGGCCTGGTCGCCACACACCAGCCCGCCATTGTTGAGCTGCCACACGCCGTTGATGAAGGCGGTCAGCAAGAAGCCCGCGCAGGGCAGGCCGGTCTGGCCGCTGTACGAGAAGCCCTGAATGCGGTCCGGTCCCAACGCCTGGTCGTACCAGACCTGGATGTTGGTGGGGACATCCCCCCGGCTGCGCACGAACGTATCCGCCACCGAGGCCGAGGCCGCAGGGGGCACCGGCGTCGCGGCGGTCACACCGGGAGAAGGATAGGTGGCCAGGGGGGCCTGCGTGGGGCCGAGTGAGACGGGCGTGTTGAAGGGAGCCTCAGCCGTTTGAGTCTGGTTGGCAACACTGATCGGCTGGATACAGCCGACCAGCAGCATACTGATCAGGATCGGGGCTGCCCGACGCAAGATTTTGGACACAGGTTCGCTCCCTAACGCGCGATAGACGCAAAATAGTCGTGAATGACATCCCGTTGATCGATCGGGATACGCCCGCTATCCAGGGCTTCGCTGACAATGTCCTTAAAATTGCCGAACACGCTGCTGTACGACAGGGTCGATTCTCCCGCAATGTTATGGCTAAATTCGCCTTGCTCAAGCTTGGTGCCGTC
>CAYRWY010000404.1:0-5445 GCA_964427955.1 uncultured Anaerolineaceae bacterium
CGGCGTCCAGCGCGCGGCGGAGTTCGTCCGCCAGACGGCGCGCGCGCTCCGGGGCATCCCCGACATAGCCGGTGGCGTCCATCAGCTCCCGGATGTGCTGCGGGGGAATATACCGCGTGATGGTCTCGTCCGCACAGATCAGATCAGGCAGCGGATTCGCGCCGCCCGCCGTGACTTGCTGCCAGGCAACCATGCTAAGCTCCCGCAGGCGCTCGTGCATCACCTGACGATCCGCCCCGGCTTTGGCCGCCGCCATCAGCACCCGCTCGACGGCGGCGAACGTGCCGTAGATACCCAGGTTGCGGCTCACAGCGTCGTGGTTGATGCGCAGATTTTTGATCACGCCCTGGCTGGACTTCAGAATCTCATCGACGGCGAGGAACGCGGACGGGAACAACTCGCGGCGGTTAGCCGAATCGTCGAGCGTGCGTTCCAGGAGCGACAGCGCCGCGTTATCCCAGGCCAGCCGGGGCATCCCCGCGACCCAGCGCGCCAGGCTGTTGACCTTTTCCGCCGTGATCGGATTGCGCTTGAACGGCATGGCCGACGATCCGACCTGCTTTTCGCGAAACGGCTCCGCCCACTCCCCCAACGGGGGCGATTGCAGCAGGCGCAGATCGAACATCATCTTGTTCAGACTGGCGGCGACTCCGGCCAGGGCATTGATCACCCGCCAGTCCTGCTTGCGGGGATAGGTCTGCGTGGCGACCGTAAAGGCCTCGATCCCCAGGCGTGCCATCACGCGCGCTTCCAGATCGGCGGGCTGCCAACCGGCGTCGCGCAGCAGATCGGCGTAGGAGGCCGACGTCCCGACCGCCCCCTTGATGCCCTTGCCGCGCACCGCGGCCCGCACGCCCTGCAATTCGATCCAGTCGGCGAGCAGATCCTGCCCATACTGCGCCAGCCGGTAGCCGATGGTGGTCGGCTCGGCGGGCTGGATGTGCGTGAACCCGATGCAGACCACACCGGACAGCGCCTCGATCTGATCGGCCAGGGTGCCCAGCAGGGGGCGGAGCGCCGCGAGGATCAGATCCAGCGCGGCCCGCAGGCGGAGTGCGTCGGCGTTGTCCTGGATGTCGGCGCTGGTTGCGCCCAGGTGGACGATCCCCCCGCCGACCGGGCACTGCTCGGCAAAGGCGCGCAGCTCAGCCATGAGATCGTGATTGATCTCGGCTTCGATCTCCAGGGAGCGCGCCAGATCCACCTGATCGGCGTGGGCGCGCAGATCCGCCGCCTGGGCGGGCGTCACCAGGCCCGCTTCGACCTGCGCTTCGGCCAGGGCGACCCACACCTGACGCCACAAGCGCCGCTGATATGCCTGGCTCCAGAGCTGGCGCATCGCCGGGGTGCCGTAGCGCCACGTGAACGGAGAAATGAAGGTCGAATGGTCGTACCGATAGTCGTTTGACACCAGACACCGCCCTCCGAAGGCACTTCTCTATAGATCTAAATATTACTAAACCTTATAAATATAAAGTTTTCGGAGAATTTGCACCCAGATTACCACTAATTTAACTTGACATTAAAGAGCGGTCGATGTTTCAATAGGGTTAGTATACCGTAGCTCAGCAGAAGGGGGTGTGAATCGGCAGAAGGCGGATCGGAAAGGAGCCGCAGCCATGCTAAATGCTGACGAACGAATTTCTACAGGCTGGGTCATTCGTGTTGGTCGTGGATGGGTTGACGTCGTCGTAAACCGGCATGTTCGCCGGGTGAGCACCCGCCCAGATCTTCTGGTCAAAGCGGGGTGTACCCTACAGATCATCAACGATCAAGGGGTCGCTCTCCTGCCGAATGCCGAACCTCATACTACCCGGATGCAGTAGTTTTTTTCACACCGTAGTTTTTCCGCGTCTACAACACTTGTTACCGCCGGGCCACTGCCCGGCGATTTTTTTGTACTGCGGCTACAATTGAATAGAATCATCTTTATCATCAGTTTACGCTAAGCCACAATTGAGGAAGCGCATGGCGAGTCTACCGGCAGAAAAACTCACGAAGATCCACGAACTGCGCGATGCAAAAGTCATCCCGCACCTGGAACAGTATGCCCCCGTCTGGTTGGTGGACGAGACCATCGACGGCGATATCGTGCAGTTCAACGTCGTCTTCTACCATTCCCGTTACGGCTGGGTGAACCGCCGCTACCGCTTCGACGCGTTCAACAATGTGCTCTACCACCAGGGGCAGACCCAGGTCAGCGAAGCCGCCGCCGAGGCCCTCTTCGACAAGAAGCCGTATCTCGCTGCCGAAACGCTGAACACCGTCGATTCGTACGGGGGGTAAGAGGGCGCGCGCTTTACCTCACCCCCTCTCCACGCGGTGGCGAGGGGGAGCAGCGCGGGGGAAACGTCGGTAACTGCCCCCTACCCTGTCGTGATCAGCAGGTCATAGATCGCGGTATCGCGGCCTCCCATGTCGTATTTGTACGACTCGTTGCCGCGCAGGAAATCAAACTCGCTGCGACCCTGGAGGATCGCGTGCTCGATCAGGTTGCACAGGAGCACAATCCCCGGACTCAGATTGGCGTGCAGGTCCGGATTCAGACCGGAGTTGTAGACCATGATCCGGTTGAGATAGCTGAAGTTCAGATAGGCCGCGACGGCTTCGCCCCCCACGGTCATGAAGGCCAACTGGAGCCACCCACAGCGCGCCAGCCGGGGGACGATCTGCTTGAAGAACTCGTAGTTGTTCGCATCGGCCAGGAACTCGGCCTTCGACGGCGTACTGGCCGCCATCAGGTCCAGGAATTTCGTGATCTCGGCGTCCAGGTCGTGCTCCGGGCCAACGATATACCAGCTCGTCACGCCCGCCGCCCGGCGGACCTTGCGGCGCAGCTCGTGACGATCCTTGCTGCTCAAGCTCTGCACGTAGTCGATAAAGGTTTCCGGCAGGACGATCACGGGGCAGACTTCCGACTGCTCGGTCGTCACCGCCAGCCCGTGCGCTTCGAGCAGCGCGGGCAGATGGGCCAACACGGGCGACGCCTGCGGGATGTTGCACAGGTGCGCGCGGTCGAATTCCCCGGCATGTTCGGCCAACCAACCGGCCAGCGCCGCGAACACCTCGGCTTCATAGCCCTGGCGGGTCAGAATATCCAGGTAATCGGTCACATCCACGCAGCCGACGAAGCACAGCGCCCGCTGGCCGTTGGCATCGGTCGAGATAAACCAGGGGGCCGCCCCCAACCACCGCCCGTGCTCGCTCTCGCGCAGCACCAGGACGCACAACTCGCCGGGCTGGTAGACCTGCCACCAGGTGGTCAGCCATTCACAGGTCAGGAAGATCTGGTTGGCCTGGCTGTCCGCCAGCAGTTCGTTCCACTCCTGGCAAAAATCCGCAAACACCGTGCTGCTGTCGTAGCGCGTTATATTCACGATCCGTCCTCATCTGTTCTCTGGATCACAACGTGCTCTCCATTATAGCGAATCCGCCCGGCATACCGTTCATTAGAACTGTGCTAGAATTACTGCTACTGGGGCGCATCCAGCAGCGCCCCTTACCAGGACAGGGTGGGTCATGTCAAAATTACCGCTGCGGAAGCTCCTGATCGGGATGATCGTCTTGACCGCCGCGCTGACCGCGTGCGCCGGAAGCGGAAAAGACGACTCGTCGCCCGCGCGAGAAAAGCAGGTCACGGCCACGCCGGTCGTACCGCACCCCATGATCGTCTGGACCGACTACACGAGCACAGAAAACGATACGCTGAAACAACTCGCGGCGGATTTCGAAGCGGACCACCCGCTGATCGACATCCAGATCGAGGACGTGGGAAGCGAGGGCCTGCTGGACCGGTTCAAAACGGAGGTCGATCAGGGCGTAGGGCCGGACGTGCTGATCGGGCCGGACTCGTGGCTGATGCCGCTGGCCAACCAGGGCTACCTCCAGGCGTACGGCCAGGACATGATCGACATGGTCAGCGGGAATCTGACCCGGCCCGCCGCATATTCCACCCTGCTGGATGGGACGCCCTACGGCGTGCCCTTCACCGCCGAGTTTGCCACCCTGTACTACAACAAAACTCTGGTCGAGCGGCCTGCCGCCGATTATTCGGAACTGGTCGCGCAGGGAGTCTTGTACAAAGTCCTGATCGCGCCCGATTTCCTGGTCACGTCCGGATTCTACCTCACCCGCAGCAACCGCCTGCTGGATGAGCAGGGCCAGTCGCTCATGAGCCAGACCGGCCTGGAGACCTTCTTCACCGATCTGCGCACGCTGGCCGACAGCAGCGGCATCACCTTCACCGCCGATCCGACCGAGTTTGTGGAAGGACGCGCGGGTCTACTGCTCGCCTCGTCGGCGGAGTACGCCACGCTGAAGACGGCGCTGGGCGACGCGCTGGGCGTGACCCGGCTGCCCAGCTTCGAGTACGGCTTCTGGCGGGCGCTGCTGCGCATCCACCCGGTGATGATCAGCCTGAACGCCACCGCCGAAAACGTCCAGGCGGCGCGGCAGTTCGTCGTCTTCCTCACCACGGCCAGCACGCAGCGCACCTGGTTCGAACAAACCGGAATCACGCCGGTCAACCCGGCGCTGTTAGCCGACCAGGACCTGAGCACAGCCTGGGGTGATGCGCTGGAATGGGGCGCCGGAGTCCCGATGACGGACCGCTTCTTCAGCACGCTGCTCCCGGCGTTGGACCAGGCGATCCTGGCGGTCACGCTGGAAGGCAAAGCCCCGGCCACGGCTGCCGCCGAAATCATCGCCCTCGTCCCTTAAGGGCACAATACGCGCACCGGTGCAAATTCGGCCTTGTCACTGGCCCGGCGTGTTGTTATAATGCGGACTATTGACGCCACCCTAGCTCAATCGGCAGAGCAAACGCTTCGTAAGCGTTAGGTTAAGAGTTCAACTCTCTTGGGTGGCTCACCCTGCCCCCGTGAACCATTCGCGAGGGCTTTTCTTTTAGGAGGCTCCCATGTCCAGCGCCTTTCCGCCCATCAACCCGGTGACGATTGGCGTAGCAGGCGGCAGCGGCTCCGGCAAGACCACCGTATCGACCGCCCTGCTGGAACGTGTCGGGACCGAGCACATCGCCTATCTCGAACACGACGCCTACTACAAAGACCTACGCGACCTGCCCTTCTCCCAGATCCAGGCCATCAACTTCGATCATCCCGACTCGCTCGAAACGGAACTGCTGATCGAGCACGTCAAAGCACTCAAACAGGGCCGGGCGGTCAACATTCCGGTGTACGATTTCACGACCTACCGCCGCACCGAAAAGGTCAAGATCGTCGCCCCACAGCCGATCATCCTGGTCGAAGGCATCCTGATTTTTGCCGAACCGGAGTTGCGCAAGCTGTTCGATGTGCGTATTTTTGTAGATACGGATGCGGATATTCGCTTCATCCGGCGGCTCAAGCGGGATATCACGGACCGGGGACGTACCGTCGAGTCGGTAATCGATCAATATCTGAACAGCGTCCGCCCCATGCATCTGGA
>CAYRWY010000405.1:0-5444 GCA_964427955.1 uncultured Anaerolineaceae bacterium
GTGGGCTTTGCGCGTGATCAACTGCTGGGGATCGGGTTCCAGGCCAATGTCGTTGTATTCCTGGAACCGCCCGATGGTCAGGCGATCTTTGCCAAGCTCTACGGTAAACGTCTCCCCGTTGGGACCGTGTACTTCGAACACAGGCAGTAATCCTTTCAAGGAAACTGACTCCTTCTGTCATAGGTATTGTTCATCTTTTAACAAGTATACAGAAATCGGGCGTTCTTACCTGGACAGCGGATGGAAGTTGAATGGGAATTCAGTGGTTTGAACTCTTGACTTACCGTTGAATCAAGCTACCATAGTGGACCTCAAGTATATTTTTGGACGTCACGAATAAAACCATACGTGAAGGATACTAAAAATGACGACGACTCCCACTCGTCACGACCAGCGCAAGGCGGCCACTCGCCAGAGCCTGCTCGACGCCGCGCGCGATGTCATCGCCGCCAAGGGATACAACGAGACCGAGATTCTCGACATCACCGAACACGCCAACGTGAGCAAGGCCACGTTCTACAAGCATTTCATCAACAAAGAAGAATGCGTGCGTGAATTGATGCAGCAGGGTTTTGACGCCCTGGTTGCCCAGATCATGAGCGTGGATCGCGCGGTGATCGCGACGCCGGAATGGGCCGTGAGCAGTTTCGAACAGGTCTTTCAGTGGGCCGAGGCGCACCGGGTCTTTTTGCTGCTCATGGTGGGCGGAGCCGCCTCGCCCCAGCTCAACGCCTTTGGCCGGAGCTACATGCTGCGCGTGGTGGAGCAGCAGATCACGGCAAACTTCACGCCGGGGACTCTGCCCGCCCGTTTTCCGCCCGCGATAGAGGCCCAGATTGTGACCGGCATCATGATCCAACTGCTCGGCTGGTGGCTGGAGAACGAGACCGGCTACTCGGCAGCCGAAATGGCCCACATGGTGCAGGATGTGCTCAAGTATGGAACCCGATCTTCGTAACCCCCCTTGGAGGCAGTAGTATGTTCTTCGAACGAATAGGCCGTTTCGCCACCCGCTTCCGCCTGTTCATCATCGCTGGCTGGATCGCCGGGGCGGTACTCGTAACCCTGATCGCTCCCCATATCGAAGAGGTCGCCAGTTCGGACACCGCCGATTTTTTGCCGAGCAATGCGCCGTTTGCCCATGCCGAAGCGGTCTACAAAAACACTTTCCCGGATGACTTCGCCCCCAGCAGCACGGTGATTGTGATCGACGCCCGCCAGGCGGCGGGCGGCATCCTCAACCCGGCGGGCGCGACGTTCGAAGATCAGATCGACACCGAGACCGGGCGCTTCCTCAACGAGTTGGGGGCCTGGCTGACCGGCCCGGACGCGCCTCCCGGCATCCAATCGGTGACGCTGCCGACCACGTCGCCCACGCTGGCAGCGCTGCTCGTCGCCTCGGACCAGGGAGAAGATCCCACCCTGAGCAATAAAGTGGCGCTGGTGCACATCAATTTGACCGCCAGCAGTACTGAAGACATCACGATCCAGGCGCTCAAGAAGATCGATAGCTGGCTGGAAGAACACCGCCCGGACGACGTCCGCACCTACCAGACCGGCGCCGCCCCGATCGTCTCGGATACCACCGAGTCGGTCAAAACGAGCGCGGATCGCACGATCTGGGTGACGGTGGTGCTGGTGATCATCATGCTCCTGCTGGTGTACCGCTCGCCGGTCAGCCCGCTGATCCCGCTGGTATCGGTCACGCTGGCGTACCTGATCACGCGGGGCATCGTGGCGTACCTGGGCGATCACTACATGACGATCACATCCTATGCCAACATTTTGCTGGTGGTGGTCATGTACGGCGCCGGGACGGATTACTGCCTGTTCCTGATCAGCCGCTTCCGGGAGGAAATGGCCGATCTGCCGGAAGTAGAGAGCGCCACGGTTCACACCGTACACCGCGTCGGAGAGACGATCACCAGCAGCGCGGGCACAATCTTCGTCGGTTTCATGGCGATGATCTTTGCCGAGATGGGCATATTCAACACCAGCGGCCCGGCCCTGGCCGTGGGGATCGTCATCTCGCTGGCGTCGGGGCTGACCCTGGTCCCGGCGCTGCTGGCCACGCTGGGCGATCACGCCTTCTGGCCCAACCGGGCTACCCACCGGGCCAACGGGCGGCTGTACGAACTCACCTCCAAGTGGGTCAGCGCGCGTCCCCTCACAGTGATTCTGACCATCGTCTCGATCATGGCCCCGTTTTCGATCTACGGAGTGCTCCAGCCGGTCAGCTATGACATTCTCGGCGATCTGCCGGACGACAAGCCCGCGGTGGTCGGGTTCAACCTGATGAAAGAAAGCCTGGGGGCCGGGGCGGTGATGCCGCTCACCGTCGTCCTGACCGGTCAGGATGCGCAGCAGGTCGCCGCCGACATCGTACACCTGTCCGATGACCTCTCGGCACTGAAAGGTGTGCAGGATGTGCGCAGCCTGGACGATCCGCTGGGCCAACGCAACAGCGCCTACAGCAACCTGCTGCAAGTCGGGGGGCAGCTCGATTTGGCCTTGACCATGCTTAACAGCACGTCCGAGGGCCAGCAAACAGTGGACATGAGCACACTGGCCGGGGTGCTCAGTGGGATGAAAACCTATCTCGACCTGCTGGCGCAGCAGTTCCCCCAGGTCGCGAACGATCCCAACCTGCTGACCCTGCAAGATATGCTCGACCACCCGCTGCAACTGGCCACGCGCCAGGAGGATTTCAAAGCGGCGCTCGAAGGGTTGAAAACCGCCTTCGAGACGGTGACCGATCCCTACCTGATGCCCTCCGCCTTGAAAGACGTCTTCAGCGCACTGCCCGAGTCCGCTACCGGCTTCAGCGCGGACATGTTCGACCAGTTGAGCACCACATACCTGGCGAACGAAGGAACGGCCTTCAAAATAGACGTCGTGCTGCACGATTCGTCCACCAGCACCAAGGGCATGGATACGCTGACCGCGATCCGGCGGCTGCTCAAGCGCTACCAGGGCAGCGGGGATGCCGTCGCCAGCGGGGGGGCCGCGATCAACACTGATATTCGCGACACGATGAATCGGGACCTGCTGCGCGCCATCGGGTTCGTGCTGTTCGGGATCTTTCTGGTCCTGCTGCTGATGCTGCACAGCGTGGTAGCGCCGCTCTACCTGATCATGACCGTCGTGCTCAGCTTCACCTTCACCCTGGGTGTGACGAACCTGCTCTTGAAAAACCTGCTCGGCATCGCCGGGCTGACGTGGTACGTACCCTTCTTCGCGTTCGTGTTCCTGGTGGCGTTGGGGATCGATTACAGCATCTTCCTGTTCGGGCGCATCAAAGAGGAAGTGGGCAATCATGGCCTGCGCGAGGGCGTACACGTGGCCGTAGCCACCACCGGCGCGATTATCACCTCGGCGGGGATGATTCTGTCGGGCACGTTCGCCACGATGGTGACGGGAGAGGTCGCCGGACTGATCGAGATGGGCTTTGCGGTGGCATTCGGCGTGCTGATCGATACCTTCGTCGTGCGGACGATGCTCGATCCGGCGCTGGCGACCCTGTTCGGCAAGGGGACCTGGTGGCCGGGAGGCGTGCCCAAAGCGCAGAAGGCGCGTACCAGCGTGAAGCCCGAATAACCACGTCGGGGAAAATAAAAACGGCGTCTCATCTCGGACGCCGTTTTTTCTTCATCAGTGGATTAGTTCTGTTCGGCTTCCAACACCGAGGTGTAGACGTCGAACTGCGGGGGCTGTTCCAGGTGCTTCTTGACCGCGCACAGCTCGGCGGAACGCACGACGGCGGCTTTGTACTGCTCCGGGAAGTCGGGCGGAAGCTGGATGTCGATTTCGACCTTGTCTACCAGGCGCGTGATGGGATCGGTATGCATCCGCTGGATGATGCGAATGCCGTCGGTCGGCAGGCCGCGCTGCTTGCAGAAGCCCAGCACGTACACTCCGGCGCAGGTCCCCATCGACGCCAGAAAGAGCATAAAGGGGGACGGTGCCGACCCATCCTGATCGGTAGTGATGACCAGATCACCTGCCAGTGCATCGACCTGCATACCACCGGGGAACACGATTTGCATTTCCATCTTCATCATCCTCATTTGAACTTTGGGAAAATCGCCCTAGCGTTTGCTCAAGGGATTAGATGCGACATTCCGCCAAACGATGCAAGTGATTTTGGGGATCAGGGTGTATTTATAACGCCGGTTGGTTGACAAGCATGGGCGAATAAGCGACAATTTTCTCGCATTGTCCGACTTATTGAATGCGTTCTGTCACCGGAGCGTGGTGAGATGATAAAAGATGTTTTGAAAGACACCGAAGATCGTATGAAGAGCGCCCTGGGGGTGCTCGAAGATGACCTGAGAGGGATGCGCACCGGTCGGGCCTCGCCTGCCCTGGTGGAAAAGCTGCACGTCGAATACTACGGGACAGACACCCCTCTCTACCAAATGGCGACGATTACGATCCCTGAACCACAGTTGATCGCCATCAAGCCTTTCGACAAGACTTCGTTGAAGTCGATTGAAAAAGCCATCCTGGCCTCCGAACTGGGTCTGACGCCGAACAATGATGGCACCATCATCCGGCTCAGCATCCCGCCGCTGACCCAGGAACGGCGCATGGAGCTGCAAAAGCTGGTCAACCGCCGGGTCGAAGAAGCGCGCGTCGCCGTGCGCAACGTCCGGCGCAGCGCCATCGACGATCTGCGCGAGTTCGAAAAAGAGAAGATGATCTCGGAAGACGACAACGAGCATGGGCAGGAAGAAATCCAGAAGCTCACGGATAAGTACATCAAAGAGATCGAGGCGGCAGGCAAACGCAAAGACGCCGAGATCATGGAAATCTAGTTCGGTAGGGGCAAGCCCCCCTACTATCGGAGTGTAATGTACTATGCCAGAAGAGGCATTGACCCTGCCGGATCGTATTCCCTACCACATCGCCATCATCATGGACGGCAACGGGCGCTGGGCCAAGTCGCGCGGGCTGCCGCGCCTGGCCGGGCACCGGGCAGGGGTTGAGAATCTGCGGCGCATCTTGCGAGCGTGCAGCGAATTTGGCATCAAGATCTTGACCCTGTATGCCTTTTCGACTGAAAACTGGGGTCGGCCTGAAGCGGAAGTGCGCGGACTGCTGAACATTCTCGAAACCGTGATCGACCGCGAACTGAAACAGCTTCATTCGAATGGGGTGCAGCTTCGCCACCTGGGAGAACTGGACGGGCTGTCGGAGATGCTGCAAGGCAAAGTCCGCCAGGCGGTCGATCTGACCCGCAACAACGACCAGCTCGTCCTCAACATCGCGTTCAACTACGGCGGGCGGCAGGATCTGTTACAAGCCATCCGGCGCATCGTGCAGGATGGCATTCCGCCCGACGAGATCAACGAAACGCTGATGGATTACTACCTGTATACGGCGGGCCAGCCCGACCCCGATCTCGTGATCCGCACGGCAGGCGAGATGCGCCTGAGCAATTT
>CAYRWY010000406.1:0-5425 GCA_964427955.1 uncultured Anaerolineaceae bacterium
AGAATCTTAGGGGGAAAAAGAGAGAAGAACATTTTCGTCTCTTTCTGGCGAGACCCGGCTCGTGGACACTGTTGGCGAATTCATACCTCACCCCTAAGTCCCCTCTCCAAGTCTGGAGAGGGGACTTACCCGTGCTCCCCCTCGCCGCCCTCGGAGAGGGGGTGGGGGGGTGAGGTTCATATCCCCAGAGAAATCTAGTGAACAATACAGGGATCAGGTGTTTCTTCTCTGCGTGCTCTGCGATCTCCGCGTTGAATCGCTTTGTTTGCTGCTACGCCTCGACGTGATGGTGATCTTTCAGCCACGCCCGGAGCGCCGCTGCCGATGGGGCCGCCGTCGGCCCGCCCACGTGGGTAACCGCCTCAGCGCCGGACGCGACGGCAAAGCGCAGTGCCGCCGCCGGATCGGCCTTTTCCGCGAGAGTCGCATACAGGAATCCGGCATTGAACGCATCGCCCGCCCCGGTAGTATCGATCACCTCGACCGGGAAGGACGGCTGCGTGATCGGCGCAGACCCGGCCCGGATCACCAGCCCACCCTTCGCCCCCAGCTTGATCGCCAGCGTGCCCCGCACCAGCGCCGCCAGGGCTTCCGGGTTCCACGCGCCGCACAGCGCCTCGGCTTCGGTCTCGTTGGGGAAGAAAAAATCGGCTTCGGCCAGGGTCGGCTTCAGTTGCGGATTCTTCATCCACACCTCGTAGGGGTCCCAGCCCATATCCAGCGACGTGGTCAGGCCGCCCGCGTGCGCCATCTGGAAAATGCGCGGGAGGTGCGGTTGCAGCGCGGTTTGAAGGGCGAACGACCCGACGTGCAGGTGATCGTAGTGCGCCAGCAGGTCAGGCGTGATCGGGCTGCCGTCGAACGTCGTCATCAGGCCGGAGTAAGTGAGCAGCGCGCGATCATGCTCGTAGGTCAGGGCGATGGTCACGTCTGACTGAGCGTCCATCACCTGGAGATGGTCCACGCCGACGCCGAAGCCGTGCAGCTCGCGCGTGACGAAACGCCCCAGGTCATCCCCGCCGACGCGTCCCACGAAATCGGTTTGAGCGCCCAGCGCCGCCAGCCGGGCCGCGGTGATCGCCGACGAGCTGCCCATCGCGATCCGGAAGCCCGTGCCGACCAGTTCCCGGCCCAGCACCGGCAGCGAGGGCAGCCCGGTCATCACCAGATCGGCATTGAGTTCACCCATCACCAGGATTCGGATCATCGTTACCCCTCCGCGCGGGACATGAGAAGCGAGCCAGCGCCCTTAGTGTAGTCAGCGGATGATTATCTGTCAAGCATTTATGATTGATTATGCACGATTCATCCACGAAACGCGCAGAAAGAAGCAGATTCAACGGCATAGGGAACTTTTGCCAGGGAGATTTAACTCACCCCGGCCCCTCTCCATTGGGCTTTTTGAATGGAGAGGGGGTTGGGGGGTGAGGCCGGACCCCCTACCCCACCGGGCCTCACCCGATCTTGACATCCCCACACAGGTGGACGTGCAGGCCCATCGCGGCGAACATGGCCGCTTTGGCTGCCAGGGCGCGATCCGCCTCCGCCGCGGACGGCGCGTAGACCACGTTGAGATGGTTGGCTTTGTGGCGCGCCATCATCTGATCGCGGCTGACGCCGTGCAGCACGGTGTGCATGATCGGCCACTGCGGCGTGGTATTTTGCCAGCGGCGCTCGGTCTCCTCCGGCGGCAGATGGACCACGGTCGCGCGGCCCAGATCGACGTGCAGCGCACCATCCATGACGAAGACGCGGCTCCACACGATCTCGCCCGGCTTGCTGACGCCCTTGATGGTCGAGCCGCCCAGCCGGAAATACATTGGGGGTTGTCGTTCGCCCACGACTCCGGCGTACTCGCCGATCAGGTGGGACGGCGGGACCGCGCCGGAGATCTCCAGCACCCACACGAAGTCATTGACCGTACCGCCGACGCCATCCGGCCCGGCGTAGGCATAGCCCCAGCGCAGGTCGTGCAGCGTCGTGGCGGGATCGTAGTGCATGGCGGTCCAGACCCGGTTGGTGACCAGCGCGTCCACCGCGACGCCTTCGTCCACTTCGTTGAAATGGGGGAGCGCCTGGCCGTGGAACAGCTCCTCGCCGGTGTCGGCGTGATAGACCGGGGGACGATCCACGTTGTTCAGCAGCCCTTCGACCAGGTCGGAGGCCGGGACCATGTCCTTCAAGCCCTGCTGGTACTGGATGCCAATCGCCGCGCAGCCGAAATCGTGGGCGATGCGCACGGCGGCGATGTACATCTTGCACTGCTCCAAAATCTGCGCGTCGGTCAGATCGACGTCCGGATCGGGACCGGTCAGGAACCGGACGCCCTTCCGATCCAGCCAGGCGCGCACCTGCCGGGCGTCCTGATCGCTGACCGTGCGCATGGCCGCCACCAGCGCCGATTGGCTCAGCCGCTCCTTATAGATCCCGGTCGGATTGAGCATTTCGTCGTCGATGATGGCGTTATACATGCCCATGCAGCCCTCATCGAAAATGCCGATGATCGCTTTTTCGCGGTTCAACTGGGCGGCCAGCGCCTCGCCGAGCGCGCGTTCGTCCGCGGGAAGCTGGCTCACCACCAGCGGGCGGACGTGGCTCGTATCGTGATCGATCTTCCCCTCGCGAATCCACTGGCGAATCCCCTTGAGGAAAAACGCGTCGTCGAAATTCTCGCTCCAGATCGAGCTGTACCGCACGCCCATCTTGGTCAGCGAGGCATTCAGGTTGAGCATCCCCACCAGCCCCGGCCACTCGCCCGACCAGTTGGCGACGGTCAGGATCGGGCCGCGGTGATCGCGCAGGCCGTGCAGCACGTGGTGGCTGTACTGCCAGACGGCTTCCGCCACGATCAGCGGGGCATCGCGCGGGATCGACTGGAAAACGGTCATGCCATGTTTCTGGCTCTCGATGAAGCCGTGCTTGCGCACGGGGTCGTAGGGATGGCCGCGCTTGACCGTGAGTCCTTCTTTGGCAAAGGCGGCGACGACTGCCCGTTCCATCGCTTCCTGGGCGGGCCAGCATTTTTGGTTCGCGCTCAGGCGCAGATCGCCGCTCGCCACCAGGATAGCCTCATGTTGGGCCAGGGGCGCTGGCTCGCGCAGTTGAGGCAATACGTAATGTGACATTGTTCCTCCCATAACAGTACAGACCGGTTAGTTCAATCGGATGCCCACGCCTACGTGGGCGGCACAACCCCAATCGTCAGCAAAATATTAGCATACACGCGCGCCTCGCCGGTCGCGATGGTCAGCCCGACGTCCTGGCCGCGCGCCAGATCGTAGAAGGCAAAACGCTCCGTGCGCTTCAATTCCCGGTCGGGCAGCAGGGCCGCAAACTCGGCGAAGATGCCGGGGGTGCTGCCATCGCCCGGCTGCATGACGTGCACAGCTTCGATGGGGATCGCCGGGATCAGCGTTTCGAGCACCTGCGTCACCGTGACCAGCCCCTGCCGCAGGTTGAGGTACACCAGCGCCGCGGTCGGATTGGAACCGGTGGCAAACGGATAATTGCCATCGGCAATCAGCACCTTGCTGCCGTGGCCCAGCCGTCCTAAAACGCCCAAAATCTCAGGATGAATAAGTGTGGTTTTTAACATGGTTTCGACTCCTCTCTGCCTGAATCATATCATTTTTTCGCCGGGACTGTCTTTCCACAGCAGGTACCCGCGCCGCAGCAGGCGGTGACGCCGGTCGATAGGAAAACCCCACCGCGCCAAGCCTAACGCGCTGCTCACGAACCACTGGCGCAGCCCCAGCGGCTTATAGCTGATCGTCTCTTTGGCCGCCTTTTTCCAGGCGTCCATGAACGCGTAGATCTTTTCGCCCTCGACCATGCGGTGGATGCAGTTTTTGGGCAGCACCGGCTGAAAGATGTCCGGCTCGAAGCCCTGGTGGAAATTGGTGCTGAACAGCAGCCCTTCATAGTCCAGCCCGTCCGCCGTCCGGCGCAGCAGGTTGGCAACCCAGACCTGGCCGTGCGGATCGGAGGTGCCCTCGATCAGCAGCCCGCCGGGCAGCAGCGTCTGCCCCATCGTCTGCCACGCGGCGACGACCTGCGCCTCGTCATACTGGCGCAGCACGTTGAAGGCGCGAATGATGCGCACCGTCTCCCCGGCGTGCAGCGGCACATTGAACCCGCCCAGCCGGAACTCGGTGATCGGATCGGCATACGACAGGGCGCGGGCGACGCGGTCGGGATCGATTTCGACGCCCAGCACGGGCAGCCGGGGATTTTCGCGGCGCAGCCGGGCCGCGCTTTCGAGCGTAGTGAAGGGTTCCGCGCCGTAGCCCAGGTCCACGTACCAGGCGCGCGCGAATGCGCCCCGCTCGGCACGCAGCAAGGCGCTGTCGTACAGCAGCAGGAAATTATCCACGCGGCGCAGGCGGTTGGGTTTGGTCTTGCCCCGGGTCGGCTGGCCCAGGGGGCGCGGGCGGGCAGGCAACGATCGGACTCTTCCGGTTGGAGGGCGGCGCAACGACCCCGATCATACCGTGGATCGACCTTTACCCCGAAAAGCGTCTCCGCGCTAGAATTCTCGCACTGCCGAAACGAGGTTCATTTATGCTGAAAACGTCCAAAGAGCGGTTATTCATTGTTTCCCAAAGCGTGGGGCTGAAGTGGTCGCTCGCCCTCGCCTGGATGATCATGGCCGTCGCCCTCATGCTGTCCCCGTCCGGCAACGGAAGCACCATATCGGGAATCTCCGGCGTGTTTGGCGGCACTAACATCACCGACGCCATCGGCCACGTGATCATCAACACCATCCTGACCCTGTTGTGGTGCCGGACACTTCGCTTGTATTTCACCGTCGCGCGGACCGCGCGCCTCGTGTTGGGGATCGGCCTCCCCTGGGGGATCGGGATCGAAGTGATGCAGCACTTCGCGCCGCAGCGGGGCGTATCGCTGCTGGACCTGTCGGCCAACCTGCTCGGCCTGGCCGTCGGACTGGCGATCTACCGACGGTGGTCTGCGCCAGGAAGCGATTGACTCCCAGTAGCCCCATCGTAGGAAGATCGTCCACTTCGCGATCCGACTTGCCGCCATAATAGAATCAACGCACGCGCAGAGCTGTTGGTTTGGACGCAAGGGGGAGAGCAACATGCCATACCTCAATTTGACCAGGGCGAGCCTGGCAGTGATGGCGATTATTCTGTTGGTGGGGATCGGGATTATGCTGCCAGGGGGCGACCATTCCATCGCCCAGGGGAACGACACGCCGACCTGGATTCCCGAAGGAAGCCGCAATACGGACTGGACGCCCATCACCCAGGAGATCAACGGTATCCCGGTCGTCTACGTGCCCGCCGGGTGTTTCACGATGGGCAGCGGGATATACAACAACCAGTTCCACGAAGTCTGCCTGGATGCCTTCTGGATTGGACAGACGGAAGTGACCAACGCCCAATACCGCCAGTGCGTCGAGGCG
>CAYRWY010000407.1:0-3179 GCA_964427955.1 uncultured Anaerolineaceae bacterium
ACGACGCGCGAATGGCATCGTCCGGCGCCCCAGCGTAGTGACCCGGTTCCTCCCACAGGTGATTCCCCAGGGCGTGCCCTTCGCGCAGGATGCGCTGCACAATCGCCTCGTGCCCGGCGATCTGGTAGCCGTTCACAAAAAAGGTGGCGTGCGCGCCGTACTGGGCCAGCAGATCCAGAATGGCCGGCGTGTACCACTCGGTCGGGCCATCCTCGAAAGTCAGGTAGACCCGGAACGGCCCCGACGGCTGGGCGTGTGTCCCGGCGGACGGGGCGATCAGGACGGCGATCAAGACAAAAATCAGACTGAATTTGACCACCCGCATCGCGTTTGCTCCTCTCGCTCGTTCACGATGCACTCAGGATAACATGCGCTGCCGTCCGCACGAAAGCGACGGCCCCGGGAAGGCCAGGGCAGCCGGAGGGAGAGCGTAGGAGATACGGGGGGATGTCACCGCTATAAAGCGATGGCGGAACCCCCGCGCCAGGAAGAGTTCCGCCATCTTGAAATATGGGGAGGGACTGTCTTAAAGAAACAGTCAAAAAGTAGAGGTTTTTAGTCGTGCCTTTTTAATTCGCCTGTCCTCGCTAATGCTCATCCCGGTGGAACTGGATCTGGATGGCCAACTGCCCGAACCGGATTTCGTCGCCATTGTGCAAGACACGCACTTCGTGCGGGTGCAGGCGCTGGTCATTGACGTAGGTGTGATTCAGACTGCCCATGTCCGTAATCACGATGGTCTTTTCGTGACGCTTCAGCCCGGCGTGCAGGCGCGAAACGCCTTTGATGTCGGCGCTGTACGGCGCGAGATCGACATCCGGGATCATCACACTGTCGGGGGAGCGCCGCCCGATGATCATCTCACTGGTACCGGGACGGACCCGGATGACCGCGTCCGCCCCATGCACCAGTAAGTGCAGGCTCATCTCATCCGAGAAATGAGCGTCTTCCCCCCCCGCTAGAACGATTAGCGGCTGTGTATCGTCCTTTTGTGGCACCGGCCTGGTCCAAACAAGCTGAGTCCCACATTGGATACAATAGGTAGTGCCCGGCGGGTTGGTCGTATGACAGGCGTCACAGACCATCTCGGTGACCGTAGTCACGACGGTGTTGACCGGTTTGATCCGCCGGATGCCTTTGGAGGCGTTCATACTCTGGCGCAACTCCTTCAGCCCCTCGGGGGGCATGTAATGAGTCTGAAACGGGTCGTCTTCTTCCGATGGACGGTGCGCCTGACCGTCTTTCGTTTCCCAATCGCGCAGCAGGGCGATGAGCCGGTTGCGTTCGATCGGGGGAAGCAGGGCCGCATCCGATTGGATGTTGGTCCAGGCGTCCCGGCGGCTGCATTCCGTCTGACGGAGCCAGGTATATTGCACGAACAACCGGTGAACCTGATCCTCATTCGCCATTGAATTTCCACTCCGACCAGCCTGGAGGCCATCCCCGCCCGTGGGCGCAGCCCTCCTGACCCTTACTTTTGATTCAAACGTCTGGCGATTAATCTGGCATTTATGCATTGTAAATATGTTGTATAAATACCAGTGGAGAGACGCCCGGCAACCGTCAGTTGTGCAAACTCGGAAATTCAATATCATGATAAGAAGGTGCTTGTTACATTTTGAGACAGGGAGCTTTAAAATGCGCTCTAAGTGGTTCTTGATCAGTATCTTGATTCTTGCGTTGATGACCCCCGCGCTGGGCCATATCACCAGCGTCCGCGCGCAGGGCACCGGGACGCCCGCGACACACACCGTCGCGGCGGGTGAAAACCTGTTCCGGATCGCGCTGCGCTATAACACCACCTGGCCGGTGCTGGCCGCGTACAATGGGATCACCAATCCGAACCTGATCTACGTCGGGCAGGTGCTCAAGATCCCACCGGCGGGCACGACGACCGTCCCCACCCCGGTGCCGGGAGCTACTGCCGTCCCGCAGCCGACCGCCGTCCCCGGGACCGGGCAGACGTACACGGTCGTCGCCGGGGATACGCTGTCGAAGATCGCCGCGCAGTTCGGCACCACCGTCGCGGCGCTGGCCTCGGCCAACGGGATCACCAACCCGAACCTGATTTTCGTTGGGCAGGTGCTCAAGATTTCCGGCGGCGGCACGACGCCCGTCACCCCCGGCCAGCCGACGCCGGTCCCGCAGCCGACCTCAGCCCAGCCGACGCCGATTGGAACGTTCGAGTTGGGCGGGCAGGTGGACAGCTTCGCCTATCCTGACCTGATGCGCCAGGCCAAGATGACCTGGGTCAAGCGCCAGGTGCGTTACAGCCTCGGCGATGCGCCGGACGGGCAGGCGGGCGCGATCAACCAGGCCCACAGCCAGGGCTTCCGCGTCCTGTTGAGCGTCGTCGGCAACGCCGCGCAGCTCGGCTCGGGCGGCACGGGCTACATGGACCAGTATGCCGGGTACCTGGCGGGGTTGGCGCGGCTGGGACCGGACGCCATCGAAGTCTGGAACGAGCAGAACCTCGACCGTGAATGGCCGCAGGGCCAGATCAACCCGACGACCTATACGCAGATGCTGCAAAAGGCGTACACCTCGATCAAGGGCGCGAACGCCAGCGTGATGGTGATCAGCGGCGCGTTGGCCCCGACCGGCGCGGAAGGCGCCTTCGGCGTGGACCGCGTCTGGAACGATGATCGCTACCTCCGCGGCATGGCCTCGGCGGGCGCGGCCTCGTACATGGACTGCGTCGGCGTGCACTACAACGAAGGCATCGTCTCGCCGGATCAGACCAGCGGCGATCCGCGCGGCGATAACTACTACACCCGCTACTATTGGGGCATGGTCAACACCTATTGGGGCGCGTTCGGCGGCGCGAAACCGCTGTGCTTCACCGAACTCGGCTATGTCACGCCCGAAGGGCTGAGCGGCCCGCTGTCCGCCGGATTCGCCTGGGGGCAGAATACCACCGTGGCGCAGCAGGCGCAGTGGCTCGGACGAGCGGCGCAGCTCTCGCGCTCCAGCGGCAAGGTGCGCCTGATGATCGTCTGGAACGTGGACTTCACGACCTATGGCGACGATCCGCTGGCCGGGTATGCCATCATCCGGCCCGGCCCGTCGTGCCCGGCGTGCAGCACGCTCGGCGCGGCGATGCAGTAAGGGCTTTACCTCACCCCCTGACCCCCTCTCCACGTGCTGGAGAGGGGGAAACCTGTCAGGAAACGGGGTGT
>CAYRWY010000407.1:3279-5392 GCA_964427955.1 uncultured Anaerolineaceae bacterium
AGCACGAGCGCGCGTATGATGAGATCATCGCGGATCAGGCGTGATTCGGGGTGCGAAGCGTGGAGACGGATTACTGGCTGCCCCTCATCAATTCCCAGCGGTGCACCGGCTGCGGCGAGTGTATCGCACGCTGCCCGACCGGGGCGCTGGGGTGGGTGGGCGGTAAAGCCGGGCTGGTCCGTCCCGACGCCTGCACCTATGAAGCCGTCTGCGAAGCGATCTGTCCGACCGGAGCCATCGAACTGCCGTATTTGATCACGATGGCGCGCGCCTCGTCTACCTTAACAGGAGTGTCTATGAATCCATACGCGTATATCGCCAGTGTCTACGAGTCCCTGCCCGACATTCCGCAGGACAGCATCGTCAGCCGCACGCTGCACGCCGACGACGACGTGAAGATCGTGCTGTTCGGCTTCGCGGCAGGCCAGGAGTTGTCGGAGCATACCGCGTCGATGCCCGCCACGATCATCATCCTGCGCGGCGATGCCGATCTGACGCTCGGCGGCGACAAGGTGAGCGGCGGCGCGGGAACGGTGGCGCACATGGCCGCCAACCTGCCGCACAGTGTCTACGCCAAAACGCCGGTCGTGATGCTGCTGATGATGATCCGGTCGGGCAAGCCATAGCGGGGGAGGTATACTACGCGGTGTGTCTCGTTGCCAAAGGGAGCGTAGTATGCCGAGTATTCGTTGTCAGGCCGTCTTGTTCGATCTGGACGGCGTGCTGATCGACTCGTACCAGGCCATCGTGCAAAGCTGGCGCGAATGGGCCGACCGGCACCACATCGACCTCGATGTCGTGCTGGCGAATGCCTACGGGCGGCGGTCGAACGATACGATTGCCATCGTCGCGCCGCACCTGGATGCGGGTCGCGAAGCCGACTGGCTGACCGAGGTCGAATATCGTTACGTCGAGATGACCGCGCCGTACGCCAACGCGCGGGAACTGCTGGGCCAGTTGGCGGATCAGCCGCACGCCTTCGTCACCTCCGGCATTTTGGGGTTGGCGAGCGCCCGCGCCCGCTACTGCCAGCTCCCGATCCCGGACGTGTTCATCACGGCGGATGACGTGGCGGAAGGGAAGCCGAGTCCCGAAGGGTATCTGCTGGCGGCGCGGCGGCTGGGGATCGATCCCCGGCAGTGCGTGGTGATCGAAGATTCGCCCGCGGGACTGCAAGCCGCGAAAGCGGGCGGGATGCAGGCCATCGCCATCGGGACGACGCACCCGGCGGCGGAATTGACCGCCGCCGATCTGATCGTGCCGGAGCTGAAACAGCTTATACTGGAAATAAACGATCAAGGGTTGGAGTTCACGGTCGAGCTGGATAAGTAAACGGGCGCAGCCAGCGGCGCCCCTACCAAAGCAAATTGATTGAGAGGGGGTTTTTATGACCGAACAAACACCAAAAGCGTCAAGCTGGTTTACGGTAGGGCGGGTGCTCGTGTTCGGCCTGGTCGGCGTGATCGCCGTGCTCGGCCTGATCCTGGTGATCATCGCCGTCGGCGAGTCCGACGAATCCGCCGAAGGTCCGGCCCGCGTCAATGCGCTGGCGAACAGCGATGACGAGTGCGTGACCTGCCACAAGCGCACTACACCCGGCATCGTGGAGCAGTACGGCTACAGCACGATGGCCGCCGCCAAAGTGGACTGCCAGAACTGCCACGAGGTTAAGCAGGACTACCCCGGCGCGGTCGAGCACGAAGGCACCTACGTGCTGCGCTCGCCCACGGCGGCCATGTGCGAGACCTGCCACGCGCAGGAGGTCAAGCAGTTCCACGCCAGCCGCCACTCGATCCCGGCCTATGCCGCGATGGTCGGGCTGGAAGGGCTGACCGAGATGCAGTTGGCCGAATACAACGCCATCCCCGAAGCGGCAGTGAAGCCCAACGAGATGCGCAACGCCCTGCACGCTATCGAAGGCGCGGCGGTGACGCGCTTCGCCTGCGAAAGCTGCCACAACATCGGCAAGCCCGCCGAAGATGGCTCGGTCGGCCAGTGCCAGAAATGCCACCTGCGCCACGAGTTCACACTGGAACAAGTCCGCAAGCCCGAAACCTGCAACGCCTGCCACATCGGCCCGGACCATCCCCAGTGGGAAATCTACCAGGAATCG
>CAYRWY010000408.1:0-5391 GCA_964427955.1 uncultured Anaerolineaceae bacterium
TTGCCCTAGAATAACAGGCGCGCGCGGTTTTGCCAAACCGCCCTCATCGTTATTCTCCGCCGCCGCCGCCTCATGCTCGTTCGGCCTCACCTCTCATTCCCCGCCCCCTTCTCCCCTCTCCGGCCTAGCCAGCGAGGGAAGAAGGGGAGACTACTTCCCCTTCTCTAACTCCGTTGGAGAGGGGGGCAGGGGGTGAGGCTGGGTGAAAAAATCAACTGGCATAAGTGTCCCATCCCGTAAAAAACAGGGAAATCAGTAGGGGCAGGGCTTGCCCTGGCCAAATGGGCACCCCGAGGGGTGGCCCTACGGAATCTATCTCCCCGATCATTTGTGGGACGGGGCACTACTAACAACTACTGATCCTTGCCTTGAAATCTAAACCCCACCCCCAGCCCCTCCCCAGGCAAGCTGGAGAGGGGAGAAAACGGGCTTGTTCCCCTCTCCAAGCCTGGAGAGGGGTCAGGGGTGAGGTAAATCCCCTGGCAAAAAGTTTAGCTATTTATGCAAGGATCAGTAAAGTCCGCGAGAGAGCACCCCCACCCCACCTCCCCCGTGCACGGGGGAGGCGAAGGAGGGAGTTTTCCCTGAAAGTTTAGCTATTTGTGCAAGCCTCAGTAATCACTGTTCTCTCAAAAATAGGGCCACCTCGCGGCGGCCCCGTTGCGGACAGTTCATTCGCTTACTGCTGGAACGTGATGGAAAAGTCGGCGCTGACGTCCTGAGCATAGTAGTCCCAGGAGGCTTTCTGCACGGCGACGATGAAAGGACCGTCGATCCGCGAGTCGTCGGGCAGGCTGATGCCCAGGGTGCTCTGCTTGAGATACAGCCCGCCGATGAAGCCGATGTTGCCCAGGTCACCTTCGCTGATGACCGACACGACCATTTCAGGATAGAACGTGCCGGACGGGCGCTCGTAGGTCAGGACGAACGGCGCTTTGGAGGCGAAGGTATAGAAGGCGGGCAGGGCGTCGGTGACGGTCCCCTGGGCGGGCGTGCCGGGCACGATCGTCTCCGGCTGGATGACGGTCAGCGCGAATTTCCCGGTAGACGATCCGCTGGACCCGTCGCGGCGGGTGGCGACGGCGGCGTAGTCGCCATCCGCGGGCAGCACGGCGGCGATCAGGGCGTAGCTGTAGTGCGAATCAGGCTGGGCCAGGATATTGCCGGTCGCGTCCTTGAGGACCAGCGTGGGATCGTACAGGCTGCTGAAGTCCTCGGTGGGGACCATGTAGATCACGATCACGTCCCCGGCTTTTCCGGCAAAGGTGTAGGCTACTTCGAATGTTTCGGCGGTGATCTCGCCCTCGACCGTCTGGCCGTAGCCGATCGCGGTCGAGGCGTCCTGCGCGCCGACCGGCAGCGCGAGGACCAGGACGGAGAGCAACAAGGTGATGACCACAAGCAAGCGTTTCATGACATTCCTCCACTGACTCGTATGCTGAGGGGAAACCCCGTGTTTCCCTTACCCGTGCTCAGTATCGAGCCTCAGCGTGACTGGAGCGTGATTGGCTTGCGTGATTTTTCACATTTCTGGGAATCAAAAAGGCGGGGTCGTGCGCCCGCTTTTACTGATCCTGGCACCAATAGCTAAACTTTTGCCTGGGAGATTTACCTCACCCCTCAATCCCCTCTCCGAAAAAAGCGGAGAGGGGACTTACTCCACCCGAAGTTCAATCCCCCTCTCCAGCATGATTGGAGAGGGGGTAGGGGGTGAGGTCAACAGTGGGCATCAAAAGTTTAGTTTTTTATGCGAGCCTCAGTAAGTCAGTGTGGGGAAATCGAACTATCGGGGTCGGATCGGCTTGGTGTCGAAGCGCGACATGCCGGGCAGGGTGAAGTAGAACAGGCTGCCTTGGCCGACTTCGCTCTCGACGCCCACCTGGCCCTTGAGCCGTTCGGCGATGCTTTCCACGATGGACAGCCCCAGCCCGTGCCCGGAGGCGTCCGATTGGCCCAGGCGGGTGAAGATGCGGAACAGTTTCGCCTGGTCCTCTTTGCTCAGGCCCACGCCGTTATCGCGCACCCAGAAGCGGACTCTGCCGGTCGGCAGTTCCTCGCCGCCCAGTTCGACGCGGGGCGGCGTTCCGCCGTATTTGATGGCATTGGTGATGTAGTTGGCCCAGATTTCCTCGACCCAGGGCGCGTATCCGGTCGCGACCGGCCACGTCGTCGGCAGGATCAACTCCGCTTTGTACTCGTCGATCATCGGTTGCAGCCGGACGCGCACTTCTTCGACGATGCGGGCCGTGTTCAGATCGGTGAACTGGACCTCCTGGTCGCGCCGCACGCGGGCCAGCAGCAGCAGGGCGTTGATGATGTCCACCGACTTCTGCCCGTTGCGCAGGATGATCTCCAGGAACGACTTTTTCTGCTCGTCGTCCAGCCGGTCATAGTTATCGACGGCCAGCTCGGCATACCCGATCACGGACGACAGCGGATTCTTCAGGTCATGGGCGACCGTGCGCGAGAACGCTTCGAGTTCCTTGACCAGTTTCTCGCGTTCTTCGTAGCTGTAGGCGTTGTCGATGGCCGTCGCGACGTGCGCGGCCAGCAGCTTGAGCGTCTCGAAGATTTCGGACGTGAAGCGGTTGGGATCGGCGGTCTCGATGGTGATCACGCCGATCACCTTGCGCCCGGACAGCAGCGGCACGCTGATCTGCGCGCACATATTCGGGGCGGAGGCCCGGTAACTGGGCGCCTGCGAGATGTCGGGGATGAAGAGCGCTTCTTTGGTCTGGATGACGTGGGCGGTGATGCTGTTTTCTTCCATCAAGAGGCTGTTCACCAGGTCCGGCGGATAGGGGCCGAGCGCGCGGATGATGCGGATGCCCTCTTCCTCTTTCAGGCCAAGCATCGCCGCGTCGCCCAGCGTCACGCGCATGGCAGCGTCGATGGAAATGTCGGCGACGTAGTGCACGTCCAGCTTGCGGTTGAGTTCGACATCCACCTGGCGCAGCGTCATCAGGCGCAGGTTGGTCTCGGTCAGCGCGGTTTCAGCGCGCACCCGGTCGGAAATATCGCGCAGCACGATCAGATACCCGGCCTGCTTGCCGCTCTGGTCATGCAGCAGCGACAGCCCGATGTCGAAGAAGCGCGGCTTGTCGCGCCCTTCCAGGGCGATCTCGGCGTGAGCGGTGGGCGCGTCGCGATAGGCGATCAGCACGTCCAGCAGTTCGGGGAAGACCTCGACCACCGGCGTATTGAGCGATTCCTGGCGCTGGGCATGGGTCAACGCCTGCGCGGCGGGATTCAGATCGACCAGCCGGTCCTGGGTGTCGATGATGATCACGGCGTCGATCATGCCGTCCAGCACGGCTTCGCGGGCGATGGGCACGATGTCGAAGATGCGGTAATTGAACATGCCCCACGCGATCACGAAACTCGACAGCACCGTGCCATACGTATTCAAATCCAGGTGCCCGCCGATCACGTTGGAGAGATAGAGCAGCAGCGCGGCCACCGGGATCAGGAAGCCGATCAGCACGATCCCGACCTGGCGGCGGTGCAGGTGGGTCGCCCGGCGGTAATGCCGCGCCAGCAGGAGGATGCTGCACACCATCATCGTCCAACTGTAGATCGCGTGCACCCAGTACCACGGGCCGGGATCGAACGTGGCCCGCCAGCGGTCGCCGATCGGTTGGAGGGCCAGGTGCTCCCAGATCAGGTGGTGGTGCGGATTGGTCCAGGCAAAGGCCAGCGTCAGGGCCGGGACAATCAGCATCCCCAAGACGTTGAGCCAGCTCAGCCACCGCTGGTAGCCCACGTAGGCCACCGCCAGCATGAACATCAGCGGCGGGACGGTGGTCGTCCCGATATACTCGACCCGGAGCCAGAACTGCACGTCGTCCAGCCGGGAGCTGCCGAGTTCAAAGGCATAGCCCAGGACGTAGACGATGGCTCCGACAATGAGGACCTCCATGATCGCCGCTTCGCGCCGTGCGCGCCGCTGCCAGACCACCAGCATCACGGCGAGCATTACCCCTGCGCCGACGAAAAGGGGTACTGCGTAAGGTGTAAAATCCCAGTGCATGATATAGACCCCATCCCGATGGTGTCGTGATTGAAGATTTCGTTTTAGGTATAGCGGATTGTGCCGCTTATCGCAAGCGCCAATAGCGGGTCTGGACGCACTGTTCTATGATTACGGGGGTAGGCACGGTTGAAGGGAGACAGGGACATGAAACTGCTACGATGGATGGTGTGGTGGGGCGTGCTGCTGGGCCTGATGATTTCTCCGGCGATCAGCCAGGCGTCGCCGCAGGGCCAGCAGGAAGGCGTGGCGCGGGTGCGCTTCGTGAATACGCTGCGCGCCCCCAACGATCTGGCCAATGCCACCCCCCTGAACGTCGATGTCGATGGCTGGCGCTGGGTCACGGCGGTGAACGACGATACCGGCTACCTGGACGTAGCCACCGGCGAGCGGACCTTCGCCTTCCAACCGCTGAGCGGTTCCGCTGAACGGGCGGAAGTCACGGTGACGCTGCACGCGGGGGATCGCGTGACCATCGTGGCCATGCAGGGTCCGGCGGGCCTGGAAGCCTACGCGTATGCCGACGACGTGACGGCCCCGCCGCGCGGCACGGCGCGGGTCAAGATCGTGAACGCCGCCTCGGACACCGCCCCGGTCACGGTGAAGATCGACCAGATTGAGCTGGTCCGCGATCTGGCGTATGGCGCGGCCAGCCCGCACGACGTGATCCTGAGCGGGGAACACTGGGTGAAGGTCTTCAAGCCGGACGGTCCGCTGCTGTTGGCGCCGGTCTCGCACACCTTCGCCAGCGACCGGGCCTATACCCTGTTCCTGACCGGGTCGGCGGATCAGTACGCGGTCCGCTTCTTCGACAGTTCCGTACTCAACCCGGAACCGGATACCCTGATCGGCTTCGCCAATGCGGCCCAGGGCATCGGGCCGGTGGACGTCTACGTCAACGACGACGCCGTCCCGCTGTATCCGGCGGTGCGGTTTAGCAGCGTGACCAGCGCCTACGGGACGGGGCCGGGAAAGCACTGGATCACGGTTTTCGCGGCAGGCGCCGATCCGGCGGCGGACCAACCGCTGGCCGAGGGTGTGGCGGAGGTGGGCGCGCACCAGCATTTGTTGGTGGTCGCCTACGGCAGCGCCGGATCGCTCAAGCTGCTGACCTATGCCAGCGATCTTAGCCCGCTGCCGCCCAACGGCGCCCGCCTGCACGTGATCCACGCCGCCGCGGGCGATCCGGCGCTCCAGGTCGAGACGCTGGACGGGATCACCCTGTTCCCGCGCGTGATCACTGAGGGCGATGCGGTGCGCGTCATCCCGGCGGGGATCTACAACCTCCGCTTCCTGGCGACGACCGACGGCAGCGCGTTGATGGAAAAGAGCGGCTTCGCCGTGGCGGCGGGGTCCGTGAC
>CAYRWY010000409.1:0-1285 GCA_964427955.1 uncultured Anaerolineaceae bacterium
TGCCCAACCGGCTGAGTGAAGTTCCTAAAGACCAAAAAATCGTGGTCGTGTGCCGGAGCGGCAACCGCAGCGCCCAGGGGCGCGATATTTTGCTGGCGGCAGGCTATCCGCAGGTGACCAGCCTGGCGGGCGGGCTGACGCAGTGGCGTGACCAGGGCTTCCCGACGGTCACCGGCCCCTAGCATCACTCGTTCGCAGCATACCGAGATCACTATCGACGCCCTGACCGGGGGTCGATTTTTTGATCGCCCCAGGAACACACATTGTCGCTACACGCTCTTCACGAGTTCCACATATTCCTCCGGCAAAATCTGGTCATTAACTCATCAGGAGGATTACACCATGTTCAAGGTCATCGCTATTGGAATGCTCGTGATCACGATTATCGGCGCGGCGGGTGTCGCGGTGTATGACAGCTCGAAGCCCAATCAGGTCCAGACCCAGAACAGCCTGGTCGCTACCCCTACTTCAGTTCCCAGTGCGGCACCGGGCAACGGAGCCGCTAACCAGAATCGCCAGGCCAATAATGGCGGTGGAGTGCAGGTCCAACAGTCTACGTCCGAAGTGGGGCAGCCCTGGACCGCCCGCGGCACCCTCGTCAGCGTCGATGATTTTGGGTTCGAGCTGGCGGCGGACGACAGCGGCCAGACGGTGTACGTCGAACTTGGTCCGACCACCTACTGGCAGGCCCAGGGCGTCAGCCTGGCGGCTGGGGACAGCGTTACGGTGGAGGGCTTTGCCCAGGATGGGCTGTATCACGCCGCCGTCGTCACCACGTTGGATGGCCGCCAGATCGCCGTGCGTGACACGGTCAGCGGCCAGCCGCTGTGGTCGGGCGGCGCGGCGGGCGGTCAAAACAGCGGCACGCAGACGCCTGAGACTCAGGTCGCCGCTGAAGACTGGATGACGGTAGAAGGTGTGGTCACTGCGGTAGCGCAAAACAGCCTGACCGTCGAGACTGCCGACGCGACGACGCTCACCTTACAACTCGGTCGCCCCAGTTTTGCGGCGGAACAAGGCGTCAACTTCGCCGTCGGCGATCAGGTGCGCGTGATTGGCTACGACAGTGTGGGCCAGTTCCGGGCGGGCGAGATCGATAACCTCACGCAGGGTGGCCGCCTGATGCTCCTGGACCCCAATGGCCGTCCGCTGTGGGCCGGGCCGGGATCTGCCGGGGAACAAGGCCAGGGCGGTCAAGGCCAGGGCGGTCAGGGTCAGGGTGGTCAAAGCCGCGGCTATCGCGGTGGACGTACCAGCTAGGGTCCAGGTAACCCCATGAGCGAAA
>CAYRWY010000409.1:1385-5384 GCA_964427955.1 uncultured Anaerolineaceae bacterium
CGCGGCTATCGCGGTGGACGTACCAGCTAGGGTCCAGGTAACCCCATGAGCGAAAATCAACCACCCCGTCTCACTCAACGAATCGCATCATCCATCAAGCGGGGGGACTTCCCCCCGCAAGATGAACGTGGCAGGCTGCGTTATGTGATGGATAACCTGGTGCTGCACCTGCACCCGACCAAAGTCAACGCGCGCGCCCTCAAATTCAGCTATACGTGGGGATTAGGCGGCTTAGCCCTGCTGCTGCTGGCGGTCCTGGTCGTCACCGGCGTGCTGCTGCTCTTTGTCTACACCCCCACCCCTGACAAAGCGTACACGGACATCCTCTCGCTCCAGACCGAGGTGATGTTCGGGCAGCTCATTCGCAACCTGCATCACTGGAGCGGGAATGCCCTGCTGGTCGTCGCCGTGCTGCACCTGCTGCGCATCTTTTTCACCGGCGCGTTCGGCACGCCGCGCGAGTTCAACTGGCAGTTGGGGTTAGCCCTGCTGCTCTTGATCGTCGCCGCCAATTTCACCGGCTACCTGCTCCCCTGGGATCAACTGGCGTATTGGGCCGTCACGGTGGGGACCAACCTGTTGGGCTACATTCCCCTGGTCGGGGACCAGTTGGTCTCATTCGCGCTGGGCGGTCCGGAAGTAGACGCCCCCACGCTGACCCGCTTCTACGCCCTGCATATTGCCATTGTGCCGTTAGGGCTGTTCGCTATCGCGTCGTTCCACATCTGGCGGGTACGCAAGGACGGATTCAGCATCCCGCGTGACCTCGACGAACAACCTGCCACGTCCCAGCGCAAAGTGACCACGATTCCCCACCTGCTGAGCATCGAATTCATCTTCGCGCTGGTCATGATCGCGCTGCTGCTGGCCTGGTCGGTGGGAGTTAACGCGCCGTTGGAAGAAGCCGCGAATCCCAGCCACAGCCCTAACCCGGCCAAAGCCGCCTGGTACTTCATGGGCTTGCAGGAACTCCTGCTGCACTTTCATCCCGTTTTTGGGGCGATTGTGATCCCCCTGTTGGGATTGGGCACGCTGGCGCTGCTGCCCTACCTGGAACGCGACATGAGCAGCGAAGGGATCTGGTTCCGCAGCCGCAAGGGGCGCCGCCTGGCCGTCTTAGGCGCGGTGCTGGGCGCGGTGTTCACACCCGCCCTGGTGCTGCTGGACGAATATGTCGTCAATCTGCCGGATCTGATGCCCAGCCTGCCCACCGCCTTGAGTAACGGCTGGATTCCGCTGGCCGGGCTGCTGCTGGGACTGTGGATGTACTACGAGAGTATTCGCGCGGTCTTCCACGCCAGAGCGTGCGAAGCTCGCCAGAGCGTCTTCGTCATGCTGCTGGTCGGATTTATCGTGCTGACCGTCATTGGCATCTGGTTTCGCGGTGAGGGGATGGCCCTGGTGTGGCCGTGGGAGATATAGGCATGGAAAAAAAGTTGGATCGTCGAACCTTCCTGAAGCTGATGGGCTGGACCGGGTTGGGAACCATCGCCGCCGGAGAAATCACCTATGCCAGCCTGCGGTTCATCGCGCCGCGCGCCGTAGCGGGAACCTTCGGAGGCGTATTCGCGGTCGGTGCGGTCGATGATTTTCCGCCGGGCAGCGTCACGCCGTTCACCGAAGGGCGCTTCTTCCTGGTGCGGCTGGACGACGGCGGCTTCCTGGCCCTGTACCGCTCCTGCACGCACCTGGGGTGCGCCGTCCCGTGGGATGCCGAAAAAGGCCGGTTCGTGTGTCCCTGTCATGGCTCGGAGTTCGAAGCCGATGGGGCGGTGCTCAACCCGCCCGCGCCGCGTCCCCTCGATCTGTTCCGCGTCAAGATAGACAACGGACAGGTCACGGTCGATACCGGGGACAAGATTCGGCGCGACCATGCTAACGATGCGCAGCTCGTTTACGCCTAGGGCCGGAGAACCAAAGATGAGCGAGAAACAACACCTCTTAGGACTGCTGGCCCTGGGCGTGATCATCATGGCGCTGGGCTTCGCCCTCTGGCACGAAGACGCCCGCCGGTCGGATGCCGCGGCCCGGCTGCAAGACGATGCAATTGACCGGGCTACCGCGCTGTATGCCACCAACTGCGTGGCCTGCCACGGGGCCAGCGGCGAAGGGATCGGCTCGATCCCGGCCCTGGCGGCCCTGCGAGCGTCGGAGCATGATACCCTGTTCAATATCGTCTCCCGGGGACGCTACAACACCAACATGGCCGCCTGGGCCGTGGATGAGGGGGGCGTTCTTTACCAGGCTGAAATCGACGATCTCGTGACCCTGATCCAATACGGGAGTTGGGCGGAGGTTTATGCCTATGTCGAGGCTGCCGGGCTGGTCCCCCCACAGATTGTCGCGGCGGAGGTGAGTGCGGACCTGTTAACCCAGGTATCCGCCCTGCCTGATGGCGAAACGCTGGCGGCGGGCATCACCCTCTACGCGGAGAATTGTGTCGCGTGCCACAACGTCAATGGTGAGGGCACCGCGCTGGCCCCGGCGCTCAACACCGCCGATTTTCGCGCTCAAAAGACGGACGAACAGATTCAGCGCACCATTTCCCAGGGAGTTTCCGGAACTCTGATGGCAGGCTGGGACCGCGCGCTCACCGCGGAGGAGATCAGCACGCTCGTGGCGTTCCTGCGAGAATGGGACACGCTCAATCAAGCTCAGGTGATGCTCCCGGCGGTCACCACTGCCGCGGCAGCGCCCGCTTCGCCGGAACTCATCGCCGAAGGTCAGAAGCTGTATGGAGTGTTGTGCACCCAGTGTCACGGATCATCCGGTCAGGGCACGCCGCTGGCCCCGGCGCTCAACAATCAGACCTTCCTGGATACCACCCCGGACGCCGCGATCCGCCAGATCATCGCGATGGGCGTGAGTGGAACTCGAATGCCCGCCTGGGGCGGTCGCCTGACGGATGCGGACATTGAGGCGATCACAGCTTACTTGCGCAGTTGGCAGCCGACGGCGCCGCCGGTAGCCAATCCCTAGAAGAAGGAGAAGACGAAGATGACCGTCAAACCACGCACGAATTTTTACCTGGATCTACTGCTGTTGATCCTCATGGGGGTGGTGCTCATCTCCGGGGTGGTGCTGTGGGTCGGTCCTTCAGGAGGGGAAGGCCAGCACCAGGGTCGCCGCTGGCAGGATGCCGGTGCGGTCAGCGATCAGTCGGAGCGCACCCTGATCCTCAACCGTCAGGACTGGAAGACGATCCATGTCTGGCTGGGTCTGGTAACCGGAGGCGTGATTCTGATCCACCTGATCTTTCACTGGAAATGGCTGGTCTGCCGCCTGCGCGCGGATCTACTGGGGCAAAGCCCCTCTCACACCCGTGAACTCTCACCACACTGATACCGTTCGGGATACGATGAGTATCCCGAACTGCATACCTTCCGCCTGACTCGGCATGGCCGCAAGGTCCGGACCAGGGAAGTGGAACGCCAGAGCCTTGATCAGGTAGAATAGTTCCCGTCCCGATCGGGGGCCCGACCTACCAAGAACAGTCCGGAGCCGTGATGACTACCTCCTATGCGCTGGATCACCCCACAGAATATCTTGAAAAAGTGTATGCCGGTGTTTTGGGGAAAATCATCGGCGTCTACCTGGGACGGCCCTTCGAGGGCTGGACGTACGAACGCATCCTGGCCGAGTTGGGCGAGATCCGCTATTACGTTCACGACCGGTTGGGCCAGCCGCTCGTCGTGACCGACGACGACATCTCCGGCACTTTCACGTTCTTGCGGGCGTTGGCGGATCACGACTACGACCCGCAGCTCACCTCCGAGCAGATCGGCCAGACCTGGCTCAACTATCTCATCGAAAATCGCACGGTCTTGTGGTGGGGAGGCGTCGGAAACTCGACCGAACACACCGCCTTCATGCGCCTCAAACATGGCATTCCGGCCCCTCGCAGCGGCTCCGCCCTGGTCAACGGCACGACCGTGTCCGAGCAGATCGGCGCGCAGATTTTCATCGACGGCTGGGCGATGGTCGCCCCGGGCGATCCGG
>CAYRWY010000410.1:0-5378 GCA_964427955.1 uncultured Anaerolineaceae bacterium
GTTGGTTGGAGGTCGCCGAGTTGTACAGGTTGGCCGCGCCGCCCACCGTCTTCGTGTCGGCGTGCGCCTGCCCCGGATCGCGCTCGGTCACTTCCGGATCGTGCCCGGCTTCGCCCGCCACCGCCCAGCCGTCCGGGGAGTCGAGGGTCCAGGCATTGAAGCCCGGATTCGCCAGTTGTTCCGCGCTGAGCGTGGGCGTGATCAGGACCGCGGTCGTCGAAAACGTCAGACCGCCCCCGGCCAGACCAGGCGCCAGGCGTCGGGCCACGTCGATCACGAGACCTCCCGCGCCCAAAACTGGGGGTGCAGGTCGAGGTTCGCTGTTCCGGCCCCGGCGTAAATCGTCGCCGCGCCCGTGCCGGTGATCTTCCACCGCAGGGCGAGGGTGTGCGCCCCCGCCGCCAGGCCGGTGACCAGGTAGGTGAACGACAGCGGCCCGCGCCCGGTCGCCTGCTCCAGCGCGATGAAGCCGTCATCGCCGGCCACCCCGCCGATGCCGTCCACCTGGAGGTCGAAGTAGACGCGGCCATCAGTCGCTTTGTGGACCACCCCGCAGAAGCCCACCAGGAGGTCGCCGCCGGTGGTGGTCACGGACAGCGTCAGCTTGGCGGTACTCACGTCGGCCCAGGCGGTCGCCGTCGTCGTCAGATCGGCGGCTTCGTTCAGCTCGTAATGCGCCGTCGGCGGGTCCTTCAAGGCCCGGAGGTTGTCCACCAGGTCGGTGTTCCACTCCGCGGCGGTGACCATATGGTCGGTCGTGAGGGGGGTCGGATTCGTATAGGCCATCGTGTCGCTCCTTACAAGGCCAGCCGCGTGCTGGTCCCCAACTTGCCGAAGGTGCTGTGCCCCAACTGCCAGTAGGTCAGCGGCGGCACCGGTCGGGTATGCAGGGTGACTTCCGAGACGTCGCCCGCGGAGAAGCGGTATTCCGCGCCGGTGACCAGACATTTCTGGGATGAGACCCCGCTCTGCTCGTCCGAGATCTCGACCAGGTCGAGCAGCTCCAGGGCGAACAGGTGGGTCGATCCTGCCTCGCCGGGGGTGTCGTACACCGCGCCATCGAAGAGCAGCCGCGGGTCCTTCTGGCGTGACAGCAGATAGCTGGCCAGCGCCGATGGAAACGGCCCCACCACCGGCAGGTCGAGCTGATACTCGTCCGGCAGCCGGCCATACAGGCTGATACTGGCGGCGTCCTCCGCCGTGACGGTTTCCGTGGAAAACGGGCTGAGGCCGGTGCCGGTGACCTGCAGGTCCAGGATGTACAGCGCGCCGATGGCGTCATTCCTGAATGTAATCTCGATCCCGCTGGCCGTGATCACCCAGGACGCCCAGACGCGCTGGGGGAGGGTGTTGGTGTAGTCGAAGCCCGTGCCGTCCACCCGATCATTGACGCGGTAATGGGTGCCCGCTATCAGAGTATCCACGTCGAGCGCGCCGATGCTGTTCCCGGCGGCATCCTTGAACGGCAGCTTGAGCGTAGACGGCGCGGCAGGCACACTCGCCGACCAACGTACCGCCGTATTCGGGTCTACGCGGAACACTCCGGCGCTTTGCGCGATCACCCCGTGGGTCAAGGCCAGGCGCGGGGTATAGGTGACACTTACCACGTTCTTGCAGTCGGCGCGGCTGACGCGCAGGTTCGAGAGTTCGCTGTGGGTATTGTCCAGCACCAGGTCGGCGGGCCGGTTGGCGGCGGCAAACAGGAAGCTGCCATTGCGGAACACCGGCTGGCCGTCGCGCCCAATGACGAACAAGCCGTATTCGGCATTCACGATCTGGCCGATCACCGTCGCGGCGTTGACCTGCTCGTCGCCCCAGGCATCCGCCGCGTACTCGAACGTCCGCACGCCCCGGTCATAATCCAGCGTGCCGCCGGGGCCGTCCTGCCCGCCCGTGAGCGTCGCCCCGCTGGCGGTGATATTGGCCGCCCCGCTGGTCAGTGCGATGGCGTTGCCATACGACCCGCGCGCTCTGGCCGTCAGCGTGACGACGCCGTCCACGAAAAACGACATGCAGGTGGTGGGCAACGTGGCCCACGTCGAGCCGTAGGAATAGGTCTCGGTCTTTCCCGGATAATTGGCCGCCGAGTTTCCCCAAATGAAGAAATTCGAGGCATCCGAGGCCGCGGCGGACGATTCGATCACCAAGAGATCGCCGGGCTGCACCGTGAAGGAACCAGGGAACACCTTTTCGTACCACGCGCCAACGCCCGTGACCTCGCCCGCCGTCAACGTCAGGGTGGCGTTGGGATCGACCGGCGTGCTCGACGCCCTGCCCGTCGCCGGATCGCGATGGACGACCTTGACCGTCGCGTCGAGCGGGGTGCCGGACTTGTAGAGGTAGAGTTTGACCCGGTCTATCGTCCGGCTGGGAATATCACCGGGCCAGATCATGACCGCGGCGGCCAGCTTCACGGTGTTGCCGATACTGATTCCCCCGCCCGTGGACGTCTGGCCGATCGCGGGCAGGACCGTGGCAGTCACCTGAGGATGGGCTGCCGTGCCGATGCCGTAGCCCGTGCTGCCGGGGTTGCCGTCGTTGATCGCCTGATAGAGATTGATGGTCGCCTCTCCGGCATACACCCCGGTGTAGACCTGGTAAGGCGCGGTGACGGTAGCCGGCGTCGTTTTGAAGGTATAGGTGACGTCCCCGATGGTCACGGTCTGATCCAGGCCCACCAGGCCGGTCACCGTGAACGAGCCGGTGGCCGCCGGACAGCGGAAGACGGCAGCCCCAATCAGCCGCAGCAGGTCGTCCGCCTTACAGAGCTGCTGGAGAGGCAGCGCCAGGCTCGTCTCCTCCTGGAAGTCGGCCATCTTGTCCTCGGCCAGCACCGTCACCGTGCGCGGGCCGTACAGGTTGGACGTGATCTGCCACTCGGTGATCGTGCCCACGAACAGGATGTAGACCACCGTCGCGATGGTGGCCGTCACCTTGACCGGCAGGCCGTGCACCAGCTTGCCGTAGTGCGGGCCGCCGGTATTGCCGGGCGAAAACTGCCGGTCGGCATTGTCCAGGGTGAGCGTGAGCTGGCCCACCGCGGCCACGCGCGATAGCTCGCCCGGCTCGGTGATGCCCAGCGTCGCGCTGCCGTCCATCACGACGGCCTGCACCTCGTCGCCAGCGTCAAAGCCGTCCTTATCCCAGTCGATATGGATCGTCAGGTCTGCATCCAGACTCATCGTTTCGTCCGTCCCTTCTTGAGTAAGGTCTTGTTTTGCCGCCGTGCCTCGCGGTCCAATTCCCGCAGGAACTGGCGCGGGTTGTTGATGCCGTTCAGGGTGATGCCGCCATAGAAGTTGAAAGCCTCCCCGCCTGCACCCGCCAGTGCGGGGTAGGAGCCTGCCGGATAGGCCGTGCCCGACTCGCGGGGAACGAAGAGTTCGGGCTGTGCGCGACGGCCAATCCAGTAAGGCTGTCCGGCCTGATAGTCGCCGCCGGAATCCTTAGAAGGAATCGGATTGTCTGGGATGTCGATTTTGAGCGACGCGTCGAGTGTTCCGAATGGCCCCAGATCTTTATGAATACTCCCGAAGTCGATTTCGTTCGGCATTGCGGCATTCAGTAGTTCGATGAGCTTTCCAGGCAGGCTGGCCAGGGCATCCGTGATGCCGTCGATCAGTGTGTTGCCCAGTGACTTCCCGGTATCGAGCAAGCCCGCCAGCCACTCGGGGATCAAGGTAGGTAGTTCAGCCAGTTTCGATTTCAGTGACCAATCCTCGTCGCCTGTGAACCCCTTCATGAAGGGATCGATAACGTTATCGATCATCCAGGCGCTGATATTCACGAATGCATTAGCGATGCCTGCTAATATACTTTCCCCGACCTGTGCACCTGCACTCTCGACATTACCACCGCCGACTTGCCCCGTGGTACCCTCAACGAGCTTGTCGCCCATCTGCTTGCCAATCGCTTCGGCTTTGTCTCCTCCACCCCCACCACTTAGGGCAGAAATGAGAGGGCGAATGACATGAGACATCACCCAACTGGGGATATCGCCGATGCCCGACGCCAGTCCATCGAGGAGTTGACGGGCGGCCTCACCGGCCCCTCTGGAAATATCCTGAACAAGCACCGGGTCATCGACCCACCCGGTGAGCTTGTCCTTGACGAAATCAGGCAATGCTTCAATACCCACTTTAAAGGCGTCGAAAGCGGTATTCCACCCCTCAATGCCCTCGGCGACTTTGGTGAGCGCCTGGATGCCCGCCCATTTGCCGATCTCATACAGACCGTTGGTCAGATTCCGAGCACCCTGTACAGCCCGGTCGAAGCCCTCAGCGACTTTGGTGAGCGCCTGGATGCCTGCCCACCTGCCGATCTCATACAGACCGTTGGTCAGATTCCGGGCGCCTTGTACAGCCCGGTCGAAGCCCTCGGCGACTTTGGTGAGTGCCTGGATGCCTGCCCATTTGCCGACCTCAGCTAGGCCGTTGATCAGATTCCGGGCGCCCTGCGTGGCGCGGTCGAGACCTTGCTTCAGAATGTCAAGTGCCGTGCCGTCCTTGAACGCGTCCCATAGTTTGTCAACGGCGTCCTTGAATCCAAGGAAGTTCGTTTCATAGGCCACCACCACACCGAGCGCGAGGATCAAGGGCCAGGCGGATAAGGCCGTGGCGGCCAATGTGCCTGCCAGCGTGCCCAGGGTGCTCACCACGCCGAGTATCCCCGTCGCGATAGTAGGTGCGATCATGGCTCCCAACGCCACCCCGATCACGGCGATACTCTCCGGACTCAGCTTCGAAATGGAATCCCCGAGCCAGTCGGCGGCCTCGGCCACCGCGTCCAGCGCGCCGCTCTGGTCGATCCACTCCGCAAACTCGCTCAGGGCCGGAATGCCGACGCCGTCCACCCACTGCCCCAAGCGTTCCAGCGCCGCGATGGCCACCAGCAGCCCCTTTTCGATATACGGCCCCAGCGCATCCGTCAGTCCCATCTTGACCGTGCGGGTGAAGCGCTCCCAGGCAGCCCGCGGCCCGCGCTGCATGGCCCGCCCCGCCCGGTCGGTGGCCCCGATGACGTCCTCCAGGCCCTCGCCTGCGGTATCCATCGCCAGCAGGGCATTTTCGCCGACTTCGTTCCACTTCTCGCCGAAGAGCTGCGTGCCCAACCTGGCACGCTCCAGCGGATCGTCGATTTTGCGCAGTCCGTCCAGGGCCGCCTTGAGCATGGCCTCGCCACTAGCTTTGCCGCGCACGAAGTTGTAATTCATATCGCCCAGGCCCATGGCATACATCGCGGCCTGGCCCGATCCATCCACGAGTCCCTTGTTAAACTCCGTTACGGCCTGGCCGAGCACCTGGGCATCTTTCGCGCCGCCCCCCATCCCGGTCTCAAGGATGGAGAGCATCTCAGATGCGCCGAAGCCCATATCCTTG
>CAYRWY010000411.1:0-5371 GCA_964427955.1 uncultured Anaerolineaceae bacterium
TACCACAGGCTGGCCCGCCCCAGTTCCCAGACGCGCAGGATCAGCCCGGCCAGCACGATCAGCGCCGCCGTCCAACCAAAGTAACGCGGGCGTGTCGGTGCCATCCCCTACCCCTCCTGAACAGCGGAATGAACCACATGCGCCTGGGGCGCAGCGATCAGAGATCCCGCCGCCCACCACTGGCCGCGCGTCAGCCAGAGCAAAATCAGCATTCCGAAGGGCAGCGGCAGGTACATGGTGGCGTGCTCCCAGCTATGTTCGACGGTCGTCAGGAAATGAAGCCAGGGCACGATCAGCAGCGCCAGCAGGATCAGCACGATCCAGGCGGTGCGGCGGCGCTTGGCCAATGCCCGGAAGTAGAAAAACAGCGGGATGGTGAAGACGACGTAATGCGGCGTCGCCGTCCGCATCGCGCACAGGTGGGTGATAGTCAGCGTCAGCATGATCGTCCAGTCGAGCCGGGCGATCTGCTGGCGGATCAGGACGACGTACCAGGCCCACACCATCCAGCCGAACAAGAGCAGGTTGACGGCCCACTCGGCGGCTCTGCCCAGACCCAGGTAATGCTGCGTCACGATCCAGACCGGCGCGCCCAGCCGGGTATAGGACGGGTACTCGCGCAGTTGGCCGATCCAGTCGCCCAGCCAGGACGGGACCAGGGCGAAGGAGATCAGCATCAGGCCGCCCCACACGACGGCGAAGCCGCCCACGAAGGTCCAGCGTTTGAAGCGCCAGCCCCACAGCAGCAGAAAGGGCACGAAGAGAAAGCCCATCTGGGGCTTGACGGTGGACAGCGCCAGCGCCACGCCTGCCGCCCGATCCCGCCCGGAGGCCAGCGCCCACAGGGTCGCGACCTCGCACAGATAGACGACCACCCCCGGCTGGCCCAACAGCAGGCCGCGCACCGAGAAGTAGTAGAACAAGGTCCACAGCAGCAGGATCGTCATCAACCAGGGTTTAGGCCGCCAGCCGTACAGGTCCAGCAGCAGGAACAGGCTGGCGATCAGGCAAATTTCGAGGAAGACCATCCAGATCGCCGAGGCCCAGGCATAGGAAACATACACCAGCGCCCAGACCAGGAACACAGTGTAAAACGGGTAGGCGAAATAACCCTGGTCCTCATTCGAGCGCGCCGCGCGCCCGCGGATGCGCTCCTGGATGTTCAGGCTGGCCTGATCGCTGTAGGGATTCAGACCGTCGCGCCAGTAGGAACGCGCTCCTTCCCAGCGGGACATGAAGTCGTTGTGGCCGGGATGGGGGCCGGTCATGATGTTATGGGTCGTGACGACGTTCGCCACCACCAGGACGCCCAGCACCAGGGCCACGATCACGAGCTGCCGCTTACCTGCCACGCTGCTTCTCCACCTCAACCGGCGTCACAGCGCGGCTGCCGCGCGGCGTCGTCCGGGTCCACGAATAAATAGACGTTCAGATCGTTAAAGCTCTTGATCATAGACTGGGTATAGTGGACCTGCAACCAGCGCAGCGAATCATACTGCGCGTTGCCGGGATCATCCTCGACCAGATCGACCATTTCGTCTTCGAGCTTCTTGAAGGTCACGTACCAGACGCGCGGCGCGCCGTTTGCCGCCACTGCCGCGCAGTCATCCGCCCACAGGCCGAGCGCCTGCTGCGTCGGTAAGGCCAGTGTATCCGAACCGGAGCCGGGAATATCGCGCACGTAACGCTGCGGCAGGTCGCGATCATAGTAGACCATCGGCAGCGCCGTGATCTTGTTGCCATGCACCACCACGTCCCCGGCCTGGACCTCGCGATCCAGATAGTGCGCGGCGCGGTCGAACGGTGGATTGGGGAAGGTATCCCAGGTGTAATGCGTCACCAGACTGAAAACGATCACCCCACCCCAGGCCAGGGCCAGCACGCCCACAATCGGCCCCGGCACGTCGGCCCGCGTGAACAGCCAGGCCAGCGCGATGTAAAAGATCACCGCCGAGGGCAGCAGCGCGCGCGGCAAAAAAACGGGCTGGACGACGTAAGACGCGATCCACATGAACAGCATCGGCATAAAGGCCAGCCACAGCGCCCAGCGTACCGGCTGGCGATCCGCCTCGGCGCGGCGCGGATCGCGCAGCACGGCGTAGCCGCGATAGAGCAGGAAAATCGTCAGCACCGCCGCCATGAAAAACGTCGGCAGCCACCAGGAGGGCGAAAAATCCAGGTTGACCGAGATAAAGGTGCGCAGCGCCAGCCACAGGTGCAGGACGTTCGGCTTCTGGACCCAATACTGGCGCAGCTTGCCCATCTGATCGGGCAGGTACCACATCCAGGGCAGGTACATGACCAGCGCCAGCAGCGCCGCCAGCCCGGTGCGGACGATCCGGCCCCGGTCGCGCGCCAGGAAGGGCAGCAGTCCCAGCGCCAGCAGGTAAAACGCCGCCAACTGCTGGACGTACATCCCGATCCCGGCCAGCACGCTAAAGCCCAGCCAGTAGGCCCAGTGGCCGCGCTGCCACGCGCGCCAGTAGACCCAGGTGGTCAGCACCAGGACCAGCGCCAGCAAGGCGTACATGCGCGTTTCCTGCGAATACTGGATATGAAAGGGCGCGACCGCCGTGATCAAAGCTGCCGCGCGCGCCGTGCGATCCCCGAACCAGTCGCGCGCCAGCAGAAAAACGGCTCCGACCGTGGCCACGCCGACCAGCACGCTGTACAGCCGCACCGCCGCCGGAGACTGCCCGGCCAGCTTCATCCAGCCGTCCAGCGTGGTGTAGTACAACAGGGGATGGACGTCCGCCGCGCCGCCCTCGACCGGCGTCAGCGTACCGTCCACCATCGCATCCCAGCCCTTTTCGGAAAAGAGCACGGCGAACGTTTCGTCGTACCACAGCGTCCGCCCGGCCAGGTTGACCAGGCGCAGGATCAGCGCCAGCAGCAGGATCGCGGCCAGGATCGTCCAGGGTCGGGTCTTAAACAGTCGTCTCAGAGTTCGCATAGGTCAACTGCCGGTAAAGGGCCAGCGCCAGGCCGATCAGCGCCGCCGTGCGGACCAGGATCAGCGTCACATAGGTCGGGATCAGCGTGCCGGTGATTGCGCCGCCGGTGGAGGCGGTGCGCATGAACAGCGCCGGATATTCGACGAAGCTCACGAAGCCCAGCACGAGACACACCAGCACGCCGTTCCGATCCGGAAAACAGAGCAAGATCAGCGGCGTCAGGGTTAAGGCCCACTGCGGACTCCAGCCCTGCGACCACAGAAAAAACAGCACGAGCGTCAGCGTGAAAAACGCGACCATGCCCCGATCATCCTGGCGCAGCTTGCGCGTGAACACGTACAACCCTGCCGCGGCGAACGGGATCAGCCGCAGCCAGGATGGGATCACCGCCGCATGGCCGTAAGGCTCGAAGGCGGTGTCCGGATCGGTGCGGAGGGCGTAGGGGCTGAAACGCCCGGTGCGCCAGTTGCCATCGATCAGCGCCCACACACTTTGATAGGACGCCTTGTTGAACTGGGCCAGCAGCGACGCCTCCGCCAGCCGCCCACCCCAGGCGACCAGGAGCACCAGCACCAGCGCCACGATCCCCAGCGAGAGCAGCGTGTAACGCATCGCCCGGCGGCGATCATAAAAGCGCCAGACGGCGGGCAGCACCAACACCGGGAGATATTTCGTCAGGATGCCCAGCGCCGTCACCGCTGCCGAGCGGTTATCGCGCCCCCGCAGGAGCAGCGCCAGCGCCAACAGCATTAAAAACACCACCAGCGTCTCGAAGTTCCACCAGGGAAACACCAGCGGCGCGGCGAGCACCACGTACAGCCAGGGCAGCACGATCCCCGCTTGTTCGCCGTGCAGGCGCCGGGCCAGCCAACGCAGCAGCACCAGGTTGCCCACGTCGAAGGCCAGCAGGATCAGGCCAAGCACAGTCGCCCAGTTAGCATAATTATCGCCGGTGATCTGGTAGACCCCGGCAAACAGACTGATCGGCACGGGCGGGAACTCGTACCAGTAATCGCGGTAGGGCAGCACACCCTCGGCGCTGAGGCGGGCGAACTCGTAGAAGTAACGGAAATCCCCTCCGGCGCTCAGCCCGCGCTCGATGGGCGCCGTCTCGTAACGGTCAAAGGTATAGGGCTGGTAGACGATCCCCCACGCCAGCCGGAACCCGATGAACAGGTAGAGCAGCAGGCGGAAGTCGGCCAGCAAAGCGGGAATAGCTGCCGGGCGCTCAGGGGCGTCGCTCATGAGGCCGGCACCCGCACGAAGATCGAGGACCGGTCGTCGTCGAACTGGTATTCGTCCCACTGATCCGGCTGGGTGCGCAGCATGGACGCCAGCACGCTGTTCGACTCGATGGCGACAAAGCCGATGTCCTGCTGATCGAGCGCCTCCTGCCAGCCCTCGCGCAGGAAGGCGATCTTGAGATACTCGCGCAGAAATTGGTCGTCGTAGAGGTCGGTCCGGCCATCGACGTAGACCGGGACGTCCGGCGCGGCGAACAGCAGGTAGCCGCCCCAGTTGTAGCTGTTGAACATCTGGCCGGGCGGCGGAGTCTTCTCCAGGAATGCGGCAGCTTCCACCGGGAAGTACAACTCCTGGGCTTTGCGCACGGTCGTCTCGTTGAGCGCGACGACCATTTTCAGCAGCGCGCCCAGGATCACCAGGGATAACAGCACCCAGTTCATGATCAGCATCGGTTTCGTCAGCGTGCGGCGCTGCTTGACCTGCCAGCCGCGATCCGTCAGCCAGGCGTCCACGTGACGGGACAGCACCGGAGTCGCAGCGATGGCAAAGACGGCGATATTGCGCCCGGCAGTCAGGGCCAGAAAGGCGGTTCCGGCAACGAGCGCCAGATCGGTCCAGTCGATGCGGCGGCTGCTTAGCCCGGCAGCGGCCAGCACGCCCAACAGCAGCACGACGAACGGCCACGCCTGCGGCTCGTGGAAATTGGGCGACGCCCATTCCTGGATGAAGTCTTGCAGCACGCCGATGCGCACCGTTTTGAGGGGATAGCCGAGCATCTGCACGCCGTAGGGATTCAGGGCTACCGCCGGGATGGACACCCCAATCACCAGGAGCAGCTTACGCAGCCGGTCCCAACTCACGACGTCAGGCTCGCGGGGATCGAACAGGTTCCCGATCACTTCTCCGGCCAGCGATCCCACCATGAAGATGAAGCCGATGGCAAAGCCGCCGTGCAGATTGGACCACACGGCCATGATGGGCGGGATCAGCCACAGGCGGTCTACCTCTTTGCGCTTGTAGAGGTGCAGCAGGTAGAGCACCAGCGCGCCCAGCATGAACGAAAACATTTGCGGTCGCGGCGACCAGAACACCGCCGCCGCCGAAGCGCCGAGCACGATGGAAAAGGCACGGACGTAGACGTTGCCTTCGCACATCTTGTAGACGAGCACCAT
>CAYRWY010000412.1:0-5347 GCA_964427955.1 uncultured Anaerolineaceae bacterium
CCCGGCATCGTCGGGATGCAGTTCGAGCACGGCTTCCGGGAAGATGTCGTCCAGCTTGGACCGGCGCGTCATGGTGCCGCCGTGCCAGTGAAACAGCACGCGCCCCGTCGTCAGGTGATACGGGAAATCGGCGTCGGTCAGTTCGCTCTGGGTGTCATAGCTCAGCGTCCAGAATTTGCCTTTGCCGCGTGGAAACTCGTCCGCGAACAGGTAGGGCGTGCCGGGGTGATCCAGGCTGGGGCAGGGCCAATGCACGCCGCCTTCCCGGTCCAGCCGTTCATAGGTCACGCCGTAAAAATCGGGCGTCACCTGCCGCATTTCCTCCCAGATTGCCTCGGGATCGGCGAAGTCGAAGCCCGCGCCCGGCGTCCGGCCCAGCCGGGTTTCCATGCGCCGCGCCAGGTCGCACACGATCTCCCAATCCGCTCGCGAATTCCCGGCCAGCGGCAGCGCCTTCCGCGCGCGTTGGATGCGGCGGTCGCTGTTGGTGAACGTGCCGTCTTTTTCGGCGAAGCTGGCGGCGGGCAGGATCACGTGGGCATGTTCGGTCGTTTCGTTGGGCAGGATGTCGATGCACACCAGGAAATCCAGCGCTTCCAGGGCGTGGCGGGCGTGCGCGAGATTCGGCTCGCTCATCAAGGGATTCTCGCCCAGCACGACCATCGCACGGATTTTGCCTCGCAGCGCCGCATCGACCATTTCCGTGACCGTCAGCCCGGGATCGGGTGACAGCGCCGTGTGCCATGCCGCCTCGAACCGGGCGCGGACGTCGGGCTGGTTGACCGGCTGGTACGCCGTAAACACGCCGGGCAGGCCGCCGCTGTCCGAGCAGCCCTGGACGTTGTTCTGCCCGCGCAGCGGATTCAGTCCGGTCCCCTCTTTGCCGATGTGTCCCGTCAGCAGGGCGAGGTTGGTCAGCGACAGGGCGTTGTCCGTGCCGTGCGTGCTTTGGCTGATCCCCATGCCCCAGTAGATCGCGGCGCGCCCGGCCTTGGCGTACAGCCGCGCGGCGCGGCGGATGTCGTCGGCACACACGCCGCTGATCGACTCGGCCCATTCCGGCGTGAAGGAGGCCAGCGACCGGGCGTACTCCTCGAAATCTTCCGTGCGGGCGTCGATGAAGTCCTGGTTGTACAGTTCCTCGCGGACGATCACGTGCGCCATCGCCTGGAACAGGGCGACATCCGTGCCGGGCCGCTGGCGCAGCCACAAGGTCGCGAATTCGGTCATTTCGATCTGGCGCGGATCGATCACGATCAGCTTTGCCCCATGCTCCCGCACCGCTTTTTTGAGGAACAGGCTGATCACGGGATGCGTCTCGGTGGTGTTGCTGCCGGTGACGATGAAGGTGTCCAGGTGCTCCATCTCGGCGATGCTGTTGCTCATCGCGCTCGATCCGAGGGCCAGTTGCAGGCCGGTCACGCTGCCCGCGTGGCACAGCCGCGCGCAGTGATCGATGTTGTTCGTCTTCAGTACGGCCCGCACCCACTTCTGGAAGACGTAATTGTCCTCGTTGGTGGCCTTGGCCGAGGCGTAAGTGGCGATGCTGTCCCCGCCGCTCTCCTCGACAATCCCGGCCAATTTTTCGCTCACCAGGCTGAGCGCCTCCTCCCACGTCGCCTCGCGGAATTCACCCGGTTTGCCATCGCGGATCAGCGGGGTCTTGAAGCGCAGCGGGTGCGTGGTGTAGTCTGTCCCAAACCGCCCCTTGACGCACAGCCGCCCATAATTCGGCGCGGCCTCGAACGGCGCCGTCACCCGGTAGATCAGATCGTTTTTGATATGCAGGTCCATCTGGCAGCCCACCCCGCAGTAAGGGCAGGTGGTGCGCACGGTCCGGTCAGGGGTGAGCGGTGGTGTCGTGGTCATCGGGGCAGGCTCCCAATCCAACAGCTTTTTCGTAATTATTTTATAATCAAACATAGGCTCGACTTCCAAGACATTTTTAAGAATTTTCATGCGTGAAAGGTTTTGGCTGCATGGCGTCTGAAATTCTCAACCGTTACGCGGGGCGCGGGCGCGACGCGCTGCTCCCCGTCTTGTGGGACGTGCAGACCGCCTATGGCTGTATCGACTCCGCCGCCGTCCAGGAGATTTCGCACACCCTGCTCGTTCCCGCCGCCGATATTTATGGGGTCATCAGCTTCTACTCCCTGTTTTCGGATCAACCGACCGGCGAGACCACCCTCCACGTCTGCACCGATCCCTCATGCGGCGTGGCCGGGGCGGATCAGGTGGTGCATGGGCTGTGCGCCCATCTCGGCATCCAGCCGGGCGAAACGACGCCCGATGGCCGCTACACCGTCAAGCACACCACCTGCCTGGGGCTGTGCGAGCACGCCCCGGCGGCCCTGATCAGCCGTCGCGGCCTGGGGGAAGCGTCCCACGCGCCGGTGACGCGCAGCGCCGATCTGCTGACCGGCACTCCTAAGCCGCATGTCGCCGTGTTGGGCGGCGATCCCCAGATGTTCCTGGTTGGCCTGGACCCCCAGCGCGCCCAAACGTTGGCCGAATACGGCGACTACCGGGCACTGCGCCGCGCGCTTTCCGGGCTTTCCCCGGAGCAGGTCAGCGCCGAGGTCGAGGCGTCCGGATTGGTGGGGCGCGGCGGGGCGGGCTTTCCGACCGGGATGAAATGGCGCTTCACCCGCCAGGCTCCCGGCCAGCCGCACTACCTGATCTGCAACGCCGACGAGAGCGAGCCGGGGACGTTCAAGGATCGCGTCTTGATGGAGCACCGTCCCCATCTGCTGCTCGAAGGCATGGCGCTCGCCGCCTATGCCATCGGGGCGCAGTACGGCTTTCTGTTCATTCGCGGGGAGTATCCCGAAGCGGCCCAGCGAATGCAGGCGGCGGTGGCCGAAGCGGAAGCCGCCGGTCTGCTCGGCGATCACATCCTGGGCACGGAGTTTTCCTTTCACGTCGAGATCCGGCGGGGTGGGGGAGCCTACATCTGCGGCGAAGAGACTGCCCTGTTTGAAGCGATTGAGGGCAAGCGCGGTTTCCCCCGCATCAAGCCGCCCTATCCCACCACGCACGGCGTATTCGCCAGTCCCACCTCGATCAACAACGTCGAGACGCTGAGCGCCGCGCCCGCCATCATCCTGCACGGGGCGTCATGGTACCGCCAATGGGGGACGCCGAAAAGCACCGGGACCAAGCTGGTCTCGATCAGCGGGCACGTCCACCGTCCCGGCGTGTACGAGATTCCCTTCGGAATCACGCTGCGCGATCTGCTCGACCGGTACTGCCAGGGTGTGCAAGGGACCCTGCAAGCGGTGCTGATGGGCGGCGCGGCGGGCACGTTCCTGGCGCCGGACGAGATCGACGTTCCGATCACCTACGAGAACTTGCAGGCCATCGGCAGTACACTCGGCTCCGGGGCGATCATGGTCTTCAACGACCGCGCCGATCTGCGCGATGTGCTGCGGCGGCTGGGGCGTTTTTTCGCTCACGAAAGCTGCGGCAAGTGCTTCCCCTGCCAGTTGGGCACGCAGCGCCAGATGGAGCTTCTGGATCGGCTGGATCACCCGCTGCCCGGCGACCGGGAGCGCCTGCGCGACATCGGCCTCACCATGTCGGAAGCATCGTTGTGCGGCCTGGGGCAGACTGCTGCCGCTGCCGTCCTGAGCGCCCTCAAAAAATGGCCGGAATTATTCGAGGAGGCGGCGTCATGACCGACACCCTTGAAACCGTAACCCTGACGATTGATGGGCAGTCCTGTACCGTTCCGAAAGGAACCACCATTCTCGAAGCCGCTCGCACGCTCGACCAGACGATCCCCGTCATCTGCTATCACGACGCGACGACGGCCAACGGCCTGTGCCGGATCTGCGTGGTGGACATTACCGGATCGCGCCTGTTGCAGCCCGCCTGCATTGTGCCCTGCCAGGATGGCATGGTCGTGCAGACCCGCTCCGAACGCGTGGAGCGCAGCCGCCGCACGATCCTCGAAATGCTCAATTCGGCGGTGGATTTGGGACAGGCTCCGGCCATCCAGACTTTGCTCGACGACTACAGCGCCGATCCCCAGCGTTTTCCTGAGGCCGCCCGGCGCGATCACGCCGTGATCGACGACAACCCGTTTTTCCTGCGCGACTACAGCCAGTGTGTTTTGTGCTGGCGGTGCGTGCAGGTCTGCGCCGAGGATGTGCAGTACACCTTCGCGCTCACCTTTGGCGAGCGGGGTTTTCACACCCACGTCTCGACGGCGTTTGGCGTCGCCATGCCGGAATCGTCGTGTGTGTTCTGCGGCCAGTGTGTGGGCGTGTGTCCCACCGGGGCGCTCAAGCCCAAGATCGAATTCGGGCTGGAGCAGGGCTGGAACCTGGAGCAGATCCGGGAAAGCACCCGCCGCAAGAAAAACCGGAAGCCGCAATCGTGATCCGCTTATCCATCCCGCCGGAGCAGACTCATGGCTGATGACTTCGTCCCGCCGGATTCCCCGGAGATTGCCTGCGAACCGGGATCGATCCCGTTCACTTACTGGGAGTATGGCCAGGGCCGCGCCGAGATCGTCGAGGGTGGGGTGATCGAGGAAATCCTGCTCAGCCTGTACGTCAACGGGCAGGAGCTGGCCACGCTAATGTGCAGCCCGGTCGATCAGGAAGCCCTGGCGCTGGGGTTTCTGATCAACGAGGGCGTGATCCAGTCGCTCGACGACATCCGCCTGCTGCATTCCAACCTGGCCCGCACGGTGATCGATGTATTTCTGAAAACGCCGCAATTCAATCCGCCGCGCCGGATGATCCTCACGTCCGGCTGCGGCAGTGGGATCAGCTTGCGCGACCTGTCGGCCAGCTATGCCCCCTTGGCGTCGGACCTGGTCCTCACGCCGCAGGCCATCCTGGAGCGGATGCGCGATCTGAACCGTTCGGCCCGGTTGTACCGGCAGGTGCGCGGCGTGCACACTTCCATTCTCGGCTCTGCCGATGAGCTGCTGATCACTGCCGAGGACATCGGGCGGCACAATACCGTGGATAAGCTGGCCGGGAAGGCGCTGCAAGCCGGGATCGCGACCCGCGACCGCGTGATCGTGACCAGCGGGCGGATCAGTTCCGAAATGTTGGGCAAAGCGCGCCAGATGGGCGTGCCGGTGATCGCCAGCCGCACCGCGCCGACCAGCATCTCGGTCCGGCTGGCGGAATTGTGGAATATCTGCCTGGTCGGTTATGTCCGCCAGGATGCGATGCGCGTCTATACCCATCCCTTCCGCCTGGGGCTGTTCGCTGCCAAAACGTGATATTAATCAGCATTTCTTCATGATAATTTAATTGACATTTCCGGCGAATGTATGTAATAATCTAGCTATCGTGTTCTAATGAACACTGCAATTTTCCAACTTCGC
>CAYRWY010000413.1:0-5345 GCA_964427955.1 uncultured Anaerolineaceae bacterium
AGAAAACGATGGAGAGGGGCATCACAGCCTCGTTTTTCTCCCCCTCTCCATTGTGCTTTTCGAATGGAGAGGGGGTCGGGGGGTGAGGCCGGGACAAAGCCGTGATGGCCTCACAAAACCTTAAATTGACGCACATGGGGCAATTCATGAATTGCCCCTACCGCATCGCGACCTGTCCGTCTCGGACTACCCAATGGACAGGCCCCGTGATTCTCATTATGACCCGCGGACCGTGAAGCCCTCGAACGTCACGGAGATGCCGCTGCCCGTCGGGGCGCAGCACATCACGCCGACACTCACCGTCGGCTCGGCGGTGAAATAGGCCTGCCGGATCATGGTGTAATTCGCGCTGTCGGTCGAGTAGTAGACGGCCACGGTGTGACCCTCGCGCACGATGCGCAGCCACAGCGACGCCGGGCTGCTGCGCAGCGGCAGCACCGACCAGTCCGAAAAATCGTGCGTCATGACCACGCTGGCATTCTGCACGCCCTCGAAGAATTCCACGCCGCACTTCATCCAGACCGCCTCGTCCAGGCGTACCATCATCCCGGCCTGATCGTAGAGATCGCGGTAATCGCCGGTGAACTTGACCTCGGCGGTGAAATTGCCGGTCACACGCTCGAAATAAAAATGTCCAGTATCGCGTACTCCCCCATCATGGGTCTTCCGCCAAAAATCGGTTTGGGGCGCCGACTTGACGGTGATCGTCGTACCTTCCGCTTTCCAGATCGGCGGTTCATTAAGCCACTGCATCGTCATCTCCTAAAAGTTCTAGTTCAAAATTCACGACTTTTTTTCCAACGCCCGCACCAGGTCGCGGAAGTGCTGGCCGCGCTCGGCAAAATCGCGATAGGCATCATACGACGTGCCGCCTGGGCTGAGCAACACGACGTCGCCCGCGCGCGCGGACTCGGCGGCCAGGGCCACCGCCTGCGGCAGATCGGGCGCCAGCACCACGCGTTCCAGGCGCGCGCCGGATGTCTGTATTTTAGCGCGGTTCATCAACTCCACCACCTGCGGTCCGAACTCGCCGAAGGCGATCACGGCCCGGCAGCGTGCCGCCGCCAGCGCCGCCAGTTCGTCCCAGGGCAGCTTTTTGTCGCGTCCGCCCGCCAGCAGCACGACCGGCTCGGTATAGCTGCGCAGCGCGGCCAGCACCCGTTCCGGCGCGGTGGCGATGCTGTCATTCACCCACGTCACGCCGCCGATCACGGCTACCGCTTCCTGGCGGTGCTCGACGCCGGTAAACCCTTCAATCGCCGCGCGCATGAACTCGACCGGAATCCCGGCGGCATTGGCGACCGCGCAGGCCGCCAGCACGTTCAGCACGTTGTGATCGCCGCGCAGCCGGATCAAACGGCGGGAGCAAACCGCGCGGGGCAAACAGTCGCCCGGCACACCCGACATCCCGTCGCCCACGACCATGATCTGGTCGCCGTCCAGGTAGGCGCCCACGTCCACCTTCTCGTGCGCCGAAAAATAAGCCACCCGCCCCGGTGCCGTGGTGCTCATCGCCCGCGCGTTGGGATCGTCCAGCCCAAACACGGCGATGTCGAGCAGGCGCTGGTGCTGGTAGATGTGTGCTTTGGCGGCGCGGTAGACTTCCATCGTGCCGTGCCGGTCCAGGTGATTGGGCGTGACGTTGAGCACGGCGGCGACGTGGGGGCTGGTCGTCATCAACTCTAACTGGAAACTGCTGAGTTCCATGATCACGGTATCTTCGGGCGCGATCTGCGGCAACACGTCCAGCAGTACCTCGCCGATGTTGCCGCCGACCCAACTCCGGCCCTTCGCCCCGGGGTCCGCCGCCCGCAGACGGCTCATCTCGCCGACCAGGCTGGTCGTGGTCGTTTTCCCCGCGCTGCCCGTGATCGCCACGACCGGCGCGGGACAGCGTTCCAGGAACAACTGGGCGTCATTCGTCACGCGGAGGCCGCGCCGCAGCGCCTCCTGCACGATGGGGAGGTCCAGCGGGACGCCGCCGCTGACGCACAACACCTGGCAGTCGTCCAGCAGTTCCAGCGGATGGCCGCCCAGCGCGAACTGCACCGGACTCCCGGCGAATTCGGCCACGTCGTTCGCCAGTTGGTCGGCGCGGCGCGCGTCGGACAGGGTCACGCGTGCGCCCAGGGTCGGCAGCCAGCGCCCCAGCGCCTTACCCTGCCGCGCCAGGCCCAGCACCACTACGTGTTGACCGGAAAGGGGATCAGTCATCGACAGCTCCACAGAGTTGATTACGTTCATGCGGCTAGTAAGCATACCCGCATTGAGCCGATCCATCCACTGAATGATATTGTTGGCGAATTCAACCCTCACCCCCGGCCCCTCTCCAAACGTGGAGAGGGGAGAATACGGCGGACGCCCTCCCCTGAACCACAGATCGTGGGCAGGGCTTGACATACCCAGCAGATGGGAGTATCCTTATCCCAGAACACATACCGAACGGTTGGTATCACAAAATGACCAAGACTCAGAAACAACTCCAGAGTGAGCAGACCCGCCAGCAGATCATCGACACCGCCGCCCGGTTGTTCGCCAGCCGGGGCTTCGACGGTACGTCGATGTCCGATCTCGCCGCCGCCGCCGGGCTGACCAAAGGAGCGTTCTACCACCACTTCGAGAGCAAGGACGCCCTGTTTTTTGCGGTCGTCCAGTCGGTGCAGGACAAGTGGGTCAACGCCGTCGGGACCGAGGTGATGCAAACCTCGCACGCGCTCGACCAGATCATGATCCTGCTCACCAACCATGCGCGCCTGCTCCGCCAGGAACCGACGCTGTGCCTGGTGATGCACGGGCTGACGGCGGAAATGGAAGAGACCAACCCCGGCTTTTTGACGGCGCTGCACGAGGTCTACCAGGGGATGATCGGGTTCATTCAAGAACTGCTCCAGCGCGGGCAGGCGCAGCAGCAGGTGCGGACCGACGTCGATGCGCAGTTGATGGCGGTCAACCTGGTGGGCTTGCTGCGCGGCGTCAGTTGTTTTAGCGTGTTGGGCGATATGGGCCTGGACTGCGTGGCGGTCATCGAAGCATTGAAGCCCGTCCTCCTTGAGGGGCTGCGCCCCCGGTAAACCCTGCTCTTTTTTTGAGCACTCTCCATACCGAACGTTTAGTATCTAAAGTAAGGGGTGAAGCCATGCTGATCGACGCCATTACCGTCCTGGGTGTCTTCGTGCTGCTGGTGGCGCTGGCCGCCGCCATCGTGCGACAGGGCCGTAAGTCCCTGTCCGGCACACTGCCGATCCCGCTGTGGGCACTGCTCACCGGGAAAACCGCCATCGCGCTCTCGATTTTCCTGATGCTGTTTCACGCGCTGGGGCTGTCCATCGGCCCCGCTACGCCGCTGGCGCCGCGGCTGGTCGCCGTGATCCTGCTGCTGAGCGGGCTGAGTATCGCCGCCCCGTCGCTGTTCCAACTCGGCGACGAGCTGCGCTTCGGCCTGTCCCAAGAGGGCGACATGGCCCTCAAATCCAACGGGTGGTACCGCGTCAGCCGGAATCCGCTCTACCTGGGCTTTTATCTGATCGGCCTGGCGTCCTGCCTGACGGTGCCCACCTGGTTCAACATCGCGCTGGTCCTGCTGGCCCTCAGCATCCATCACCGCATCGTCCTGTCCGAAGAACGGTTCCTGAAACAGCGTTTCGGCCCCGTCTACGACGAGTACGCCCGGCGCGTGCGCCGCTACCTGTAGGGGGAGATCCGGCCATGACGCGGAAAACATATTCATTCTGGGTCGTCACCATCCGGCTGTTGGCGGAAGGGCCGCTGCTGGCGATGGTGGTGCTCATGCACGCCGCAATGGGTGGTCACGGCGGCGCGGCGCAGGTGGTGGAAAACGCGCTGCTCTATACCGCCTTTGCCGGGCTGCACAGCCTGCTGGCGCGGGACCCCGCCAAACGGATCGCGGCCCGGATCGTGGGACCGGATCGCGTGCGCGTCGCTTACGTGATGTTCAGCGGCGTCACGCTGGCCCTGGTGCTGCTGTGCTGGCAGCCGGTGTCCGGCGACCTGTGGCACGCCCACGGGCTGATCTTCTGGCTGCTGACCGGGGCCTATGGGCTTGCGATCCTGGCGCTGCTGCGCGTCACGACCTACTTCGACTACACCGGCTTCCTGGGCCTGCACGAGATCGCCGGGGCGCACACCGATCAACCGGCGATCCCGCCTACGCTGTCGGTCCGGGGACCGTATGCCTACTGCCGCCACCCGATGTACTTCGCACTGCTGGCGATCTTCTGGATCGGGCCGGTCATGAGCTGGGGACGTTTTGAATTCGTCCTGCTGGGGACGCTGTACCTGTTCGTCGGGACGCGCTTCGAAGAACGCAATCTACGCCGCGAACTGGGCGCCGCCTACGATCTCTACTGCGCCCACGTGCCGATGTGGATTCCACGCCGGACGCCCTGGCACAGCCCGGAGAGCTGATCCCGCTAGGCCAGGTCTTGCATCTGCCGCTGGGTGTCGTGATGCACCACGCGCGCCGGAGCCGTGGCTTTGCGCCGGACGCCGCGCAGATCGAACCAGCACGCGGCGACGTGATCCTCGTAACTGCCCGGCACGACTTCCAGCGGCGGCATGGCGTGGCGGCACTCGTCCGCGCGGTAGGGGCAGCGCGGCGCGAACGGGCAGCCGGTCGGCAGCACGCGCAAGTCCGGCGGCGTGCCTTCAATCGAGGTCAAGCGCTGGCTGCGGCGATCCAGGCGGGGCAGCGCCCCCAGCAGGCCAATCGTATAGGGATGGCGCGAGTCATTGTAGACGGCAGTCGCCGGGCCGCGCTCGACCACGTACCCGGCGTACATCACCTGGACGGTGTCGGCCAGCCCGGCCACCACGCCCAGATCGTGCGAGATCCAGATCATCGCCATGCCCAGCATCATCCGCAGGCGGCGCACCAGGTCCAGAATTTGCGCCTGGATGGTGACGTCCAGCGCCGTGGTCGGCTCGTCGGCGATGAGGAGCTGCGGGTTGCACGCCAGGGCAATCGCGATCATGGCCCGCTGGCGCATCCCGCCGGACAGGTTGTGCGGATAGTCGCCCAGCCGCCGCTCCGGGTCCGGGATGCCGACCAGGTCGAGCAGCTCCGCCGCCCGCCGCCGGGCGATGTAGTTGGGCATTCCGAGGTGCAGTTCCAGCGACTCGGTGATCTGAGTGCCGATGTTGAGCGTCGGGTTGAGCGAAGTCATAGGATCTTGAAACACCATGCCGATTTCAGGGCCGCGGACCAGCCGCAGCCGCCGGGCGCTCATGCGCAGCAGATCGCGCCCGCGAAAGGACGCTTCGCCCGCAATCGTCGCCGGAGGTTGGGCCAGCAGGCCGATCATCGACAGCGCGTGGACCGTCTTGCC
>CAYRWY010000414.1:0-5273 GCA_964427955.1 uncultured Anaerolineaceae bacterium
ACGCTGGCGAGCAGCACGAAGATCGCCAGGATGGCGATTAGAGCGAAATGCGACGGACGGTGGATGGGCAGATGTTCTCGTTTCACGGTGGACGAGTGTACCGGATGCGTCTCCGCTTTGCCAGGGCGAGTACCCCGCGCCCGCCTGACAAAAAAAGAACCTGCACCACAGAGCGCTGTGTCCTCCGTGTCCTCTGTGGTGAAACTGCATTTTCTTGGCCTTGACACCCCGGCGGGATTGCACTAGAATGATGTTAGTGAACGTTCGTTAAGTGAAGCTGGTCAAGCATGGCTGATCGAGTCAACCGCCGCGAGATCATGATCGACGTGGCCGCGCGGCTGTTCATGGAACACGGCTACACCGCGACGTCTGTCCGTCAGATCGCCGAAGAAGTGGGCTGCACCGAAGCGGCGCTCTACTACCACTTCAAAGACGGCAAGCGCGAGCTGCTCAAAGTCGTCGTGGAAGAGAACATGCCCGACCTGCTGGGCGTGGTCCGGCAGTGCCAGGGCGCGACCTCGCTGCGCGATCTGATTCTGCGGTTTGGGGCGGGCATGGCGGGCGAGGCGCAGCGTTTGCAGGGTAACCGGCTGCGCTGGGTGATCGCGGAATTCCCGAAGTTCGGCCCGGAGGAACGGCGCGTTATCCACGAGCGGGCGATGGAGTTTCACGACGGGCTGATCGCGCTCGTGCGGCAGTTCTTGACCAACGAAGACGACGCCCAGCAGCTCACCTGGATGCTCATTTTTCTCGTCTTCGGCTACGGGCAGATGATGATCAACATGGATTTGCAGGCCGTTTTCACCTTTGACGTCCCTCATTTTGTCGAAGAGATGGCCGCGTGGCTGGCCGACCGGCTCTAGGAGCGGAATCACGATGCACGTCATGGTCACCCTCGATCACCCCTGGCCGCAGAGCTTCAACCACGCCATCCTGAACACGGTCGTCACCGCGCTGCGGGCGAGCGATCACACCGTCGATGTGCTCGATCTGCACCGCGAGGACTTCGATCCGGTGTTGCACGAGGCGGAACTGGCCGTCTACAAGACCGGGAAATATCTCGATCCCAAGGTGGGCGACTACCAGCGCCGCATCTACCAGTCCGATCACCTCGTCTACATCTTCCCGGTATGGTGGGAAGTGATGCCCGCGCTGCTCAAAGGTTTTTTCGACAAAGTTTTCCTGCCGGAGTGGGCCTTTGCCGAGGCGACGGCGGCCCCGCTGCTGACCCATATCCGGGGCGCGACGGTCATCACGACGATGGGCGCGCCGCACCCGGTCTATACCTCGGTCGAGGCGGTTTTGTGCAAGGGGATTCTTAGCTTATGCGGGGTGCAGCGGACGCGCTGGCTGAATTTGTGTGAAGTCGGGGCGATCGTGCCGCCGCAGCGCCAGGCGTGGCTGGCCGAGATCGACGACTATTTCCGCCGCTTGACCTGAGCGGCACCTTTCTCTTTTTTTGCCACTCACACTTAGTGAGCGTTAGCTAAGATATGGCTGTCACGGGAGAAACAAGGAGTGAAGAGGATGCCAATCACAGGACAGAAGAATCGCTGGTTGGGGCTGCTCGCCATCTGTATTTCGCTGCTGGTCATCAGCCTGGATAATACCGTCGTGTACGTCGCGCTGCCGTCGATCTCGAAGAAGCTGGGGGCGAGCGCCAGCGAATTACAGTGGATCGTGGATGCCTACGTGCTGGTGTTTGCCGCGCTGCTGCTGACGATGGGATCGATCAGCGATAGGGTGGGGCGCAAACGCGCGCTGCAATTCGGGATCGCCTGGTTCGGTGTGTTTTCGCTGGGCGCGGCGCTGTCCAATTCGACCGGGCTGCTGATCGCCATGCGGGCGCTGCTCGGCATCGGCGGCGCGATCATCATGCCCTCGACGCTCTCGCTGATTACGTCCAGTTTTCTCGATAGCAGAGAGCGCGCGCAGGCGATTGCCATCTGGGCCGCGATCTTCGGGCTGGGCGTCGGCGTCGGTCCGGCCATCGGGGGCTGGCTGATCGAGCGTTATGACTGGAGCGCGGTCTTTTATATCAACCTGCCGATCACCCTGTTGGCGTTGGTGGTCGGCCAGTTCACCCTGGACGAGTCGCGCGACGAGCACGCCCCGGCGCCCGATCTTCCTGGCGCGCTGCTCTCGATCACCGGACTGTTTGCGCTGATCTACGGCATCATCGAGGCCGGGCAGGACGGCTGGACGGCGGATCACGTCCTGGCGGCTTTTGGCGCGGCGACCGTGCTGTTGGTAGCGTTTGCCTGGTGGGAAAACCGGGTGGTGAATGCCATGCTGCCGCTGCGCTTTTTCAGGAACATGTCGTTTACCGGGGCGAATATCGCCATGACGCTGGTCATGTTCAGCATGTTCGGCTCGAACTTCTTTATCAGCCAGTATTTCCAGTCGGTGCAGGGCTACGGCGCGTTTGAAACCGGGCTGCGTATTCTGCCGATGGCGCTGGTGATCATGGTAGCGGCAGGGGCGTCGGCCCGAGTCGCGCGGCGGCTGGGGACCAAGCTGACTGTCGGCCTGGGGATTTTGTTGGCCGGGTGCGGCCTGCTCTACATGTCCCTGGTGTATACGGTGGGATCGTCCTATCCCACTGTCTTTGGTGGGATGGCGCTGCTGGCGTTGGGTATGGGCACCGCCATGAGTCCCGCGACGAATTCGATCATGGGATCGGTCCCGGCCAGCAAGGCCGGGGTCGGATCGGCGATGAACGATACGACCCGCATGGTGGGCGGGGCGCTGGGCGTGGCGGTGCTGGGCACGATCATGAACCATACCTATCTTGACCGGGTCGATACGCTGGCGAGCAAGCTGCCGCCCCAGGTTCCCGCGCCGGTGCTCAAGGCCGTCGAAAGCAGCATTCAGGGCGCGCACATCGCCGCGGGCAACGTTCCGATCCCGGAGGCCGCGCGGCTCATCGTGGATACCGCCAACCGGGCCTTCGTCTCCGGCATGACCGATGCGCTGCTGGTCGGGGCCGTCATCATGGGGGTCGCGTCGCTGGCCGCCCTGCTGATTCTGCCCGCCCAGGTGATCCCCACGCCCGAAGATGAGGAGATCGCCCCGTCCGTAGGGGCCGAGGCGTCGCAGCCCGCGCTGGGAGATTAGTGATCCTTGCAGGGATAAGTAAACGTTTTCATTTCAGCCAGGGCGCGGCCAGCAGCGCCCCAACCCCAACCTTTCCACCGTGCCGCTCCCCCTCGCCACCGCGTGGAGAGGGGGCCGGGGGGTGAGGTAAAGCTTACAGATCAATGTAAGGATCAGTAGATCACCCTGGCCCGGCCAGGGCCATCTGTCAAGACCGAGTCTGTTTAGAGCAGGGCTATTCCGCCCTGCTTTTTTTGGTTCGATTTCCTATAGGCTTTTGCAGATCGAATCGCTTAATATTGAATACTGTGTTTTGAGAAATTCCAACGCAGTTGGTAAGGAGCTACAACATGAGCCAGCGGTCTCGTAATCCCTGGATTGGTCTGATTTTCATCTGCATCTCGCTGATGGTGATCAGCCTGGACAACACGGTGCTCAACGTCGCCCTCCCGGCGATTTCCCGTGGTCTGGGCGCGAGCGCCAGCGAATTGCAGTGGATCGTCGATGCGTACATTCTGGTCTTTGCCGCCATGCTGCTCACGATGGGAGCAGTCGGAGATCGCCTGGGTCGTAAGCGTGCTCTTCAGTTCGGCGTCGCCTGGTTTGGCGTTTTTTCGTTGGTGGCCGCGCTGTCGAAGTCGGTCGAAGTGCTCGTCGCGGCGCGCGCCCTGCTGGGGATCGGCGGCGCGACCATCATGCCTGCCACCCTCTCATTGATCACGTCTTCGTTCCCCAACCCGAAGCAGCGTGCCCAGGCGATTGCCATCTGGGCCGCGATCTTCGGCCTGGGGCTGGGCGTGGGGCCTTTGCTCGGCGGCTTTCTGCTGGAACACTTCGCATGGAGTTCGGTGTTCTTCGTCAACCTCCCGGTCGCCGCGACGGCCCTGATCGGTGGCCAGTTGTTCCTCACCGAATCGCGCGATGAACGGGCGCCGTCACCCGATTTTCCCGGCGTGGTGCTGTCGATCACGGGGCTGTTCGCCCTGGTGTATGGCATCATTCAGGCGGGCGTCGATGGCTGGGGCGCTTCGCACGTGCTGATCGCCTTCGGCTCTGCCGCCGTGCTGTTGGGCGCCTTCTTCTGGTGGGAAAACCGCGCGCCGAATGCCATGCTGCCGATGTACCTCTTCAAGAATATGTCGTTCACCGGCGCGAATGTCGCCATGACGATGATGATGTTCGGCATGTTCGGCGCAACCTTCTTCTTCAGCCAGTTCTTCCAGTCGGTACAGAAGTACACCGCGCTGGAGGCCGGTATCCGCATGTTCCCGATGTCGATGGTGATCATGATCGCCGCCAGCAACTCGGCGCGGCTCGCCGACCGGCTGGGGACCAAGCTTGCAGTCGGGATCGGCTTCATGGTCGCCGCCAGCGGCATGTTCTACCTGTCGCAGTTTTCGAGCGCGGGGGCGTCCTATCTCACCATGCTGCTCGGCCTGGTGATCATGGGCGCGGGCATGGGCATGGCGATGAGTCCGGCCACTAACTCGATCATGGGATCGGTCCCCGCACGCAAGGCCGGGGTAGGGTCCGCCATGAACGATACCACCCGCCAGATCGGCGGGGCGCTGGGCATCGCCGTGCTGGGCACGCTGATGAACCACCGCTATCTGCATGAGGTGGTGCCGCTGAAAGAGAGCGTGCCTGCGCAGGCGTACGCCGCCGTGAGCAACAGCATCCAGGGCGCGCACGCCGTGGCGGGCCAGATCGGCGGTCCGGCGGCGCAGTCGATCATCCACGTGGCCGACCGGGCCTTCGTCTCCGGCATGACCGAAGCCATGCTGATCGCGTCGGTCATCATGGCCGGGGCGGCGCTGTTCGTGTTCGCGGTGCTGCCCGCCGAGACGCGCTGCATCGAAGAAGAGTGCCAGGAGCAGCCGGAACCGGTGGGCCTGGTCGCGCCCGCGCTGGGCGACTGACGCTCGCGCCGCGCTTAAGGAGCACTCAAGAAGGACAGGTCACCGGCCTGTCCTTTTTTTATTGTTTTTTTGTAGCTGGACTCTGTAAGACGTTTAGTATAATATTTATGAAGTTAATCTGTAAAATAGGCGTGCCAGTCACGCGGAGTTAATCATGGAACCCCAACGTCGCAACCCCTGGGTCGGTCTAATCGTCATCTGTGTCTCGCTGCTGATCATCAGCCTGGACAACACCGTGCTGAACGTGGCACTGCCCTC
>CAYRWY010000415.1:0-5261 GCA_964427955.1 uncultured Anaerolineaceae bacterium
GCCAGGGCATCCGGCGACGGGGCCGGGGAGGCTACGAAAGCCTCCGAAGCGGCGCGTATCGAGGCCGGGATCGCGGCGATTGGCCCGAACGTGCCGGGCGCGACGGTGACGGTCGAGGGCAGCATCGACCGCGGCCCGATGGAGCGCAACGAGCAGATGATCCGCGTCTTCGGGCAGGCCCGGCGGCTGGCCCACGCGATTGGACTGGATTTGATCGAGACCGGCAGCGGCGGTGCGAGCGATGGCAATTTCACCGCGGCGCTGGGCATTCCCACGTTGGACGGCGTCGGGCCGGGCGGGCAGGGTTTGCACGCGGCGCACGAACAGGTCCAGATCAGCTCGATGCCGCGCCGGGCGGCGCTGTTGGCGAAGATGTTGTGCGAGTGGCAGATGGACTGAGCGGGTCCGTAAGCCAGGGCAACGGTGTTGCAGTTTCGTCCCAAATTCGCGATAATAACTATGCAGTAGAACCCCCTCAGATGAGCTTTGTTCTGAGGGAATTGTGTTGTTAGTAAAGGAGCATGTCCGATGAGCAACATCGCAATTCACGGGTTTGGGCGTATTGGCCGCTCGGCCATGAAAGTCGCGCTCAAGAACAAGTTGTTCGTGCCGGTTTCCATCTCCGACATCAAGGATCTGCCGACACTGGCGGCCTTGTTCGAGGTCGATTCGAACTATGGCCGGTGGCCGGAAGCCGTGAGCGTAGAAGGTGACCACCTGGTCGTGGGCGGTCGCAAGATTCAGTATTTCGACACGGCAAAGTCGCTGCCGGATTGGGGTGCCCTGGGCGTAGACGTCGTGATCGACTGCACCGGGCGGGCGACGACGCGCGCCGGAGCGCAGGCGCACCTGGATCGTGGGGCGAAGCGCGTGCTGGTCAGCGCGGCCAGCAAGACCGCTCAGGACGCCGATGCTTTCCTGCTGCCCGGCATCAACCTGGAGCAGTACAAACCCGATCAGCATCACATCGTCAGCATGGCGAGCTGCACGACGAACGCGTTGGCCCCGGTGGTGAAACTGCTGATCGAGAATTTCGGGATCAAGTCGGGCTTCTTCTCGACGGTCCACGCCTACACCAACACCCAGTCGCTTACCGACCAGCCGATGAAGGATCGCCGCGATTCCTGGGCGGCGGCTGAGAACATCATCCCGTCGTCGTCCGGCGCGGCGCGCGCCTTGCAGTTCATCTGGAAAGACCTGGTGATCACCGGCAAGGCGTACCGCGTCCCGACCCGCACCGGGAGCATCGTCGAGGTGAATGCCGTCCTGGGCCGCGCGACCACGGCGGACGAGATCAAGAACGTCTTCCGCGCTGCCGCGTCCAAGGCCCCGCTGAAGGGCGTGATGAGCGTGCTGGAAGATGAATGGGCGTCATCGCGCATTGTGGGCGATGAGCACTCCTCCATTGTCGATCTGCCGCTGGTCCAGGTGCTTGACGGCACGCTGGCCTCGGTCGCGGCCTGGTACGACAACGAGATGGGCTATTCCGCGCGGCTGGCCGACGTGGCCGCCCTGCTGGGACGCTGATCGCAGGCGGTTTCTCGCTGAATAAAAAAGAAGGGCATCCGGTCGGGTGCCCTTTTTGGTTTATCTCACGGTAGGATGCAGCACCATCGCATACGCCTGGACTTCGTGCGCCGTTTCAAAACCCAGGGTGTGGTAGAGGTGCTGCGAGGCGGCGTTCGAACTGTAGGCTTCGATCAAGGCGGTCACGGCCCCCTGCGTTTGCATCCGCCGCAGGCACTCGACGATCAGCGCATGGCCCAGGCCCAACCCTTGATAGTCGGGATGGACTCCCACCGGCTCAACCTGCCCGATCAGGCGGCCCTGGACGGTGCTCAGCCACCCGATGCAGAACCCCACCACCGTACGGTCGGGAGCGACGGCGACGAGATCGAGCTGGGGGAGGTGGCCCGGCATGGTTAAGGTGCGTGCCCGCCAATCTTCGGTCATATTGGCACTGCCGAAGGCCAGGCGATGCAGCGCGACATAGATCGCTACTTCGCTGCTTCCGGCCAGCGGACGAAGCGTGAAACCATCGGGCAGCGGGGCGTCCGGCAGAGGCCCGACCAGCGCGCGCTCCATGTGACTCAGACTCCAGTGATCATGTTCGAATCCATGCGCCCTGGCGCACGCCTGCCGCTCGATCTGATCATCGCGAATGCCGATGAAGAAGTAGACGTCCTCCTGGCTGTCATCCGCGATCTGCTGCCAGCGTTGTTGGCCCCAGTCGAGCACGCGATCTTCCAGCCCAGCCAGGCCGGGGCGCAGCGCCATATCCAGCGCGGCGAAGGGCCGTTGCACTGCCGCCCAGCCGATCAACTCACCGTGTTCGCCGAACCACAGTCCCCCATTGCGCGGCTCGTTCAGCGCCCACGAACAGAGACGGTAGGGCAGATCGACGACATGATTCTGCTGATCAGGATAGGTCTGCACCAGTTCGATCATGCGCACCGGATCGGTTGTGGGGTGAAACTCCTGGAAGTTCATGAGGATGCTCCCTGAGATGGGATGGTCGAATGCGAGGAACTATACCGCGGATCTTTTCTTCCAGGGTGGTGCCCCTAAACGCGCAGCGCAGGCTTGCCGGGGGAAGAGGGCTAGCCTGCGCTGTGCTCTAGAGTGAGAAGTACCGGAACGGACACGATGGGTAAGTTCAACGGCCTCCTTCGGACTGGTTTTCAAAGAAGAAATAAGGGCGGGAGGAAAGTGGGTGGGTTGTTCGTTGATTTGACCACCAGCCCTTAATTCTGTCTATAGTATAAGGCAATTCTTTGGTCGGCGTCAACCAACTTGTAGCCTTAGCTTAGTGGATCGATAACTGGCACTTCAAATGGTAGTGGCCAGCCCGTCACGCCGGTAATCCGCCATGACGATGGCTTCATACGCGTTCCAGAAGACGCGCTCTTCACCCAGGCGAGCCAACACGCCCGCGCGTTCCAGGTACGAGCGCACCGGATCATTGAGACCGCTCAGGTAAACCTTGCCCCCGGCGTGCTCGACGCGCTGGATCAGGTTTTCGAGCGCCGCCAGTCCGGTCGTGTCCAGCAGGGGCATGGTGCGCAGGCTGAGGATCAGGTCGCGCACGCCGTCCAGGTTTTCAAGCTCCAGGTTGAAGCTGTTCACCGTCCCGAAAAAGAGCGGCCCGATCACGGTGACGACCAGCATCCCTTCGCCGTCGTTCTGGACTTCGTAGCCCTGCTCGCGCATTTTGTCGTTCGAGACGGGCGAGCGCACGACTTTGAGGCGGCTGATCTGGATCACGAAAATCAAGGCGGAAATGCCCACGCCGATCACGATGGCCTGGGTGAGGTCGAGCGCCACCGTCGCCAGCAGCGTGCTGGTGAAGGCGAAGATCGCGCTTTTGAAGCGCAGGTGGAACAGGGCGCGAATCTCGTGCCATTCATTCATGCGCCAGGCGGTAACGGCAAGCACTCCCGCCAGCGCCGCCATCGGCACCTTCGAGATCACCGGGGCCAGCACCAGCACCGCCAGCAGCAGGACGCCGGAATGGACCAGGCTGACGACGCGCGTGCGCCCGCCGCTTTTGATCGCCACGCTGGTCCGCGCGATGGCCGCCGTTGCTGGGACGCCGCCGAAAAACGGGATCACGAGGTTGCCTATCCCCTGCGCGACCAGTTCCTGATCGGTCGCTATTTTTTGCCCGACCATCTTGCTGGCCACGATCCCGCACAGCAGGCTTTCGATGGCGCCCAGGGTGGCAATCGAAAAGGCTGGGACGACCAGGTCTTGGGCATGATCCCAGGGAATGGCCGTCAGGCTCAGGCGATCTTTGAGCAGGATGGTTTGGGGCACGCTGCCGATCATCGGCACGTCCAGCTTGAAGAGCGCCGCCGCGCCGGTTGCCACGATCACCGCCAGCAGCGAGCCGGGAAAACGCGCGTTGAGGTGCCTGGGCCAGGTGGCCATGATCAGGATCACGGTCAGGCTGAGGGCCACTGCGGTCCAGGTGGGCGAATAGTCGAAGCGGAAATAGTGGGCCAGCTTGATCACGGAATTATCGGCAGCGGCGGTTTTGACGCCGAGCAGATTATCGATCTGGCCGATGAAGATGATCAGGGCGATCCCGCTGGTGAATCCGGCCAGCACCGACTGCGGGATGAAATTGACGATCTGCCCCAGGTTGAAGAGGCCCAGCAGCAGAATGAACACCCCGGCCATAGCGCCCGCCAGCCACATGCCTTGCAGCCCGTAGCGGCTCGCCAGCACGATCAGGACGGCAGACATCGCGCCCGTTGGCCCTGAAACCTGGTAGCCCGCGCCGCCCAGCCCGCCGATCAGCACCCCGGCGAGAATGGCTGTCACCAGCCCTGCCGCCGCCGTCGCTCCGGATGCTACACCAAAGGCCAGCGCCAGCGGCAGCGCGACTGCCGCGACCGTCACCCCGGCCAGGACGTCCTGTCGCAGGACAGCGGTATTGTAGCCCGCGAATTCTTTTCGCCAGATTCGTACCAGCCCCAAAGGGGGAAAGTCCGCGCGCATAATGATTGATTCTCCTGTCTAGACACGACGAACCTCTTGCGCGGCAGGGATGGTGTCCTGATGGGCAAGAGGTGCGGGGCGGCATTGTAGTACGGAACTGGCCCGATAGGAATGGTGAAAACTAACCAACGGGGAAAACTGGTCGGGGGATCAATCTTACCCTGATCCCACGACCGGGGGTGGCGGGGATGAGGTCAATCAGCCGCGCTTGGCCTTGAACGCGCCCTGGATCAAGTCCGGGCTGAACTGGGGGCTGATCTGGCCTTCGACGGCGTAACGGTACAGCGCCGCCGTATAGATGCCGCCCAGCGCCGAGCTGAGCAGGCTCAGGCCGACTACGACCAGCACGATCAAGGCGATCCCCAAGATCGCCACGATCGCCGATCCGGTGGCGGCGATCAGCATCGCGAGCGGAAAGCCCAGGCCGATGATCGCGCCCAGGATCAGCAGGCCGAAGATCATGCTGATGCTGAAGTTGCCGATGATCTGTTCGCCCCAGGTTTTCTTGAGCAGGCTCCCGCTGCGCTTGATGGCGTCCACCGGGCCGATGTCTTCCACCACCAGGACCGGCACGACGAGGAAGGTCACGACGCCCCACACCGCGCCCAGGATCGAGGAGACGATCTGCCCGACGAGCTTGCCGCGCTCCTCGATGACGCGCAGGATCACGCCGACGGTGGCCGAGATCAGCGCGTAGCCCAGGATGGGCTGTAGATGATCGAGGGCGATGTCGATGCCATCCTTCAGGGTCGGATCAC
>CAYRWY010000416.1:0-5255 GCA_964427955.1 uncultured Anaerolineaceae bacterium
ATCACGGTGGCGCAGGGACGCGGCGTGATCCTGCTGGCGCTGGCCGAAGCGGGGATCACCATTCGCGAATACAAGCCCGCCGAGATCAAGCAGGCCATCGCCGGGTACGGCGACGCCGACAAACGCCAGGTGCAGGAGATGATCCGCCAACTGCTCAACCTGGACAAGATTCCCAGGCCGGACGACGCGGCGGATGGGCTGGGCATTGCCATCACCGATCTGAACGCCAGCCGCTTCGAGCGCCTCTCGGCGGACGAATAGGACCCCACCCCTATGATCGATATGCTCACCGGCCAGGTGGCCGCCATCACCAACCAGTACGTCGTCGTGACCGTGGGCGGCGTGGGCCTGCGCGTCAACGTGCCGACCAGCATCCGCGATGCGGTCAGCGGTCCCGGCCATCTACTGACGCTGTACACCCATCTCGTCGTGCGCGAGGACGACCTGTCGCTGTACGGCTTCGCGGATCAGGACGAGCGGGCGCTGTTCGAGACACTGCTCAAGGTGAGCGGGATCGGGCCGCGCATTGCGCTCGCCATCATCAGCACGCTCACCGTCGAGCGCCTGAAAAATGCCGTCGCGCGCGAAGAACCCGACGTGCTGACGCGCGTGCCGGGCATCGGCAAGAAGCTCGCGCAAAAGCTGATCCTCGAACTCAAGGATAAGCTGGCCATCGATCACGTCACCGGGCTGGCGGCGTTCAGCGATCTCGACGCCGACGTGCTGGCCGCGCTGACAGCGCTGGGTTACAGCGTGATCGAGGCGCAGACGGCGATCCAGTCCATCCCGCGTGACGCCCCCAACGAGGTCGAGGAGCGCGTGCGGCTGGCGCTGCAATATTTCGCTTAACCTGCCCTCACCCCTGCCCCCTCTCCCATACAGAACATGGGCGAGGGGAAGAGGCCGCGCCCTCACTTACAGAGCTGAGATTTAGACAAACACCCTGCGAGGTATCTTTATGACCGAGCCTATGGCATTGATCGGAAAACGGGTCGATGTATTGGATAAAGGCTGGATCGAGCTGCTGGACCTGATGCCGCACCCTGCGTCCGGCGTGGCGGGCGATCTGGCGATTGTCAACGCGGCGCGCGTGTCGTTCATGGGCGAGAGCAAAGGCACGGATCGCGACAAGAAGCTGCTGTTCTACCTGCTCCAGCACCGCCACACCTCGCCGTTTGAAATGGTGGAGTTCAAATTCCGCGTGAGCGCGCCGCTGGTGGTGTACTGGCAGTGGGTGCGTCATCGCACGTGGAACGTGAACGCCCAGTCCGGGCGCTATACCGCCTTCGAGGAGAACGATTTTTACGTCCCGGCGGCGTGGCGCTTGCAGTCGAAGGATAACAAGCAGGCCAGCGAAGGCGAATTGAGCGGCCCGCCCGCCGAGGCGCTGACCGAGAAGCTGCTGGCGCATTACGAGCAGTGTTTCGCGCTCTACCAGGAGGCGCTCGACGCCGGAGTCGCGCGGGAGTTGGCGCGCGTCTTTTTGCCCGGCTTCGCGGTCTACTACACCTGGGTGTTGAAAGTGGACGCCCACAACCTGATGCACTTCTTGCGGCTGCGCATGGCGCCGGACGCCCAGTACGAGATCCGGCAGTACGCGCACGCGATTTATGCGGACTTCTTCAAGCCCGCCCTACCCTGGACGGCGGAAGCCTTCGAAAAATTCATTTTGCCGGATCTGGGACCCATCGCGGACTAGATCGAGCGCGCGTCATGAAAACAGCCTATCTCACCATCGACGATGCGCCTTCGGTCGATCTGCGGCAGAAGGTCGATTTCCTGGCCGAAAAACAGATTCCCGCGGTGTGGTTTGGCGTTGGCGAGGCCATCGCCCGGCGGCCCGACGCGGCGGTCTACGCCCTTCAGCGCGGCGGCATTCTCGGCAATCACACCTATACCCACCCCCACTGCTCCGCGCTGGAACCGGACGCTGTCTACGACGAGATCCGCCGCACCGAAACGCTGATCGACGACGTCTACCGGCGCGCGGGAGTAGTCCGTCCCGCCAAGTATTTCCGCTTCCCCTATGGCGACCAGGGCACGCCCGAACGCAAGGAAGCCCTTCAGGCGTTTCTGCGCGCGGAAGGCTTCACGCCGCCCGCCCGCGAGGGCATCACCTACGCCTACTGGTCGGATGACGTGGACTGGCGCTGGACCTACGACTGCATGGACTGGTCGATCTACAGCGCGCAGCCCCAACACGGCGTCACCAGCGTGGAAGCCGTTTTCGCGCGGATGGAGGAACACGTCCCGGAGGGGATGCGCGGCCTGAATACACCCGGCTCGGAAGAGATCATCCTGACGCACGATCACGCTGAGACTACGCGTCATTTCGAGGCGATCATCCAGCGTTTGCTGGACAAGGGGATCACGTTCAAGGCGGTGAGGTAGAGAAAGAACGGCGGAAGTCTTCGAAAAGTTCATTCTGCCGGACCAGTCTTCTGCCCCTTCTCCGTTCGAAATGGAAAGGGGCTAAAGCATCCACCAGGGGATCTCGTCAGCCGCCGGGTTACGGATCACTTCTGCCCAGGCGCGCTCACTGCGAATGGTCTGTCTGATCACTCTTAGACCCAGGAGGCCGGGAGGCACGGCGGCGGCAAAGCTTAGTGACAGAATAAGATCGGAATCGCCTGAAGTAAAAAGTGTGAGTAACATCATCATCATGGCGAAGAAACAGGCGCTCAGCATACCGGCTATCCAGATGATCCTCAGATGCCGGTCAGAACCCAGACCAAGAAACAGAAACACCACAAGAAAGGGGACCGAACACCCCAGACTACTCAACGCTCCGCAAAAAGCAGCGCCAGTAACGTATTCGCCGTCCGAAAGATAGGGCCCACCATCAGGTCCCATGAGCGCACTGCCAAACACACCCTCAAAAGCACTGAACACCGTAGTCACCATAACAACAGCGGTCACTACGCCATAAAAGAGGACATCTCCCGTTATCGCCCAGTGACGCTTGTACATCGCCGCCTCATTAGTGTTCTGTCACTTCTATTTACCCTCCCAGCACACTAAATCCTCACGCGCGGAGCGTGCCCTGCCAGCAAAAAAAGCCGAATGTCGGTTCAGGGTAACCTGTCCAACATTCGGCATCGTAACCTTGATGACTGGGACCTGGCAGCCGGTCTAGAAATCCACCACGATGTCACGCCCGGCGGGGAAGCAGATGCGCTCGCCCTGGTCGTTGAGCGGCCAGACTTCCCAGCCATAACCCCCGGTGCTGGTGAAGATACTGGCGGGCAGGGTGTAACTCGTCCCGTTCACCACTTCCTGGAGCGCCAGCATCCCGCTGGGGTTGTAGACATTCAACTGGTAACTGCCATAACCGGCGATGGGCGTCCAGCTAATGCCGACCGGCGTGTTGCGGCGGATATGGGCGTCCTCGCTGGTGATTTGCAGCTCATAGCACCACTCCGGCTGCGGCGTCCAGGTCGCGGCGGGTCCCAGCGTGGGCGGTACCCGCGTCGGCGGCACGAGCGGGGTGATGGTCGGCTTGCGGCCCGGCGTCCAGGTGGGCGGCAGCGTGGCCCCGCCCGGTCGCTCGGTCGGCTCGACACCCCCACCGGAAGAACCCCCTTCAGAACCGCCCGACGATCCTCCCTCGGACGATCCACCGCTGGCCGCATTGGCGGAGTTGCCTGACTCGGCTGGCAGCGTCGGAGTCTCCGACGGGACAAACCCCGGCGGCGTCTCGGACGGCACAAAACCGGGGGGCGTGTCCGTCAAGGCAGGCAGCGCCTGTCCCGGCGGCGTTTGGGACGGCGGCGCGCCGGGCGTCCAGGTCGGCGGCAGCGCGGCCCCGCCCGGTCGCTCGGTCGGCGCTTCGCCAGGGGTTACGGTGAAAGTTGGCGACGCGACAAACCCCTCCGGAGAGGGCGTCCAGGAAGCCGGGATCGCCGTCGGCCCGGAGTCGGTCGCCGTGGCGGCTACCGTCGCGCTGGGCGCGTCCTTCTTATCGTTGTTGCAGCCAGCCAGCGCCACGACCGCAATCAGTGAGAGCACAAGGGCAGCTTTGCGCATGAGTCTATCTCCTCTGGCTACAGAATATATCCGAAAGCCAATCCAAACAGCGCCAGGATGATCAGAAGCCCCAGGACCACGACTCCCGCGGCGACGTACCACACCGTGCGGGGACGCGCCTGCCAGGGGTTCTGGGGATCGCTGTCGAACCCCACCAGGACCCACCAGCCGAACACGTACAGCACCACGCCGATCCCGGCTTCGATCAGCGCGGGCGTCATCGCTCCCATGTCACCCCGCACCACCCGGTCGATCAGCAGCTTATCGACCACCAGCGACACCAGGATCACCAGTTCCAGCGTGATCAACAGGCTCAGCACGACCCGCCCGGTCCGCGACAGCCGGTTGAGCTGCGCGGTCCACTGATCGATCCGCATCGCCAGCGTTACTTGTTTTTGCTGAGGCATCGTCGCCCCTCCTCTTGCACGAGTCCACCCTGGATCATACTATGGCGCGGTGGAGGATGCCACTGATCCCGCCCGCCCCCAGGCGATCACCACCTCGGCCAGGCTGCGCATCGCCGTCTGGAGATGCGCGGCAAAGTCCGACGCGGCGGCAGGATCGGCGCTGTCGGTCACGCCGCGAAGTTCGACAAAGGGCACGCCGCTAAACCGGCAGGCGCGCGCACCCCCCGCGCCTTCCCAGGCGACGACCAACGCCCCGGTCAGACGCCGGATCGCATCGCGCCGATCAACATCTACCACATCTTCGTCGCCGCTGGCAATGGGACCAAAGTGTATCCGGCCCGCCGCGAGGCGGCGGAACGTGTCGATCACCGCCGGATCGCCGTCGAAACGGGGCAGCAGCGGCTTGCCAAAGTGGTTGTGCAGATCGTGCTCGACCGTGGCAGTCCCGATCACCACGTCGCCCACCGCGAGGTCCGGGACGAGCGCTCCCGCCGTGCCCACGCACAGGGCGACGTCCCAGCCCAGCGCGGCATCGAGCAGGTGCTGCATCTGGACGGCAAACTGCACCTTGCCCAGCCCGCCCGGCGCCAGCGTCAGGCCGAGATCGGGCAGGCGGGTGACGGCCAGACGTCCGATCTGGCCCGGCTCCGGCTGCATACCGTGTTCGATACACGCCCGGACGAAACCCTCGATCTCCGACTGGATGGGAAACACGACGAGACCGCGCACGCCGCCCTCGCTCCGCCTACTTCAGCGACTCGGCGATGCGGTGGCCCCAGCCGAGCACCAGGATCAGCGTCACCACGTCCACCACCACCGCAG
>CAYRWY010000417.1:0-5196 GCA_964427955.1 uncultured Anaerolineaceae bacterium
GCGCTTCCTTTCGCGCTGGCCTTCGGTGGATAAACTCGCCGCCGCCGATCTCGATGGCCATATCGACCAGATCGATTTTCTCCAGGCTGTTGGCCAGCGCCGCGACCAGATCGTTGACATACAACGGGTGCAGCAGGCTGTCCCCCTTGCCCGACTGGAAATAAAACAGCGGGTTGGAGCGCAGCAGCATCGCGATCCCGTTCACGAAGCGGTCATGCGGGCCAAACAGCACCCCGCAGCGCAGAATGGTATAGGCCAGGCCGCTGTTGCGCACAATATTTTCGACCTGCCCTTTGACACGCATCAGCAGGTAGGCCGACGACGGCTCGGCCCCCAACTGGCTCAGGTAAAACAGCCGCCCGATGCGCGCGGCACGGGCTGCCGACACGACACTGCGCGTGCCCTGAATATCGATCCGCTCCAGTTCGCGGCGGGTGCCTCCCCATTGGGCGCTGGCCAGGTGGAACACGGTGTGCGCGCCCTGCATCGCCTGGTGCAGCACCGTTTCGTCTTCCAGGTTGCCGACCACGACTTCCACGCCTTCAGGGAAGACCGTGCGCGGCGGACGACGCCCACGCCGGGGCTGAACCAGCACGCGCACCGGCCAGCCCGCCGCGACGAGATGAGGGACCAATTCACGCCCCACCAGACCGGTGGCGCCTGTCACGACTATCATGCGTTCTCCTTTGTGGCGCGGGGATTATACCACCCTGGCGCGGGTACACGGAAATTGGATACTCAGCAACCTTTTGTTTTCCAGCGGGTTATAGCTCGTGTGAAAACTGAAAAAAATGGTCAGCGCAGCGCACGCCCACGCCGGAAGAATGCGCTATAATTCGCGAGCAACTTATTAATGGGCTGCAACGCCCACGTTAGACCGGAGGAAAGATCAGTGGAATCCAAACGTGTTGTTGTCACCGGCCTCGGCATCATCTGCCCGGTCGGTAACTCACCCGAAGAAGCCTGGCAGAACGCCGCGAACGGAGTGTCCGGCGCTCAGCCAATTCCCCAATTCGAGGAACTTGGGCTTGACGTGACATTCGGCTGCCCGGTCAAGAATTTCGATCCCGCAGCGTTCATGAGCCGACGCGACCTGCGGCGCACCGACCCGCTGACCCAGGTGGGGCTGTACGCCAGCAAGCAGGCGCTCGAAGATTCCGGCCTGCAAGTCACCGACGCCAACTGCTATGACGTTGGCGTGCTGGTGGGCACCGGGATCGGCGGCTTCCAGACCTTGTTCGACGGCGTGAAAAAATTCCTGGCGGAAGGCCATAAAACCGTCAGCCCGCTGCTGCTGCCCATGATGCTGCCGGACAGCCCGGCGGGAAAGATCGCCATCGAGTTCGGGCTGCGCGGGCCGAACATGTCGATCTCGACGGCGTGCGCCACCGGGAACAACAGCATCGGCGAAGCCTACGAGATGGTGCGCCGGGGATCGGCCAAAGCCATGCTGGCCGGAAGCTCGGAATCCGCCCTGCTGGATCTGACCGTCGCCTGCCTGTCGAACATGACCGCCATCTCGCGCCGCAACGACGATCCCAAAGGCGCTTCGCGTCCCTTCGCCGCCGACCGCGATGGCTTCGTCGTGGGCGAAGGCGCGGCAACCCTGATCCTGGAAGAACTCGAACACGCCAAAGCGCGCGGCGCGCACATTTACTGCGAGCTGACCGGCTACGGCACGACCTGCGACGCCTTCCACGTAACCGCCCCGATGGAGAATGGCGAGGGCGCGCAGCAGGCCATGCGGATCGCGCTGCGCAGTGCCGGACTGAAACCGGAAGACATCGACTATATCAACGCGCACGGGACCAGCACGCAGTTGAACGACGTGAGCGAAACCCGCGCGATCAAAGCGGTCTTTGGCGAGCACGCCCATAAGGTGATCATCAGCTCGACCAAGTCCGTCACCGGCCATCTGATGGGATCGGCGGGCAGCGTCGAGGCGGTATTCAGCATCAAGGCGCTGATGGAGCAGTTCGTCCCGCCCACCATCAACCTGAACCATCCGGACCCGGAATGCGATCTGAACTACACACCCAACGTGGGGGTTCCGGCCAAGATCGAACACGTGATGAGCAACTCGTTCGGATTCGGCGGCCATAACGCCGTGCTGATCTTCAGCCAGTATCACGATTAACCAACAGGCAAACCTGTCATGGCAAGGATGATCGACAACTCCCCCCGTCCGCTGCGCCTGTTTCCGGGCCGTGCCGCGCAGTTGGTCAAGCCGCGCACCCTGCGTTACGCGCACATCGTGGGCTGGGGGATGGAAGTTCCGTCGCAGGTTCTCTCGAACTCCGACCTGGAAGCCATCGTCGAGACCAACGACGAATGGATCTACAGCCGCACCGGCATTCGCGAGCGGCGCATCGCCGACCAGCGTGAGACGACCACCAGCCTGGCTTCGCGCGCCGCCCAAAAGGCCCTGGATGTGGCCGACATCCTGCCCAGCGAAATCGACCTGATCATCGTGGCGACGGCCACGCCGGAGCACATGTTTCCCAGCACGGCCAGCATGGTCCAGGACCTGCTCGGCGCCACGAACGCGGGCGCGTGCGACCTGGGCGCGGCGTGTTCGGGCTTCGTCTACGCCCTGGACATGGCGGCCACCAAGATCCAGGCCGGGAAGATCAACACGGCCATCGTGATCGGCGCGGAGACGCTCAGCCGGGTGACGGACTGGACCGACCGCGGCACGTGCATCCTGTTCGGCGATGGCGCGGGGGCGGTGGTGCTGCGCGGCAGCGATACGCCGGGCGGCATCCTGAACTCGGTGCTGCGCTCGGACGGCTCCGGGTGGGATATGCTCACCCTGCCGACCACCAACAGCCGCGACACCTATCTGCAAGATGGCACGCACCAGCCGCAGCGCATCTACATGGACGGCAAAGGCGTGTTCCGCTTCGCGACGCGCATCCTGGGCGACAGCATCCGCGACGCGCTGGCCCCGCTGGGGCTGACGCCGGAGAATCTGAACCTCGTCATCCCGCACCAGGCCAACCAGCGCATCATCGACCACGCGGCCAAGGCGCTCAAAATACCTGAAGACCGGGTGTACAGCAACATCGAACGCTATGGCAACACGTCGGCGGCCTCGATCCCGATTGCGCTGGCCGAAGCGGTGGAAAAGGGACGCGTCAAACCGGGCGACCTGCTGGCCTTCATCGGCTTTGGCGGCGGGTTATCGTGGGGTACCGTCATCCTGGAATGGTCCGCGATGCCGACCAAGCCCGCCTACTCGGTCACCTGGGGACGCCGCCAGGGCGAGTACGCGCTGGCCGGGCTGCGCCGCCCGCTGGTACGCTGGTGGCGGCGGCTGATGCTGCTCTCGCCTACGACGTGGATCGTCACGGCGCGCAAGGTGCTCAACACGCGGCGGAAGAATGCGGCAGGGGCGCAAAAGCCAGTCGGAAATGATGAGGAATAACCGCCGACGAACAAATCAACGACAAAACAGGAGCGCACTTTTCGTGCGCTCCCAATTATGGACTTACCGACTTTTTCCTTGGCGCAGCGATTATCTAGGCTCGAAATTCTCCCGTGCTACCCCAACCTCAAGTTGTCGAATATACTTGATGCAATTGTCAATAACTTCCTCCGTCATTTCCGGGGGGCGGCTTGGTTCTTGTTTGATCTTCACGAATCTGTCAACAAGACCCTGAGGAGTGTTATATGAATCAGTACTCCACTCAGGCTCAACATTGACCAGTCGTTCAGACCACTGCTGAACCAGAAGTGCAACACTCAATACCCCTCCAAGTGGTCTTTCTTTAAACCAGAAATCAGGCTTGCTGAGGAATTTTACCGCCTGCATCGTGCCTGGAAGATGAGCACCAGCCGCAAGCACAGTGACAAACTCAGAAGAGTCAGGAGGAACGTAAGGGTTCCGGGCCAAAGTTACCACTCCATAGTCTCTATCGGGAGGAATGAAAAATCCTCTGAGTCCCCGCACATTAGTAGGATCGAAAAAACCTCCTTTACGAAACTGGTTCATATAAAATCTCAACGCCTCTTGGTTACGGGGATCCAATGCAAATCTTTTAAGTTCAAGTGGATTGACCTTGATATTCTGAATAATGGCCGAAGTTTGAGCAGCAAACGCCTGCGCCGCTTGATCGATATAGAAGGGAAACAAGGCCGTCGAATTCACAACCCGTGCCAGAAAATTCGTAGCTGGGGAACCGATAACTAACAAGTTCCGCTGTCCAAACTTTTCCTCAAGATAGATTCTGTCCTCCACTACAAACACCTTGTCTGTAACAATGTCAGTATCGCGTGGCAAGCCCAAATGCAATATCCAGGCCAAGTCAGACGGGGATCCAGAATAGGCAAACAGATCCCCTGCACTCTTCGGATGTTCCGGGGCTTCCCTTCTGTCACCAACAACAACTGTCATAGGACAAAAAGCATTAGGGAAGTCCAAAAGAGTTTTGTACCCGCTTCCCCGCAGGATTGGGAACTTGAGTTCCTCACTAACCTCTCCCCTATAGAGAGGATGCTGTACACGACCACACAGTTCTTTGGATTTCTCAGGTACATTTTTCTGAAGATGGGCATATAGTTCAGAAAAGGTGGTGTACCCTCGACCAACAGCTTCGCCTATACCCTTCAATGCGTCCATCAGGTAGTAGGTAAAAATACCATGCTGCAAGGACTCTGCTTCAGAGGCCAGTTCGTTCGAATCGGCAGCGGCTACAATCAAACGTCCTCTACCGATAATTCTGTCAAATTGAGGGAAACCCGCTTGAATGTTCCTGAACGCTGAACCACCTATTGAAAAAGTCCGTCCCCCAGCCTGTCCGCTATAGCACGAGTCGACGAAGAAGACAACATTACCAGCCGGAAGCTTGCGAAAAAAACGAGCGATATCAACATCCATTGACAGTGCTGTTGATTCCAGGTCGCTTCGAGCAGCGTCATAGGGTACCAAGTAGGTTGCCACCTCCTTTTCTCCTGAAGAAGTCTCAACCTCTTCCATCGCTCCGTGTCCTGCAAAAAACAGTACAACAGAGTCGTCCGGGCCTGTTTCCCGGCTTATCATTGTCACTGCCTGTCGGATCGATTTTGCCGTTGCTTCCCGCTCAAGAAGAACCTGGGAAACACACTCTATATTGCTGACAAATATTCTATACAGCGCCTTGGCGTCGTTGACTGCGTAGCTGAGCGTAGGTATTTCGTTATCTTCATAATGATCTA
>CAYRWY010000418.1:0-5186 GCA_964427955.1 uncultured Anaerolineaceae bacterium
TCTGCTGGCGTCCGAAGTCGTCGATCAGGAACATGCCGCCGTTGGCCTTGAGCTGGAGCGGGGCTTCGTACAGCTTGGCGATGGGATCGAAGCGCAGATCGAGCGCGTCCATGCGCAGTTCGCCGCCGACGATCACCGCCGGGCGCTTGAAGTAGCCCCAGCGCCGGTCCACTTCGGACTGGGGGTTGAATTTGAAGCCCTTCATCTGCTCTTTCGAGAGCGGCACTTCCTCGAACAGGTAGGGATCGTAAATGCTGACGATGTACCCGCCGATGGTGATCGCATAGGGCACCCAGATCGGGTTCGATCCCGCGATCAGGCCCGCGACGGCCTGGGCGACGGTGGTCTTGCCGTTGCCGGGCGGACCATAGAGGAACAGCGACGTCCCGGCGTTGACGGCGGGGCCGATCCGGCGGTGGAACCCGTCCGCCAGGATCAGGTGTGACAGCGCGCCCTTGACCTGGTCCGGGGTGATGTGCAGCTTTTGATTGGTCTGCCGCGTGATCATCTCGGTGTATTTTTCCAGCGGCACCGGGGCCGGACCCACGTACAGGCCGCGGTCGAAGGCATCCCGCGCGCGCTTGCCGCCCGCGTCGGTCAGATTATAGGCGTAGCTGAAACGGCCCATCGTCCCGGCGCTGGCCACTTCGACCAGCATGTCGTACTGCATCTTCTCCAGGATCGCGTCCAGGACCTTGAGTTCCAGACGAATGACTTCGGCAAAACGCCGCAGCGTGACGTGGCCTTCGTTGAACAAGACGCGAAAGATGATGTCCGACACGATGCTGATCGGAATATCGATCTCGTCCGGAGAATCGGGCGCGCGCAGCAGCCGCCGCAGCGGGTCCAGCGGACCACTGGCTCGCGGTTGTGGTTCTTCAAGCAGTTGTTGTTCGAGGTCTTCCGTCATCCTTCGCCTGTCCTCCTGAATCTTCCTCCCCAGGGACCGCCGCGCATCCACTGATCCGCCAGGGTCTGAGCCAAGGTCTTGTAGACTTTCAACATCAGATCTGGTTTTTCTTGTTCCAGCCGGTCCAGCACCTCCGGGGTGATCTTGAGGAGCCGGACATCCAGGCCCGCCGCGACCGTCGCATGGCGCGGCTGGCCGACTAACAGGCCCAACTCGCCGAACGATTGGCCTTCGGTGACGATGCTCAAGGTGTGCTCGCTGCCGTCCGGCTCACGCTCGATCACCAACACCATGCCCTGCAACACCAGGTACATCGCGTCTGACGGATCGCCCTCGAAAAAGATCGTCGTCCGGGCCGGGTAGCGCACTTCTTCCGCATAGCTGCGCAGGAGATCGAACGCTTCTCCTTCAAACGCCCAGGTCACCAGCCAATGTTCAGGCTCATCCACCGGGATACTGTCCAGGAACACGATTATATCCTCCTCACCACCCGCCCCCGCGCCTTACTTTAGTCACGGGTGGGGATGGCGGCACTGTCTCAGGTTGCCATAGTGCTCCGGGCTGACGCTAGTTTCTATTATAGTCGGGAAATGCCGCGCGTGCCTGACGGGATGTCAGCGCTGCTCGCCGGGCGTTACGCGGCAGTGCAGCGACATCAGGGGGTAGGACGTGCCGTCGATCTGAATCCCCCCTGCGTTCCAGTCGTCCGCCGCGTAGAAGCGGGCGATCTCGCGCCGGAACACCATATCCAGCCGCTCGACCAGGCGGAACGTGGCGCTGGCCGAGGTCAGGATCAGGTACTGGCCTTCGTCCAGCCTGCCGAGGAAGTCCTCCAGGCTGCCGAGCCGGTTCAGCACGTCGAGCAGCACGCGTCCGAGCATCTGCTGGACCTCGGCCCCGGCAGCGCTGCCGTAGACTTCGTAGTACGGCAGGGCGTCTTGCAGCGTGACCTCGATGATCGCGCGGTCCGGATCGGTGCGCGCCTGCTCGATCCAGCGGCGGGCGGTGTAAGCGGCGGGGAGACCGGTGCGCAGATCGGTCAGATATTCGCGGGCCGCGCGGGCGATGGTATTTTGGACACGCAGCACTAATTCCTGGAGATCGAACGGCTTGACGATGTAGTCCGCCGCGCCCAGTTCGAGCGCGGCCAGGCGCTTGTCGCGGCTCCCCCACTCCGACACGAACAGGACCGGGATGTGCGCGGTGCGCGGCTGGCTGCGGAAATGGGCCGTCAGCCGGTAGCCGTCGATGTCGGGCAGCATGAGGTCCATCAGGATCACGTGCGGCATCATGCGGGGGACCAATTCCAGGGCTTCGGCCCCGTCACTGGCATGGAAAAAATCGAAGTCCTGCATGATGAAAAACAATCGCATCATCTCGGCGATGTCGTGATCGTCTTCCACCAGCACTACACGGGCCGGAGACGCCATAGATGCCTCTTGCGCTATCAGCCCGCCGCCGTTGGTGCCCGGCGACGCGCCGTGTCCCCATTCGAGAAGGCGTGAGCACACCCCGCGCGCACTCATCACCCCACAGTCATTACCCCAGCCCTCCCTCGCCACCATGAGGGGCAGACGGGCAGATTTTCATATTTTCAAAGCAGGGCGCAGCAAGCAGCGCCCCTACGAAAAAATCCGCTCAGCTTTAAGCTGATAACTGAAAACTGCCAACTGACCGCTTACTGCGTCATGCGCCAGGTGCCGCCCAGGCAGTCGCCGCGAATTTCGCGCTCGAAGAACGAGATCGAGTTGCCGTAGAGCGTGGTCAGGCGGTGCTCGCCGGGACCGGGCACGTAGGCCCCGTTCGTATCGACGTAGCCGCCCGCGATGTAGGTGTAGGCGCTCGCCAGCTCGAATTCGGGCGTCGTCGCCCAGCCTAACGCATCGCGCAGCCCCTCGATGTTGCGCCACAACTTGCCGAACCCGCGCCGGGGCTGGTACAGATCGGCGGGCGGGACCAGGCTCGGATCGGTTTCCGCTTCGCCTTCGACGAAGGTGTCGTTGTAGCAGTACCAGTCGCCACCGGAATCATCGCCCGGCGGATTGTTGACCATCACCCAGACCTGCCGGTTGGGACGCAGCCAGAACATGCGCCCATGCTGAAATGCTTCCTCGGCCACATCCAGGGTCGTCGCGACGTTGGTCGGGAAGATCGCCGGGCGCGGCGTGGCCGACGCGGCCAGCGCGGGCGGCAGTGGGGTCTGCGGCTCCGCGGTCGGCGGCAGGGTCGCCGTCGCCACGACTACCTGGACGGCGGGCACGCCCCACAACTGGACGGTATCGCCGCCGCTCGCCAGGATCGCCCCGTCCGGGCTGAAGGCCAGCGCGTACACGCCGCCTGCCTCGCCGGACAGCGCGGCCACCTTTGCATAGGTGCCGCCATCGAACAGGATCACTTGATCCTCACCCCGATCCGCTACGCCCACCGCGAGCAGGCCGCCATCCGGGCTGAAGGCGACAGCAGTGGCGGCATTGCCGACCGTCAGCGTGGCGAGGGACTCGCCCGTCGCCGCGTTCCACAGCCGCGCCGTGCCATCCGCGCTGCCGGAGGCGATCCGCGTGCCATCCGGGCTGAACGCGAGGCTGGTGATCGTGCCGGTATGTCCAGGGAGAGTCTGCAACGGCGTGTGGGTCGCTACGTCCCACAGCGCCACCGTGCCATCGTTCGCGCCGGACACCAGCAGCGTCCCGTCGGGACTAAACGCCAGCGCGTCCACGCCCTGCGCCCCGGTATCGAACATCACCGGATCGCCGGAGCCATTCCACAGCAAGATCAACGAGCCGCTGGTCCCTACCGCCAGCAGCCCGGCAGGATTCCACGCCAGGTCGTTGACGGCCAGGGTCGCCGCTTCGCCGCCGCCGGTCGTGGTGATCGCGCCAAAGGCCAGCGCCGCCTGCGGTGACGCCAGGTCCAGCGTGTAGACGTCACCGCCCAGCGTGCTGAACGCCAGCGCCTGTCCATCCGGGCGGAAGGCCACGGCAGTCAGATCGCCCAGGCCCTGCTGCGTGCTCAGGAAGGTGCCGGTCGCCACCTGGACGACGGCCAGGGTATTCTGTCCGATCACCACCGCGACGGACTGGCCGTCCGGGCTGAACGCCAGACTCGTCACCCCGGATACCGCCGCGGGCAGCGTGCCCACCACACTGATCCGCGCCGCGTTCAGGGCGTCGAGGCGTTCCAGGCCGGGCAGCGCCGCCGTGAGTTTCAGAGACGGCTGGGCCGTCGCCGTGAGCGCCTGGTTGAAAGCCGCATCCACCGTCGCCTCGAAGGCGGCGGTCAGCGTAACTGGCTGTTGGACGGCAGCCGTCTGGGTGAAGCGATCCGCCACGACGGCGTCGATAGTCTGTTTTTCGGAGGTAGGATCGATCTGCGCTCCCGCACCCTCCAGGGTGAACGACAGCGCCCCCGCCATCAGCACGGCCACGCCGATCAGTGCGACGAGGCTGGCGGTCAGGGTTCTACGAGTATTCATAAGTGACCTCGGTTGTCTGGCCCCCCAAACAACGGGACGAGCGCGGGATTGCGCTCGCTGCATCACTTAATTGTAGCGTTAAACCCGCCGGACGCGAAAAAGATCGTCGCCGCGGGCGCAGAAATGGACTATGATACAGGGCATGGAACCCGACCTGATCGCGCCTTTTCTTCACTCTCTCCCCCCACCCTTACAGGGCCTACCCTGGCGCGCGCACCCGCTGGAGGGCAAGCTGCTGCTGTTCGACCGGGACACCGGGCTGAACGTGCTGCTCGACGGCGACGAAACCCGCCACTTCCGCCGGATCGCGCCGCGCGCCCTGCTGATCGCGGTGACGAACGCCTGCGATCTGACGTGCCCGTTCTGCTACCGGGATCGCCAGTCGCGCAGTTTGTGGCGCTACGAGTCGCTGCTGCGCTTCTGCCAGGAAGCCGATCAGTGGGGCGTGCTGGAAGTCGCCTTCGGCGGTGGGGAGCCGCTGCTGTTCCCGCGCTGGGACGACTTCATCCGCGAGTTGTACGACACCACCCGGCTGTCGATCAATTTCACGACCAACGGCACGCGCCTCACCCGCGATTTTTTGCAGCGCATCGCCGGGAAGTACGGGCAGATCCGGCTGTCGCTCTACGAGGACAATCACTGGCCGGACACCCTGCGGGGGCTGGTCGAGAGCGGCGCGCGCTTTGGCGTCAACTGGCTGATCACGCCCGCCGAACTGGATCAGATCGAGGCGCGCTTCGATCACCTGTGGGCGCTGGGCGTGCGCGATCTGCTGCTGATCAGCTACAAAGGGCCCGACCGGGC
>CAYRWY010000419.1:0-5182 GCA_964427955.1 uncultured Anaerolineaceae bacterium
ATGGCGAGACCGTCCGCTATGAGCGCCGCCTGCTTCGCAAAGATGGCTCGATCTTTCCGGTGCGGGTGTCGTCGCGCATGTTGGCCGATGGCCGGATCATGACGATTGTGACGGACATCACCGAGCACCGGCGGGCGGCGCTGCGCCTGGAGACCCTGCGCGTGCTCGACCGGGCGATTCTGAACGCGGAATCGCTGGAGACGGCTGTTCGTCTGGGGCTGCGCCAACTGCACCGGCTGGTTGCCGCCCGCAGCGCCTACGTGGTGCTGATCGATCCCGAAACCGGCGACGGGAGAATCGTGGCCCGCGAGTCGGAGATCGATCCCACGTTTGCCCCTGAGAACGTTTTCCGCATCGGCCCGGACCTCCTGCGCCAGATTACCCAAGATCCCTACCTCTTGCTGAGCAGGGCCGAACTGGCGGCCTGGCTGGACCCTGACCCGTCGATGCGGGATTTTCCGTTGGCCGACATCCATCAGGTGTTCGTGACCCCGCTGGCGGTCGACTCGCAAGTGGTCGGGCTGCTGGGGCTGATCTCCAACAAGGACCACGACTATGGCGAGGATACCATCCAGGTGGCGCTGGAAGTCGCCGACGAATTGTCGATTGCGATCCGCCAGTTCCGGTTGGGGGACCAGGTGCGCCAGTACACCGCGCTGCTTGAGCGGCGCGTCGCCGACCGCACCGCCGAGTTGGAGCATTCCCGGCAGCGCCTCGCCACGATCGTGAACAACAACAGTGATGGCATCATGCTGGTCAGCAGCGCGGGGATCATCCAGCAGCATAATCCCGTGATGCACCGTCTGTTCGGTTATGGCGAGGACGATGAAGAACTGAGCGGCCCGGTTCTCAATCTCGTCTATCCGGACGACCGCGGCCTTATCGAGGACATTCTCCGGGCTGCGCTGGCCGAAGACGCCGTCCACCGGGCCGAGGTGCGGGCCATCTGTCAGAATGGCGCGGTCTTTGACGCCGAGTTTTCCCTCGTGCGGGTCAAGGAGCTGGATGGCTGCTGCCGGAACCTGGTCTGCAACGTGCGCGACATCTCTTCTCAGAAGCGGGCCGAAGAGACTCTGCGCCAGGCGCTCCAACAGGAAAAAGATCTGAACGCCCTCAAGTCGCGCTTCATTTCGACCGCCTCCCACGAGTTTCGGACGCCGCTCGCCACCATCCGCGCGACGGCGGACACGCTGAGCGCCTACCGGGCGCGCATGACCGAAGGCCAGATCGACGCGCGCTTGCAGAAAATCCGCGATCAGATTGGCTATCTCACGCACCTGATGGACGAGGTCTTTACCGTGGCGCGCATTCAGGCCGGACGGCTGACCCTGTCCGTCGAGTCGCTGAACCTGGACGAGTTCTGCCGGGACGTGGTGGCCGAATTTCAGGGCAGTCCTGACAATCAACATACGATCAACTACCGGTGTGACAGCCCGTCGATGCAGGCTGAATTGGACCCGGCGCTTCTGCGCCGCATTGTCGCCAACCTGGTGTCCAACGCCGTCAAATATTCGTCGCCGCAGGACCCGGTGGAGGTCACCTTGGCACGCGCCGCGGAGTCTTTTGTCTTGCGTGTGCAGGATCGCGGCATCGGGATACCCGATGCTGATCGCCCGCACCTGTTTGAACCTTTCCACCGGGCGAGCAATGTCGGGACGGTTCCCGGCACGGGCCTGGGGCTGACGATTGTTCAGCAGGCCGTGACCTTGCATGGGGGAACCATCTCTTTTCAGAGTGAAGTGGGGGTGGGGACGACGGTCGAAGTTACGCTTCCGATCTAGACGTTGAGGAGGTGGTACGAATGGCGAAGATCTTGGTCATTGAGGACGAAGCTCCGCTGCTCGAAGAAGTGCTCGACTGGCTGCAATTTGAAGGGTACGACGCCGCCGGTGCTGGGGATGGGCGGATGGGCATTGACCTGGCGCTGCAACATCTGCCGGACCTGATCCTATCCGATATCATGATGCCGGGGATCGATGGTCATCGGGTCGTGGCCGAGCTGCGCACCCACTCCGCGACCGCGTTGACGCCGTTCATCTTTCTCACTGCCAAGACGAATCGCGACGATGTTCGGCGTGGGATGGAGCTGGGGGCGGATGATTACCTCACGAAACCGTTCACCCGCGAAGAACTGCTGCAAGTGGTTCAGACTCAGCTTTCCAAACGCAGCATGATCGAGCAGTATTCGCAGCAGGCGGTCGCCCATCTGCGGAAATCGCTGGTCCATACCCTGCCGCACGAGTTCCGCACTCCGCTGGTCAGCGTGCTGGGCTATGCCGAAATCTTGCAGATGGACGCCGAGACGATGGACGCCGCCCAGGTCAGCGACATGGCCGAGCATATTCTCGCCGGGGGGCGCCGGTTGTATCACTTGGTGGAGAATTACCTGTTGTTCGCCCAGTTGGAGATTATTCGTTACGACTCGGCCAGCGTCGCCCTGCTGCGTGAAACGCGCTGCTATTCTTCGGACGACTATATCAAGGCGGTGTGCGGGCAAATCGCCGAGCAGCATGAGCGCGTCGGCGATCTCGTGCTGCGGACCGCGCCCGCCACCGTCCGGATTTCGGACGACGATATGCGGAAGATTGCGAGCGAGCTGGTGGACAATGCTTTCAAATTCTCGAAGAAGGGCACCCCGGTGCGGGTGACCACTTGTGTCGAGCGGGGGATCTTCGAGCTGCGAGTCACCGATCAGGGGCGCGGCATGACGCGGGAACAGGTCAACGGCGTCGGCGGGTTGGTGCAGTTTGACCGCGCGGTTTACGAGCAGCAGGGGGTCGGCCTCGGGTTGACGATCTGCCGTCGTCTCGCGGAATTGTACGGCGGTGCGCTGGATATGGTGAGCGAGTCGGGGCAGGGTACCGAGGTGACCGTCCGGCTCGCGGCTATCGAATAAAAAAGTGGGGGCGATGCTGCCATTGCCCCACGGAAAAACACAGTCTACGATCCGGTTCTGGTGCACATCGGCATTGGTTCTGTAGGGGCGTCAGCTTGCTCTGCCCCTACCCATCCCGGATTATCAACTGATGTTACGCAACTCCCAATCCAGGCGGTTTGGGGTTTACCTCACCCTCAACCCCTACCCCTTCTCCACGTCTTTTGGAGAGGGGCCGGGGGTGAGGTAAATGGCGAAGTGCGTAACGTCAGTTATCAAGCTGCCTGTACTTAGTCCTGGACCAGGCTCAGGTTGTAAATCCCCGACGTGCCCCCAAACGCCAGCCCGTAGTGCGTGGCGATGATGTAGTACGTCCCACTCGACGGCAGTGTGACCTTCGAGATGGCGGAGTTCGAGATCGTCCCGGGATCGATGTCGTCGTTATAAGCGACCTGGATGCCTTCCGGCTGGATCAGGTAGACGGCGGTATCGAGCGTGCCGCCCGTCGATTCCAGGCCGATGCTCACCTTGTCGCCCTGCTGCCCCTGGAAGGAGTAGATCACGTAGCGGCGCTGGTCGGTGATGCTGCCCGACACCGTCTGCCCATAGCTGATCGGCGTGGCGCTGGCCAGCATGGTCTGGAAGTCGAGCGAGCTGGCGTCCTTCATCTCGAAGTAGCCGCCCGGCCCGGCGACGACCGTCCCGTCGCCCTGGATGGTGAAGGTGATCATGTAGTGGTTGTCCACGCTGATCGGGTTGGACGTGTTGATCACGGTCTGCCCATCGACCACGACCGACAGCCCGAAGTTCACGGGCGTGGAGTCGTCGCAGTTGTCCGGGTACCAGACGTCGATCTCGTAGACCCCGGCGGGCTTACGGCTGGGCGGCCAGTAGGAGTAGACCACCGGCGCCGTCGTCGTATCGGTGCAGTTCAGGTTACCGTCGGAGGCGTACACGCCGCCGCTGGCCACCTGCGGAATGTCCGAGAACAGGGACTTGTTCTGGGGATCGCGGACCAACATACGCAGGTCAGCATTCGTCGTCCATTGCAGCTTGATCTCGATCGCGCCGGTGGGCAGCGGGGTGGAGGAGGGCGTCGCGGTCGCCGCTGTGCCGGTCGTCGTGCCCGTGCCGGTTTCGCCCGTCGCGGCGGACGACAGCGTGAGCAGGTATTCGCCTTCCGTGCCGCCGATGTTCAGGCCGAAGCGCGTGGCGATCACGGTGTAAACGCCGTCGGCGGTCAGCGTGCGGCTGATCTGCGAGTTCTTGCTGTCCGACACATCGTCGTTTTCGGCCAGCGGAATGTTATCCGGCCCGACCAGGACCAGGTAGGTGTCCAGGCTGCCGTTCTGCGCCGCCAGGTTGGCGGTGACGGTCGTCCCGTTCGTGCCCTGGAAGGTGTAGGCCGTCGCCGGGGTGGTATTGGTCACCGTGCCCGACACCGTGCTGTCCAGCGCGATGGATTGGGCCGCAGCCAGTTCTTTGCGGAAGATGGCCAGATTCAGGCCGGAATAGACACCGCCGTTGAACAGACTCCACGTGCCGTCGGTGCTCAGGATCATCCGCGCCAGGTACTCCTGCCCGGTGTTGATCGTCCCGGTGAGCGCCTGCGGAGTCTCGCCGTTGACGGTGGCGCTCAGGGTGAAGGTCTGCGGCCCGCCCGTGTCGCATTCGTCGGCATAATAGACGATGATTTCGTAGCTCCCGGCGGGGACACTGCCCGCGGGCCAGCCGATGATCTCCTGGGGGCTGTTGGCGGTGGCGGTGTCGCAGTTCGCGTTGACGTCCGCATCCAGCACGCCGCCGCTGGGCGAGCCAGGATTACGCCACTGCACCGATCCGCCGACCGGATCGCGCACTTCCAGGTTGAGGTTGACGGCAGCATTCCACGCCAGCTCGAACGAGATGCCGCCCTGATCCAGCGTGATCGACTGGCCGCCGACCTGCTGTTGGCCGCCCAGGCGCAGCGTGAAGTTCCCGCTGGCCTCGCCTTCCGCGCCGCTGCCACGCATCACCAGGATGGTGTAGTTGCCGGTCGCGGGCAGGATGGTATCGGGGATCGTCGCCGTGGTGGCCGTCGCCATGTCGATGTCCTGGACGACCAGTTGGCCGTCCGGATCGTTGACGATCACGACCGGGGCAAGCGCCTCGGAGTCCGTCGTCAGGTCGATGTTGATCGTGTCTCCCGCGCTGGCTGCCAGACGGTACACCTGCACAAAAGTTTGTGCGTTCAAGGTGCCTGTGACCACCTGACCCACGGAGATGGGCTGGCCGCCCCCCTGGGCGTGGATCGCCAGTTTCGGGTAC
>CAYRWY010000420.1:0-5101 GCA_964427955.1 uncultured Anaerolineaceae bacterium
ACATTCATCGCGCCAGGGAGAAATTCCCGGCGCGATCTTTTTTCGCCTGTTAGCGCGGCATGGGGTATAAGTTGTGCCACGTTTCACCAGTTGAGAAGGGTTTCGCGTATGGGCATGTTTTCCAGAAAACTCGGCGTCGATCTGGGGACGGTCAGTGTCATGATCCATTCGGACAACCAGATCGTGCTGCAAGAACCGACGATGGTCGCCCTGACCATTGAAGAAGAGCGCGTCGTAGCGGTGGGGCAGGAAGCCCGCGATATGTACGGGCGTCACCCGGAGCACATCGAGGTCGTGCGCCCGCTGCGCGATGGCGTGATCGCCGACTACGAAGTGACCGAGGCGATGCTGCGCTATTTCTTCCGCAAGGTCAGTGGGCGCTTTCACTTTCGCGGGCCGGAGGTGATGATCAGCGTGCCCTACGGCGTGACCAGCGTGGAAAAACGGGCCGTGCACGAAGCTGCCCTGCGGGCGGGCGCGCGCGAAGCGTACCTGCTGCCGGAACCGCTGCTGGCGGCGCTGGGCGCGGGCCTGCCGATCAGCACTCCGGCGGGCAACATGGTCTTCAACCTGGGCGGCGGCATCTGCGAAGCAGCCGTGCTGGCCATGAACGGCGTTGTCGTGGCCAACAGCGTCCGCATGGGCGGGATGCGCCTGGACGAAGCCATCATCAACTACATCCGCCGCAAATACAGCCTGGTGATCGGCGAGCCGACCGCCGAATCGGTCAAGATTCAGATCGGCGCGGCGGTGGACATCGGCGAAGAACTCAGCATGGAAATCCAGGGCCGCGATCAGGTCGGCGGCCTGCCGCGCACCATCACCGTGACGACCAGCGAAGTGGTCGAAGCTATCGCCGAGCCGCTGAATACCATCGTGGGCGCGGCGAAAGCGGTGCTCGAAAAGACCCCGCCCGAACTCGCCTCGGACATCATCGACCGCGGCGTGGTGCTGACGGGGGGAGTCGCGCTGCTGCGCGGCCTGGACGAGTACATCACGCAGCGCGTCGGCGTTCCGGCTTATCGCGCCGAAGACCCGCTGCACGCTACCGCCGTGGGGGCCGGGCGCGCGCTCGACGATCTGCCGATGCTGCGCCGCATGATGCAGGGTGTTTGACGCAGGCTTTTTCCTCAATCCCATTCCAAAAATCAACGTCGGGATCGTCTTTTCGTAGAGGCGTATTGATGCGGATCTCCGGCCTCACCCCTAAATCCCCTCTCCGGCCAAGCCAGAGAGGGGACTTTGCACGCCCCATGACTCCCCCTCTCCAACGGAGTTGGCGAGGGGGTCGGGGGGTGAGGCCAGGCACCAGCGATCTCCGGCCTATTTTTTAGAGAGCATCAATACGCCCCCCTCCTACTCGCTCCCCGTATACCCAATCGTGACCGGCACCTCCGCTCCTACCAGCCGCGCAATCAGCCCGGCGTTCTCCTCCTGCACGGCGACCACCAGTACCATCACCCCCTCACGGGCGACGAAAGTGCCGGATGGCAGAATTACCATCCCTTCGAACGTGAGCCGGTCCTCGTCGCCCAACTTCGACGTTTCGCGGGTCTCCGCCGTGATTCCTTCCAGGTTGAAGTGCAGCACGATCTGATCTCCGGCGTTTAGACCATAACCCACCCGGATGTTTTTGACCGGATCGAGCGGGATCGAGACCGGGAGCGTGTCCCCCTGGTTTGCCGAATTACGGGCGGCTTGCATGATCCAGGCGGCGACCGTCTCGTAACGGTTGTCCGGCAGGACTTGCCACGCGCCGGAGGGCGTGCGCACGGCGATAGTGGGCACCGCCCCAATTCCCAGGTCATTCATCAAAGTTTGGTAACGGTCCAGCAGTGCCTGGTAGCTCCCTGATGTTACGGCAGCCTGCCATTGGTCGATGTCGGTCAGCCCCAGGTTTTGTGCCACCGTGCGCATGGCCTCCAGCGTGAAGGGATCGGCATCTGTTTGCGCCGAGGTGAACAGCGCGTCGGTCATCTCCCAGAATGCACCCTGCTCGCCCGCCGCCAGTGCCGCTTGTGATGCCAGTTCTGATACCGGACCGCCGACGCGGGTTGTGAAATAGAGTTCGATCTGGGCCTGATTGGTCAATGCGTAGGTTTCGATCAGCCGTTTCAGATCGTCCAGGTAGAAAGTGGCGCAGTGTGGACAGGCGAAATCCATGAAGATCGCGACGTGTGCGGGGGCCAGCGGGTTGCCGATAGCTGGTGCGCCGTCCGCGCTCAGGCCGCGCACCACGCCCGTCAGGCCGCTGCTGGGGCGATCCAGGGTGCGCACGTAAGCCGCCTCGAAGCTCAGGTAATCTCCCGTGCCGCCCCCGTTCAGCGGGACGCAGTAGGTCAGATAGCCTTCGCAGCTCACCTTGCTTGGGACAGCGGCCAGCAGGGTATAGAATCCGCCCTGGTAGGCGCGCAGCGCGATTTTGTTACCTCCGGTCAGGGGTGTCAGCAGTTCGACGATGACGTCGGCCTTCCCGTCGCGATCCACCGTGGCGATGGGGAATTCGAGGGGCAGACTGACTAGCTGTTCTGGTTTGTAGACCAGCAGCGGTTGAAGTTCGCTGCCCCCGTTACGGCTGATCCGGATTGCGATGCCCGGCTGGGGGACGTAGCCGTCTAGCTCCAGCGTAATCGGGATCGTCCAGCGCGGCTGCCCATCCAGGCGCAGCCGAACAGCGGGGGTTTCATTGTCGAGCGTGAATTCGGTGGGATCGGTCTGGATGCCGAGGTCGAGCGCGACGGCGGGCAGCGCCTGGTCGGCATTCGCCAGCGCCGCGTTCACACTTTGTTCGCCGGGCACGATGGTCGCGGGTTGTTCCGGGCTGACCGTGGGCGTGATCGGGGCGCCCAGGCTCGCGTAGTGAATCTGGTGATCGTCGTGGCTGAGCGGCGCGGTCAGGATCAGGGCCAGGGCCACCGCCAGGACGACGGCCAGCCCCGTTAGTGCCCAGGAGCGGCGCAGCCCGCCCCGCGGATGGATAGTCTGAGTAAGTGTTAGCACAGGGTCCTCTTTCGTGATAGGTCGAGAGTCCGTGACCGTGACCGCCTGCCGGACCAGGTCGTCCCACAGGGCGTCCGCGAATTCGGGGCGGGGGGCCTCGTACAGGGCTTCGAGAAAGTGATCATCGAGAGGGTTCATGGTTCGCCTCGAGCTGCTCGCGGAGCTTCTGAATCGCGCGGTGCAGGGTGACTCCGACATTGGATACGCTGAGGCCGGTCAGATCCGCGATGCGCTGGTAGCTCAGTCCGGCCCCATACTTCAGGGCGATGAGTTCCTGTTCCCGTTCCGGCAGGTGTTGGATCAGGTGCCGGACGTGTTCGACTTCTTCGCGGTCTTCCGCGGCCTGTTCCGGCGAGTCCTCCCCGCTGGCCTGCGCGACTGTGTCCAGGGCCACGTCGGCGCGGGCGTAGTGCTGGCGGAAGTGATCGGCGGCGACCCGGCGGGCGATGGTGAACAGCCACGTGGAGAACGACGCCCGGTCGTCGCGGTAGCGATCCCGGCTCTGCCAGGCTTGCTTGAACGTGATCGACGTCAGGTCCTCCGCCTGCATCGAGTCCGCCACGCGGTACCGGAAGAAGTTATAGACTTTCGGGAGCAGGTCCCGATACAGGGTGTTCCAATCCGGATCGGACACGGGTCTGGCTCTATCTCTGTGCACAGGGTCTACACTGAATCATTCGGAATGCTGATGAATTTATTACAAAGTGCCGCCGAATCATATATAAATCTTGTGGGCGCAGGGCAGGGCGCTTTCTTATAATCGTATTTAGCTTGATATAACCCATCTTGAGGAGACAAACTGATGGCTAAGAAATACGAACTGCCCCCCCTGCCGTATGCCTACAACGCGCTGGAACCTCATATCGACGAACAGACCATGCGTCTGCATCATGACAAGCATCATCTGGCCTATGTGAACGGCCTCAACAACGCCCTGGACAAACTCGAAGCCGCGCGCGCGGCGGGCGATTTCGGACTCGTCAAGCACTGGTCGCGTGAAGCGGCCTTCCACGGCTCCGGCCACCTGCTGCACGTCCTCTTCTGGTCGAACATGGGACCGGGCGCGGGCGGCGAGCCGACCGGCGACCTGGCCGCGCAGATCGTGGCCGACTTCGGCAGCTTTGCCGCCTTCAAGGCCCAGTTCAGCGCCACCGCCAATGCCGTCGAGGGCAGCGGGTGGGCGCTGTTGGTCTGGGAACCGACCGCGGGCCAGCTCGAAATCCTGCAATCGGAAAAGCACCAGAATCTCACGCAGTGGGGCGTCAAGCCGCTGCTGGTCCTGGATGTTTGGGAACACGCCTACTACCTGAAGTATCAGAACAACCGCGGCGCCTACACCGAGGCGTGGTGGAACGTCGTCAACTGGGCCGACGTGGCCGAGCGTTTCAAGGCCGCCAGGCGGTAATCTCCGCCTGACCTGAGGTTTGCCCAATCCGCTGAAGCCCGCTTCAGCGGATTTTTTTAGGGCGTGTGCCTATCGGCATTATTTCTGCTTTTTTTTGTCACCTGAAAAGTACAGGACTCGCGCTATAGTGATGAGGCGTTTTCAAGAAAAATTGTGTGTCGAGGAGTGTTGAAATGCCCCATATCATTACCAGCCTGTGCCTGCGTGATGGTGCGTGTATGGACGCCTGCCCGAACGAATCCATCGTGGCTGGCCAACCGGAGTCCGAGTGGCCCTGGTACTACATTGATCCCGATGTCTGCATCGACTGCGGTGCCTGCGCCAGCGAATGCCCCTTCGAAGCAATCTTCGAGGAATCTGAAGTTCCGAGCGACTACAAAATGGCTCCCGGCCAGGAGCGCGTCCCGCACGACACCAAGGAGCGCATCAAGGCCAAGGGCGGCGAGATTGTCGATCTGACCCCCGACATCAAGTACAACTACGAATTCTTCTCGTCCGGCCCGGGCCGCAACGGCTAACACGCAGGCCGATTTCGTAGCGCCACAAGAAGAGATCTCCCACCCGGAGGTCTCTTTTTTTCCCCGCCCGCGCCGACGTGTCCTACCTCACCCCCCGTCCCTCTCTCCGAGGGCGGCTATCCGTTACCCATATCTCTTGAGGTCAACTGTCCCGGCCTCACCCCCCAACCCCCTCTCC
>CAYRWY010000421.1:0-5078 GCA_964427955.1 uncultured Anaerolineaceae bacterium
ACGCGCGAGCCGGGCGTGATGGCGTTCCACCAGGGCAGGATCACCAGCAGCGAGACCGCCGCCGCCACCAGCGCCAACAAACGCCAGCCATCCTCGCCGGTCAGCACGCCGATCCCGGCCCCGACGAAGCCGATCAGCGCCACCAGCCAGAACAGCCCGAAAAGCTTGCCGGTCGCGCTGTCGATCATGACCCCGCTCGAAAACAGCCAGGATTTCCCCTCGACGAAGCCCATCGGGATCGAGGTCCAGGCGGCCAGAAAGCCCATGACGTGCCCCAGCCCATGCAGGACCAACACCCCGGCGATCAAAGTTCTCCACATGGCGGCCTTTTTCCTTCCAGTTCAGATGCGAGCGAAAACGTCGTGCAGCGACGCCTGATCCAGGACGTCCGGCTCGGCCTCGGTTTGCTGGCTCGACCAGCGCACCAGGCGAATCAGCCCGCCGACGATCTCCAACCCGGTGATCGTCCCGTCGGAGTAGCAGCAGCAGCCGGTATTGAAATAGCAGGGCTTGCGCGCATCGGCGGGCGCGGTCACCGGGGCCGCGGGCTGCGGGCTGCGTGTCTTGACCCAGGATTGGCGGTCGTACAGCTCGTCCAACTGCCGCTTCAGGTGCTCGTTGGCCGGGTCCAGCGCCACTTCGGACCGCTTGACCTCGATATGGCCTTGCAGCCGCGCGGCGTCCGGCTGCGAAAGAAAGACCGGGTGATGGGTGTGGCCCGCGATCAGCACCATTTTGGGACGGGGCGACACCCAGTCGTACAGCCATTGATCCAGCCCGCGCGCCAGGGTCCAATCGTGCGCCGGGCTGTTCAGGGATTTTTTGGTGAGATTCTGGAACGGACGCCAGATATAGCGCACGATGGGGCGCGCGATCCACGACAGGTAATCGCTCTCCAGGGTGCCCTGGTGGCCGTGCACCAGAAACAGCGTGCCGAGCACCTGGCCCTGATCGGACACCCGGATCAGCACGGATTCGTGGACCTTGAGCACCGGCTGGTCGCCGTAGGACGGCTGGAGATGCTTCGCGACTTCGCGGGGCTTATGCCAATCCTTGTCGTGATTGCCCCACAGCCGGAGGTAGCGGCCCTGCTGGAAAAACTGGGCCTCCATCCGGAACGTCGGCGGATAGGTTTTGATCACCGGATCGGGGGCGTTCTCCCACAGTTCTTCGACGTCGCCGCCCAACACCAGCGTGTAGCCGTTTTGCAGATAATAGAACAGCGCCAGATCGTAGGCGGCTTTGGTGCGCTTGAAATCGTCGGCGTTATCGCCCGCGCCGCGGTGCACGTCCGAAAAGAAGACGTAGCGATCCTGGGCCAGATCGAGCGTGTAGGGCGTCTGATCGTGCGCGGCGGCATAGGCGCGATCCAGCGCGGCCTGGACCGCTGCGGCCAGATCCTCGTCTTGCAGGTTGAGCATCCGTTGGGCGTTGAACAGCCCTCTGAAAAAACTGAACACGCGATCCGTAACGGCCATCTGGCCCTCCTCCTGCGCTAAAACGGGAACGTGGGCGGGTAGCGATCTTCCCAGGTGATGTCCGCTTCTTCGGACTTGAGATAGGCCAGGATGAACTCGTCGATCTTGCCCTTCTGCATCACGTCCTTGATGGCGGACAGGCGCACGTTGGTGCGCTGGTCGCGGACGAACTTTTCACCCCGGTCCAGGCTGTAGACGCGGATCACCGAGTGTTTTTCTTGCGGCGGCTGCGGGCGCTCGCCCTCGGCGATCTCGGTTTTGATGCGCTGGTAATCGGCCAGCCACTTCTTGACGTCGGTCCCATCCGGCAGGGCGAAGACCTGCACGCGCGCCAGTTCGTCCCCTACCCCGGTGGGATCGCCCAGCAGGCGGTGTAGGCCGCGCTCGCCCTTGAGAAAGCCGAAGACGTTGCTGCCCTCGTACCACAAGGCGATCTCGTCGGTCTGCCCGTAGCGCGCATAGCGTTTCATCACGTCGGCAAAGCTGCCCGCCGCCAGGTGCGCGAAGGAGCGCCCGCCCGGCGCGTCCGGATCGGGCGTGAGCAGGTAGATTTCGCGATCATAGCCCTTGCGCTCGGCCCACCACAGGTACATTTCGGACAGGCGGCGCGACCAGGCATCGGACGGGCGGTCCGGCGCGTTGGGCGGGGTGCCCAGCATGGAGATCAGCAGCATGGCCTGGTTGCGATGCGGCAGCCGGGCCGTGATCAGCTCGATGTCCAGAAAGCTCACCTGGTGGTGGATTTCTTCGTAATCGCGCGCGAGGTCGGACTGGTAGCGCAGATCGCGCTCGCGGTTGACGAGCACGGCGAAATCTTCCAGGTATTCGACGCGCTCCTGAAGCTGGTGGATGCGGCGCGTCAGGCGATCCAGGAAATAGTAGCGGCGCATGTTGTCGCGGGCGTCGGTGCGCTTGTCCCAGAATTCGGACGAATAGGTCGAGGCTTGCAGATCCTCTTTTTCGCGCTGCATCTCCTTGACGAGATCGGATTCCAGCCAGTCGGCCAGCTTGCGGCGCAGCGCGGCGAAACCCTCCACCAACTGCGGCAGGTCGAGACGCTGCTTGCGCCCGGCCAGCCCCTCGATCCCGCTGCCGAGAGTGACGGTGCTGCGCTGGGCGGCGTCGTCAATCGAGACGTTCTTCAGCACGAGCTTGCCCTCGTCCATCGTCACGCGCAGCAGGTGCTGCTCCGCGCCGCCGCGCTGGGCCAGGGAACGCGCCATCGGCGAGACGACCTGGCGCTCGATCTCGCGCTTGAGCGGGCGCGCGCCATATTCCGGGCTGTAGCCGCGCTCCAACACCAGATCGATCACGGCTTCGTCGATCTCGACCAGGATGTTACGCCGGGTGATGCCGTCGCGCAGCAGGATCTCGTTCAGCTCGCGCCGGGCGATGTTGCGCACCGCCGCGGGATCGAGCTGGCCGAAGACCACGATCTTGTCCAGCCGGTTGATGAATTCGGGGCGGAAATACTGCTCGACTTGATCGAGATAGTGCGCCCGCAGCGCGGCGTTGATCACTTTCGGATCGGCGGCTTCGTCGCCCGACGTGAAGCCCGGCGCGCGGAAGGCTTTCGATCCGCCGCCCAGGTTGCTGGTCAGCACCAGGATGGCGTTGTGGAAGAAGGTCGTTTTTCCGGCGGCGTCGGTCAGGCGACCTTCGCCCAGCACTTGCAGGAAAATATCGTAGATGCGCGGCGAGGCTTTTTCGAACTCGTCCAGCAGCACCACGCTGAACGGCTGCTCGCGCACCTGGCGCGTCAGCTCGCCGTCCTTGTCGAAGGCACCGATCAGCCGCACCACCCCGTCCAGGTCGCTGTACTCGCTCATGTCGAAACGCAGCAGCCGGTTTTCGTCGCCGAACAGGTAGGAGGCCAGCGTCTTGGCCATCTGCGTCTTGCCGACGCCGGTCGGGCCGATGAACAGGAACGTGCCCAGCGGCTTGTGGGGATCGTTCAGCCCGGCCTTGACCATCGCCACCAGATCGACCATCGCCTCGACGGCGTCGTCCTGGCCCATGATGCGCTCGTGGAAGTAGTTCTCGACTTCTTGCAGCGCCATGCGCGCGGTGTCGTTCACGATGAATTCGGGCATCCCGCTGAAGCGCGAGAACGCCTCGATCACGTCCTGCCGCCCGACCGAGATCGTGCGGATACGGCGCAGCAGGGTCCCCGTCGTTTCGGCCTGGGGCTGGCGCATCCGGCTGATGTCCGCCGCCGACTCTTCCAGCAGGCGGATCGCCTTGCCAGGGAAAGCGCGGTAGGGCCAGAAGCGGCGGCTGAGTCCGACGCTGGCTTGCAGCGCGTCGGGCAGCACCCGGATGTTGAGATCGCGCTCCAGGTCGCGGGCGACGTTGTTCAGCACCGAGAGGGTTTCCTCTTCGGAGAGATCGCCGACCTCGACGCGCCGGAACAGGTTCATGAAGCCCGCGCCGACGTTTTCGCCCATCGTCATGCGCTCGTCGGACGTCTCGCCGAGGATCGTCACTTCGCCCGCGGCCAGGTGCGGCTTGAGCGCCATCGCGACGTTGGCGTCGCTCTTGGACCAGCGCCCGACTTCGAGCAGGCCGGGCAGGTCCGGCACGTAGAGGATGTGCCGGTTCTTGCGGCACTCGTCCACGATGTTGTTGATACGCTCTTCCCACGTCCCGACGAACTGCGCCCCGGCGATGATACGATCCGGCGTCAGCAGCCAGACCTGGCGCTCGTGCAGGGACTCGTCGCAGTCCTTGTTAGCGATGCGCCGCACGGCTTCCTGGATCACCGCCGTCTTGCCGGACTCGGCGGCCCCGGTGACGACCACGCTGTTGTGGCGCGTGCTGGCCAGGATGCGCAGGATCGCCTCGACTTCGTCCTCGCGGTGGTAGGCGCGGCGAAAACGACCCTCGGACGCCTGCGCCGTCATGTTGATCCCGACTTCCTTGAGCGCCCAGAAGTTCTCGCCGCCGCCGGAGCGTTCGAAGAACGGGTTGAAACCGCCCTCCGAGCGATCTTTGGACTTCTTGACCTCGGCGTCCACTTCGAGCGAGTCCAGGTATTCGCTGCGGGCGTGGCGGTACTGCTGCAAGTTCTCCAGCGACTCGTCGTCCAGCCAGGCGGTGATCTCGGTGCGCGCCGTCTCTTCGAGTTCGTCCCAGGTGAAGGCGTAGAAGGTCAGCGGCGGCTCGCCCAGGCGGGGCACGCTGACGAGAAGCTGCTTGTCCTCGTCCGACTTGACCAGCAGGCTGAACAGGATTTCGACCTGTTCACGGCGCTTCTTGTGCTTCTTGCGATCCACCGGGCGCAGCGTCACGCTCACCTTGCGCAGCGTCAGGCCGGGGTCGAATTCCAGGTGCTGCAACTGGCCGGGCGACATCTCCTCGATCCGCTCGCGGATCGCTTCCGCCAGCTCGGTCTTGATGTCCTCCAACACCGCGCCAAAGGTCGTCAGCTCGTAGAACGGGATCGGCGTGACGGTATACGTCTGGTTATGATGCTTCTGGACGTAGAGGTGAAACTTGAATTTCATGGTGTTCGCCTGTGGTGAGTGGCCCGCGTAGGTATTATAACTCGAAATCGGGCCTGTCCTTCATAAGCGGCGAGCAACCCCCGGTGTGACGCGG
>CAYRWY010000422.1:0-5073 GCA_964427955.1 uncultured Anaerolineaceae bacterium
CAGTTGAGTCATGCCCTCCCCAAAAAGAACTGGCAGTCTCCCATGAACGGCCTGGTCAAGCGCGGCGCGGTGGCGCGCGACCCGGTGCTCGATCCGCCCGACGTCAAGCCCAAGGTGATCCGCACCGTTCAACTTGCCATCCCTGGTGAACGGGTGCCCGACCTTGCGCCGCGCCTGGGCCGCGAATCCCGGCGGGCGAACGTGCTGGAAGTGCTGCTGGCGGGCGGTAAACCGTTGAGTCTCGACCTGGTGCTGCTGGCAGCGGGGTGCACGGACGCCCCGGTGAAAGCGTTGGCCAGGCTCGGCCACGTGCAGATCACACCTCGTCCGGCGACGGTCGAACTGCTGCGCACACCGGAGGAAACGCGCCAACTGATCATCCAACTGCGCGAGGGCCAGCCTTATCTGGATATTCTGACCTGTTTGGCTGCCGCGGGAGAGCCGGTGGACGTCCGGGACGTAAACGCGCAGACCGGGACGACGCTGAACCACCTTCAGCGGTTGGCCGACGAGGGGTTGGTCACGCTGGGCGAGGCCGAGACGTGGCGCGATCCGCTGATCGATCACGATTTTGTACCGACGCTGTCGCCGCCGCTGACCAGCGCCCAGGCCCAGGCGTGGGATGAAATCCGCCAGTACATGGACACCGTGCACTGGGGCGATATTTCGCCCACGCCGGACACGTCCGGGGTCTTCCTCTTGCACGGCGTGACCGGCTCCGGCAAGACCGAGATCTACATGCGCGCGGTCGAACGGGCGTTGGCCCAGGGTCGGCAGGCGGTGGTCATGGTCCCTGAGATTTCGCTGACGCCGCAGACGGTCCGGCGCTTCATGGCACGCTTTCCGGGGCAGGTGGCCATCGTGCACAGCAGCCTGACCGCCGGAGAGCGTTACGACACCTGGCGTCGCTGCCGCGCGGGTGAGATCCAGGTCGTCGTGGGCACGCGTTCGGCGCTGTTCACGCCGCTGCCGGATCTGGGATTGGTCATCCTGGACGAAGAGCACGACGACAGCTACAAGCAGTCGCCGCCGGTCGCGCCGCCCTATTATCACGCGCGCGAGGTGGCGATCCAGTTGATGCGCCTGACGCGCGGCACGGTGTTGTTGGGCAGCGCGACGCCGGACGTCACCACCTATTTTCGCGCCGAACAGGGCGACTATCACCTGATCCGCCTGCCGGACCGCGTGATCGCGCACCGGGAGCGCATCGCGGAGCAGACGCGGCGTCTGAATGCGCCCGCCGCCCGCTACCATCCCACCGATGCGGCGGAGGCGGTATCTGCCGATTTGCCCCTGGTGCACGTGGTCGATATGCGGCAGGAGTTACGGTCGGGGAATTACAGCATTTTCAGCCGGGCCTTGCACACCGCGCTGAATGAGGTGCTCTCGAAAGGGGAACAGGCGATTCTGTTCCTGAACCGGCGCGGCACCGCGACGTTCGTCATGTGCCGGAACTGCGGGTATATCGCCCTCTGTCCCCGGTGCAGCACGCCTTTGACCTATCACGGCCCGCGCGAGGCCCTGGTGTGCCATTACTGCGGCTACGAGCGCAGTCACTTCACGACCTGCCCGGACTGCGGCAGCGAGCGCATCAAGCACTTTGGGCAGGGGACGGAACTGATCGAAAACGCGGTGCAGAAAGAGTTTGCGACGGCGCGCACCCTGCGCTGGGATCGCGATACCGCCACCGGGCGCGAGGCCCACGAAGTCATCCTGCGGACGTTCAGCGAACGCCAGGCCGATATTTTGATCGGCACGCAGATGATCGCCAAGGGGTTGGATCTCCCGCATGTCACCCTGGTCGGCGTGATCTCGGCGGATACGGCCCTGGGCTTGCCGGACTTTCGCGCGGGCGAGCGCACCTTCCAACTGCTCACCCAGGTGGCCGGGCGCGCGGGGCGGGGTATTCTGGGCGGGCGTGTGGTGCTGCAAAGCTACCTACCCGATCATTATGCCGTCCAGGCCGCCGCCGGGCACGATTACGAAACCTTCTACCGGCAGGAAATCGCCTACCGGCGTGAGCAGCTTTATCCGCCGTTTCGCCGTCTGGCGCGCATCGTCTTTCAGTATCCCGCGCAGGAGCAGGCGGAGTCCGAAGCCCAGCGCGCCCGCACCCTGCTGGAACAGAGTATCGACGAAAAACAGTTAACGGCCTCCGAAATTATTGGTCCGACCCCGTGCTTTTTTGCCCGGCGGAATAATCTCTATCGCTGGCATCTGCTGCTGCGCACCACCAATCCGGCGGCGCTGCTGGCGAACCTTGACCTGGCCGATGGTTGGTTTGTGGATATTGACCCGGTAGATATGCTTTAAGACGTTCGATCACCATTTTGAGAACAGGAGCATTGCTATGGGACGATCCTCAGAATGGGTCAGCCTGGGTGAGGCCGCTCAGATCATTGGCGTTCATCCGGCCACGATCCGCAACTGGGCCGAGCAGGGAGAACTCTCGTTTCGCCGGACGCCGGGCGGCCATCGCCGCTTTCGCCGTTCCGACCTTCAGCAGTGGTTGGCGGCTCACCGGGTAATCCCGTCGGCGGAGGCCCAGGTGGTGGTGCAGAGCGCCCTCGGACGCGCCCGGCTGGAGATGGGCGACCGCCAGCAGTTGGGGGGGCAGGATTGGTATGGCAAGCTCAACGCTGAGGCGCGCGAGATCATGCGCCAGCAGGGCTTGCGCCTGATGGATACCCTGATCGATCACCTCGCCAACCCTGGTAATGATCGTGAACTCAAGACCGCGTATGAAATTGGCCTGGTTTATGGGAAGCTCCTCAAGGAGCAGGGTTTGGCCCTGTCGCGGGCGCTCCAGGGGTACTTCTATTTTGCGGATTTCCTGTTGGACGCCCTGATCCAGTTGGCCGAGACGAGCACCGCCCGCCCGGCGGCGAACTGGGGCGACCTGTTGCGCCAGGTCAACCAGTTCACCCGCCAGACGTTAATGGGCTTGATTGTGACGTATGAGGAAGACTAGTCGGCAGCCGTCCCGGTCGATGTCGGATGGGGATACGGGCGCGTTCCCACGCGCGTCAAGAGGACCGCGCCCAGCCCGAACGACCCCAGCACGACGGTGGCCAGCAGGCCGATCCACGCCGTGAACCAGAACACGCTCCAGACCCGCAGCAGCAGGGCCAGGGCGATCCCGCCTACCGCCGCCCCGATCATCCGGGGTTGTTTGCCCATGCCCAGCAGGTGCAGCAGGTAGATGCCGAACGGTCCGGCCAGCGCGACCCAGCCGATCAGACTTAACACGATGGCGGCCAGCCAGCCCAGCATCACCACCGGCAGCAGGATGAGGGGCAGCAGCAGCCGCAGCGAGACTGCATAGGTCACGGTCAGCCCGGCGGCGACCAGCATGGTGAGGCACCCGATCCCGCCCGTCGTGAACGGCGACCGGTACACGGATTCAGACATGCGGACCAGCGGGCGGGGGAAGACCGCGGTAAACAAGGCCGACAGTGCGCCAAAGAGCAGGGCGCCGACCAATGAAGCACTCACGCGGAAAAGCAGGCTGCCCTGCCAGCTATTCCATGCCGATTCGACGAGGTTGGAAAAGCTCACGCGGTTGCTGGTGGTACACTCTTTCTTCAGTTTCCCCCCGATGATCTGTGTCCCGGTGCCTTCGTCCAGGTGTTTGACACATACGACCAGATCCCCGTTCACCTGCGTATCTTCACCCAGGGTGAGCCGGTCGGCCACGACCACGACATCGCCCTGGACGGTCGAGTCCAACGTGATAGTACGTCCGATCATGGTCAGATTACCGCCGATGGCGGTGTCCTTTTCGAGTCTGATCTTATACGCCACGAAGACCTGGTCGCCGCTGCGCTGTTGGCCGCTCTTCAGCGTAAATATCCGGCGCAGTTCGAATCCCTTGGCTTTGTCGGTGACCCCGACGCACGCCAGCGACGATAACACGAGCAGGATCAAAACGCTGAATGGGACCAGCAAGGGCCATCGGTTTGGGGGTTGAGCGGTCATACGGACTCTCTCTTTAGTCAAGACCTCACGATTTAGGCCGCCGGATCGAAAAACGCGGACCGCCGACCAGGTTCCACAGCAGCCAGCCCCACAACATCGTGACCGGGACCATCGTCGTTACCAGCGCCAGCATCATCGGCGTGTTGGCCAGGCCGGACTCGAACTGGCTGGCGATGTCGGCCAGCAGCCCGATCACGTAGCTGGCGGCACTGATGAACGTTTGCAGCCAGGCATTGATCGCTCCTGGATCGGTGATCACGCTGAGCATCAACAGGAACAGGATAGAGAACATCGGCAGGGTCAGAAAGGCGGCCATCGCCAGCCCCAGCGCGATCCCCAGTCCCGGATGCCGCTTGGCGAAGGCTGGGAGGGGCATGGTCGCAATCGCCGCCATGACCCGGTTGGCGAAGCCTGGGGCGGGGGTGACCATCGGGGTGGTGCGCAGCAGTTCGTCCGTGTTTTGCAGACGATCCCACTGGGCGGCGACCTCGGTCTCTTCCAACTGCTCTTGCAGCGCGGCCATTTCTAGCTCTGAAAGCTCCTGGTCAAGCGCGTTGTTCAATTGATGTTGCAGCTTCAAATCGTCGCGTGCCATTACGAACCTTCCAGTGCCGGGTTAAGAGAGGGGATGGGACGAGATTCCAGGCGCTCGGCCAGAGTCTGGCGGGCCCGGAACAGGCGGCTTTTGACCGCGCTCTCGGTCGTATCCAACATTTCGGCGATCTCGGAATACGACAGATCGTACCAATATCGCAAAACGACGGCCAGACGATAGTCTGGGCTGAGTTCCTCTAATAACTCCTGGACTAACACATTACGCTCATTCATCAGGGTCGCTTCTTCTGGCCCTGGAATGTCGCTGGTCAGGGCGGGATGCGGCGGCAGCGGTTCTTCGAGCGAGAGCCAGGTCAGCCTGCGTCTGCGAATCCGGTCAATACAGTGATTGGACGTGATGGACAGCAGCCAGGTCTTGAACGGGCGTGTCATATCATACCGATCCAGATTGGCATAGGCGCGCAAGAAGGCTTCCTGGGCAGCATCTTCGGCTTCTCCCCGGTCATTCAACATCCGATACGCGAGGTTGAAGGCATCGCG
>CAYRWY010000423.1:0-5063 GCA_964427955.1 uncultured Anaerolineaceae bacterium
CTTCGTCGGCGATCCCGATAAGCCGTTCATCCTGTTCAACCAGGCGGACGGCAATTTTTACACCAACGTGTTGGAGAGCTTGCGGCATTTGTTGAGCTGAGTCTGGCGGGCGGCGCGGTGGAAACGTCGAGGTAGGGGCGGATCGCCATACGCCCAATAGGCGTCTGATCTCCTGTCATAGGAAAAAACCGGCCTCACCCCTAACCCCTCTCCATCAGAAAACGATGGAGAGGGGGCCGGGGGGTGAGGCCGGGACAAGGCCCTGATAGCCTCATAAAGCCTTAAATTGACGCGCCCTGGGCAGAGCAAGCCCCCGCCGGGCTACTCGTCTTCGGCGGCGAGCAGGGCCGTGCAGGCGGCGCAGTAGCCGATGAAGCACGAGTGCGCGGTGAGGATCGTCACGCCCAGCAACCCGGTCACGTCGCGGCGGAAGGCGTCCACGATGTCCGGCTCGACCGGGACAATCGCCCCGCAGCGTTTGCAGGCCAGGGTATAGGAATCGCGCTGGGAGCGGAAGCGGTATTCTTCGCGATCCTGATCGCCGCCCACGTTGCGGCCTTCGATCAGGTTCATGGCTTTGAACAGGGCCAGGGTCCGGTATACCGTCGCGAGGCTCAGGGTTTCGCCGCGCACCGTGGCCAGGTGGTGCAGCGTCTCCGCGTCCAGGAAGCCCCCCTGGGCGCGCATGACGGTCAACAGGGCAAGGCGCTGGCTGGTCATGCGATAACCTGCCGCGCGAAAGGCGTTCAGGATCAGCGTGTCTTGTTCCGCATCGTGCAAGGGCAGCAATGTCGTAGATACCATGTTCACCAACGGGCACTCACAGCAACGATGTCAATTATGGCATATTTTGCTCCCCATGAACATGATTGAGATTTTTATAGATTCTACAAAAATAACTGAGATTTTTATAGATTTTTGTAATTGTCATGCGGTCTCAGGCACCGTTAAAATCAAAGAGAGTGAGTGACTTCACAAGTGCTATTGAGTGGTTTGCCCTAAGGAGATTCCCCAACATGGTATCCAAAATGTTTACGCGACGCTGGCTGGTGATCCTGCTGGCACTGACTTTCGTGGCCGGGCTGAGCGCCCCGCTGGCGTCGGCTCAGGACAACGGTGGTCCGCGCACGATCACCGACTTCATGGGCCGCCAGGTGACGCTCGACAGCGCCCCCCAGAAAGTGATCGGCATGAGCGGCTCGATCAACGAAATGCTGTTCGCCATTGGCGTAACGCCCGTCGGCGTCACGGTCGCGATGGACTTCCCGCCCGAAGCGGCCAACCTGCCCAGCATCGGCTCCGGCTACCAGCCTGACCTGGAAGCCCTGGCGGCACTCACCCCGGACCTGATCATCGCCGACGGCCAGTTGAACGCCCAATTTTTGGACCAACTGGAAGCGATTGCCCCGACCATCGCCCTCATGACCCTGACCGCGGCGGACGTCCCGGCCAATATCCGGCTGTTGGGCCAGGCCACCTGGCACGATGCGTCGGCCAACTACGTCGCGATGGGCTATGAAAGCTACCTCGAGCTGGCCCAGACGGTCGGCGACAGCCAGGAAGGCCCCAGCATTCTGATCGTCGTCGGCACGCTCGAACAGCCCAACTACGGCAAGTCCAGCACCTACCTGGGTGACATGGCCGCCATCCTGGGCGCGACCAACGTCGCGGACGGCAAAGAAGACGCCGGTCCGTATCCGGGCTATGCGCAGCTCTCCACCGAAGAAATCATCGCCGCCGATCCGGACGTGATCTTCACCGTCACGCGCGGCGCGGACGTGTCGATGGCCGAGTCGATGGCGAGCGATCCGGTCTGGTCGGCGCTGTCGGCGGTCCAGAATGGCGCCGTCTACGAACTCGACGTGAACCTGTTCCTGCAATCGCCGGGTCCGCGCTTCGAAGACGCCATGCTCCAGTTGTACGACATTTTCTACGGCGAAGGGATGTAGCACCGTGGGGGCTGAGGCCTTTGCCCAGGCCCCTTCCTCGCGCACCTTGAACCAGGCGCAGCGCCGCCTGGTTCTTCGTATAGGGATCATCGTGCTGAGCGGCCTGCTGCTGCTCGGCGCGATGATCTTTGCGCTGGGAAGTGGGTCGCAGTCTATTCCGGCGGATCAGGTCATCCAGGCGCTGCGCGACCGGACGAGCGTGGCCAAAGCGACGGACATCATCGTCAACGAGGTCCGGCTGCCGCGCGTGCTGATCGCGGCGCTGGTCGGGCTGAACCTGGCGCTGTCCGGCACGCTGCTGCAAGGGGTCGTCCGCTCGCCGCTGGGCGATCCGTACATTCTGGGCGTATCGGCGGGCGGCGGGCTGGTCGCGGCGATTACGACGCTGCGTATCACCGACTTTCCCACCAACGCCGTCCCGCTGGCGTCGTTCGTTGGCTGCCTGATCGGCGCGCTGATCGTGTACAGCGTGGCCTGGGACGGGACCGGCGTCTCGACCGTGCGGCTGGCGCTGGCGGGCGTCGCCGTCACGGCCACGATGAGCGCCTTCACCACGACGGTGGTCGTGATGTCCGTGCAGGGCGGCGCGCAGTTCTTCTTCCAATGGCTGGTCGGCGGATTGTACACCGCAGGCTGGAAGGAATATCACCTGATTCTGCCCTACAGCGTCGTGGGCAGCGTGCTGGCGCTGCTGCTGGCGACGCGGGCGAATGTTCTGGCATTGGGCGACGACATCGCGCAGGGGTTGGGGCTGCACGTCGAGCGTACGCGCTTCATGATGAGCGTCGTCGCCGCGATCCTGGCGAGCAGCGCCGTCTCCGTGGCGGGACTGGTCGGCTTCGTCGGGCTGCTGGTGCCCTACGTGGCGCGGCGGCTGGTCGGCTCCGACTACCGCTTCCTGATCCCGGTCAGCGGCCTACTGGGCGCGGCGCTGCTGGTCGGGGCGGACACCTCCGCGCGGGTGACGTTCCCGCAGTTGTTCGGCGTGCAGCGCGTCGAATTCCCGGTGGGGATCATCACGGCGGTGATCGGCGGGCCGCTGTTTTTGTGGCTGGTGCGGGCGCGGCGCAGCGCGTGGTAGAATACCTCCAAACGAGAAGGAGGTTACCATGCCGGAAAACAACATCGTCCTGCTAGAGGCCGCTCAGGCCAGCCGCGGAGGCGTCCTGCTGGCGCAGGCGTTCCACCGCGATCCGCTGTATACCTTGATCCTGCCCGACGAAGACCGGCGCCGCCATGCGCTGGGCTGGATGTTCGACCGGGTGGTACGCTACGCGCTCTGGTATGGCGTCGTGTACACCACCCCGTCGGTAGAGGGCGTGGCCTGCTGGCTCCCGCCGGGGCAAACTACACTCACGCTGCCCCGGGTGGTGCGGAGTGGCCTGGTGGCAAGCCCGCTCAAGCTGGGACTCGCCGCCTATCGCCAGTTCGGGATGTATATGCACTATACCGACCGCTGGCACGAACAGTACGCCCCGCCGTCGCACTGGTATCTGTGGGCCATTGGGGTCGATCCGGCCTGCCAGGGCCAGGGGATCGGGAGCCAACTGCTACAGCCGATCCTGACCCAGGCGGATGCTGAGGGGACGGCGTGTTATCTCGAAACCGAGACGGAAGCCAACGTGCGGTTTTACACCAAGCACGGGTTCAAAGTAGTCGATCGGGGTCAGGTGCCCGGCCTGGGGCTGTCTACGTTTGCCATGCGGCGCGAGGGGTAGAACGCACGCCGCTCCGCGTGGTACAATGAGCCAGGAGGTGCGCTATGATGACTCTGCAAGACGTACTGAAAGCCGTAGACCGGTTATCGCCAGACGAGCTGCGCGCCTATCTCGATCAACGGGAGGGTACGCCGCGTCCCCTCGATGAATTGAACGCCGAAGCGCGGGCACGCCAGTTAGATGCCGCCTTCGAGCAGTTTCGCGAGGGATTGACGCAGGCCGAGCTTGACGAGATGACCGCGGCGATGAGCGCGAAGGTATGATTTTCGAATGACCTCACCCCCCGGCCCCCTCTCCACCCGGTGGCGAGGGGGAGCGGCGCGGCGGAAACGTCGTGGTAGGGGCGCTATTTTCTGGTAGCACCCCAGGACCTGGGGTCTGGCCCTCATCCCCGGCCCTTCTCCCTGAGGGAGAGGGACTTAGGGTGAGGGCTAGACAAGGTATCACCACACTTTTTCGGGTCCTACCAGCAAGCGGCGCCCGACTTTGAAATTCAACGCCCGTCCGCCCTTGAACCGTTTAGCGGAGAGGGAAAACACCTTTTTGAGGACTCTATGATCTATTTGCTCGAAAAACAGGACTATCCCCGCGTGCGCGATCTTTACCGCCCGCTGGACTTTCATCTTGCGTCCGCCGCCGTGCTGGAAGGCAATAATCCCGGCTGGGTGTGGGTGGACGATCCCGCCGCGCCGCAGACCTCGTTCATGATCTCGCCGGAAGGCTGTTACCTGGCGGGCAAGCCGGGCAACGACAGCTTCAACCGGGCGCTGAATGCGGCGATCCAGACCGGCAAAATCCTGGGGCCGGATATTCCGCTGGTGCTGGTGCTGGCCTCGGACGACTGGATCACGGCGCTGAGCACGGTCGGCCAGCCGCGCAAGGTGATTCCCATCGCCCGGCGGCATTACGTGTATCCGGCCTCACCCCCCGACCCCCTCTCCAACCAAGTTGGCGAGGGGGAGAAAGCGGGCCTGCCCGACGGCTTCACGCTGCACCGCCTCGACGCGGCACTGCTGGAGCGTCCAGGGCTGACGATCCCGGAGCACATCCGCGGCTGGATCAGCAACAACTGGGGATCGACCGAGGCGTACTTGCGTGACGGCTTCGGCTTCGCCACGCTGTACGGGAATGAGATCGTGTGCTGGTCGCTGGCGGACTGCGTGAGCACACTCGGATGTGAGATCGGCATCCACACCGCCCCGGACTACCGGCGGCGCGGGCTGGCGGCGATCACCGCCGCGGCGGCGGTCGATCACGCGCTGGCGCGCGGGCTGCCGCGGGTCGGCTGGCAGTGCAGCGAGGATAATCCCGGCTCGTGGGGGACCGCCGAAAAGGTGGGCTTCACGCTGGAACGGTGTTATATCCTGTATTATGTCGTCCCGGCGGACCGGCAGTA
>CAYRWY010000424.1:0-5061 GCA_964427955.1 uncultured Anaerolineaceae bacterium
CTTCATGCCTCCTGTTCTGAGTTCAACTCAGAACATCTTTTTGACGGTCTTTTTGGCCGTCTCGGCGATCTTTTTGGCATCGCCGGTCTGGGTGGGGACCGTCGATCCCTGGTTGGAGGGAACACCCCCGCCTTCTTCCGCGAACCACTCCGGGCGGGCCTTGACGCACTTGGTCACGATGGCTTTGGCCAGGGTTTCGTTGACGGTGAAATCGTCGGTGTCCTCGCCCGATCCCGCGACCAGCTTGTCAAGGTCCTCGACGGCGTACTGCCGCGCCCAACCCACCACGTCCTCCGGGCGTTTCGCGCGTGCCCCGACGGCATCGCGGATGGCCTTATCCGACATGTCGGTGCGGCGCTTGGTCAGCAAGCCCTCGTATTTCTGCTTCCAGCCATCCCGGTCAGCCGTGAGGGTCTGGATCGTTTCCGTGGCGCGCTGCAATTCGGTTTTCTGGCCGTCGAGCACCGCCTTGCCGTCGGTGAACGTCTTTTTGAGCGTGTCCAGATCGGTCACGCCCAGCTCGGCCAACAGCTTATTGATGCTCTCTTGTCGCGCGCGATCCAGACGGGTGGGCAGCCACTCCGGGTCCTGGTTCTCGGTGTCCGATGGCGTCGCAGGGGGTGCCCCGGTTTTTTCCGTCATGGGGGACGTCGGCGTCTGCGTTCCTTCGGGTGTTCCTGGTACGGTTGGTTCGGGCATGGCTTGCTATCCTCTCCACTACTCTCAGGGGTTAACCGCCCCCCGGTGGCGTAAGTCGGGAACCCTGGACTCGAACCAGATCACCTGTGCGCCTCCCGCACCCGTCCCCGGTGTTACCCTAACCACAGCTCATCCAGCGGTATGGCTCCCGCGGCGCGCACTTCTTCCCACTCGTGATCGCAGTTGGGATGGCGCGGCATGGGATACCGCCGCCGGACCGCATCCGAGACCACGCCCTGGCGCATCAGGTCGATGCAGTCGTCGCACACCGGCGGCGGGCCGGTCAGGATGTGGCCCAGCGCCTGGACGCCGTTTTCCTCGAGGAAGCGCGACTTGGCGTAGTCTCGCACCCGGCCCACCGTCTGCGCCGACACCATGCGGCTGTGCCAGGCGGTGCGCTGCGCCTCCCAGTCCTGCATGTTTTTAAGGTAGTAGTAGCGGTTCCCCTTGGGATTGGCCTCGAACAACCGCTGTAACTGCCGTTCTACGGCTTTGTTCCAGGTGGCCGCGATGCTCTCCGCGTCTTCGCGCGCCCAGTCCTTCAGCGTTTGCAGGTCGCGTCCGGAAGGGTCACGGGGCGACAGGGACAGCCCGGTATACTGCTGGGCTTTTTCCCGTAAGGCCGTGCGCCAGGCCTGCTTTTCCTGGCTCAGCAGATCGTTGGCCAACTGGTCGGTATCGCTGTCCTGATACCGGTAGGCCAGCGCCAGGATGTGCAGCAGGCGGCTGGTCATGGCTCAGTCTCGTTGGCCTCGTCCACCAGCCGGTCGAATTCTTCCGCCGACATGCGGCTGAGCGTCTCGACCGCGCGGGCCATGACGCTGCCCACGGACGTTTGGACGACCGCCATCGTGCTGCGCAGGTCCTCGCGCCGTCCGGGCGGCTGCCGGTCCACGTTCAACCGGTCGCGATGGCTGGCTTCCATCAGCATCAGGGCGATGCGCTGCTTGGCGGCCAGCGGGAGATTCAGCCGGTCCAGTTGGGCGACGCGGGCGCGCAGTTCCTGATCTGACAGCGGCGGGATGTGCGGCATGTTACTCTTCCATTCCGGCTAGGCCCGATACGGCTGCCGCGCCAAACGCCCCAGCCACCTGCAGCTCCTGGTTGACCTTGTCCGCCCAGGCACGGTCGATGAGGTCCTGCGGGATGCCGCCGATCATCTGCCAGATCAGCCAGGCGGGCGCGCCCGACGCGGTGAGAGCTTCGACCCGCTCTTTCAGGGTGAGCGTGTCTTCGATGATGCTGCGCTCCCCTACTGAATGCGCCAGGTCGCCCTGAGCAAAACTGTCCGGGCTGAAGGCCTCGAAGCCTTCGTAGCCGTGATACGCCGCGATGCTGATACCCATCTGGTCCAGCCGCACCAGCGCGTCGTCGTAGCGCGCCCGCGCCTCGACGAAGCGAGCAATCGCGTCCGCATAGCCTGCTTTGACGCCAGGGGCGGTCATCTGCCCCTGCTGGCGGATGTCGGGCAGCGCCAGTTCGGGATAGTCGCGCGTCAGCTCGGTTAACTGCGAGGCGACGTTGGCCTGCACCGACGCCAGATCGATCTGCGTGACCAGGGGGACCATGCTGGACCCTTCCGGGCCGTAGATCACCGGCAGCCGTGCCCGGTCGTTGCCCGACTCTTTCATTTCGAGTTCTTCGGGACCGTTCACCCCGGCAGCATAAAACGGCGGGTCGAGCAGCCGCCGCATATAGTCATTGGCCTTGGACGCCTGGTCGTTCAGCTCGTCGATCTTGTTCCAGGCCGTGTGAAAGGCATTCGCCCCGAAGCGGAAGCCCACCTGATCGCTGTGTTTCAGCCAGACCACCGGCACGAAGCCGTAGGGATTCGGCCATTCGGGCAGGGGTCTGCCGGTCGCCGCATCGGTCACGTAGGCGAAGGGCTGGCCGTCGCGGAAGGTACGGAAGCGATCACCGTCGATGATCTCTTCGCGCAGGTACTGCCGGTCGGTCTCCGCGTCCTTCTCGTAGTAGGCATAGTGGATGGCCTTGACGTTGCCCATCGCGTCGAACCGGACCTCGTAGATCGTGTCCGGGTTCTGCACCTCGAAGTAACACTTGCGCCGCGCCAGGTCGTTGACCACCTTGACCGGCGCGTCGCCGACCATCGCTCCGGTGCGCACGAACTCGGCTTTTTTGAACTGCCAGTTGGACCACAGCCACAACTGGCGGATAGCGGTCGTGAGGGCCCCGTTGGCTCCATCCAGTCCTTCGAGGGGGATGGCCCCGGCGACCAGCGTTTTCAGGTCCAGGTTGCCGCCCCACACCAGCGCGACGTAGGCTTCCACCAGCCGGAAAACCGGGTTGTAGATGGGCCGGGTGTACTTGTACAGGTCCTTGTCGGTGATGAACTGCGTCGCATAGGCCTGCACCTGGCTGTACGCCGTGTTGTGGTAGTAGTGCCGCGCATGGACGTAACGTTGGAGCCGCGCATCGAAGCTGTCCCAGTCCAGCAGCAGCGACGTGGGAGCCAACGCGTCCTGGCGAAAAGACCTCACCCCGGCCACCAGGCCGGTTTTCAGTGCGTCCATCAGTCGTCTCCAATAACCCGCCATCGCCCTACCCTTAGCCGCGATACGAACTCAAGCCCTCCGGCCCGGCTCCTCTGGTGGCCGTCGTTTTGTGGGTCACCCCCACGACGACGTAACGCAGCGCGTCCAGCCGGTGAAAGCGTTCTTTGTTTTTGATCACCTCCGTCGGCTGGTCGTTTTCGTCCAGCTTGCGGCGGTACGAGCCAATCTCGTCCAGCACCCCGGTGCAGTCATCCGTGATGTACAGCCGGTGCTCTTTGAGCAGTTGGATCACCCGGTCGATCCCGGCTTCGACATCGCCGACCGGCGGCTCCGCCACATTGGTGATCCCCGCCGCACGCCAGTCCTTACGCTGCTGGCGTTCGGACTTGTTGCCGATGAACCAGCGGATCACCCGCTCCCGGTGGACGCTCACGAGCGTCTTGGCCTCGTGGGCGTGCTCCGCCGTGCTCTTGTCCCCGGCCAGGCTCTCGCGGTAGAGGTAGAACACGTCCTCCGCCGGATCGTGCGCCAGCCAGATCGTCCCTTGATGCACCGCGCCCGGATCGATGCCCACCCAGCGCGGCCAGGTGGAGGGCGGCAGGAACGCTTTCACTTTATGCCCGCCCTGCTCCCGGTAGCGGTCGAGGAAGGCGTTGTAGATCAGCCCGGCAGGACGCTCGAACTGGCCGAGGTAGAACATCCGGAACTTCCAGTCGTCCATCGTGCGCCGTCGTTCTTCGAATTCCTCGCGCGGGAACGACGGGTTGCTGAGGCTGGAGAACTGGATCAGGGCGATCTGCTTGTCGCCCGCCTTCCAGCGGTCGTACACCTGCTGCTTGAGCCAGCCCAGGTTGTAGGGCGTGGTCGTGATGAGGATGCGCCCGCGGTGGATGGACAACCGGCGTAACACCGCCTCGTATGCGCCGAGCGTGAACTCGTCCTGCCCCGCTTCGTCCAGCCAGGCTGCTTTGGCCGTTGCGGATTCGAGGCCGCCTTCTGCCGAGGCCGAACGCATGATGATGCGCCCCCACATCCGGTTGACGTCCGCCGCGCGTTTCGCCCCGAAGACGTACTGCCCGCTGGCGTCCCGCACCGGTACCCACAGCCCGCTCTTTTCGTCCCGCTGGTGCTGGCAGATCTCCAGCACCCCGTCGCCCGCCCAGTAGCGCGCGATGCCCAGCGCGTCCTCGAAGGTCTCGCGCAGCGCCGGCAGCATCTTCATCTTGAACAGGTCGAAGGTGGCCGTCACCGCCAGATAGTCGCCGGGGCCGTGCGTGTAGATTTCGCGCCACAGCCACCAGGGGCCAAACGACGTCTTGCCGCCCTGGGTGCCGCTGATCACCGCCACGATGCGCTGCGGGCTGTACCAGGCCTGCGCCTGTCCGCGGTGCATCCCCGAAAAGTCCAGGTCCACCACCGGCAGCCCATCGGCGTTGCTGCGCCGCGTCAGCCGGTAGAGTCGTTTGTCGGTTGGTAAGGTGCTGGGGTCAGCCGCCATCCCCGTCATCCTTGGGTGGCGGCGGCGGAACCAACAGGAAGGCCACCGGGGCACTGCCGTTGATGTTGATCTGCTGCGCCGGTGGCTCCACGCCTGCGGCGGTGGATTGCAGCTTGTCGGCCACTTCCAGCGCTTTGAGCATGGCCTGCACGTCGATTTGTAAGGTGACGATCTCTTTGGCGGGCTGGCCGTCGCTGGCTTTCACCAGCCGCCGGGTGGTCTTCAGGAACTGCGGCGTCTCCCGCAGGATGTCGTTGGCGAGCTGCCGCAGCGCCTCGCCCGCTTCCCAGTTGGCTTCGCGCACCGCCCGGCGGCGCTCTGCCCACAGGACCTGGTCGCGCTGCTTCT
>CAYRWY010000425.1:0-5059 GCA_964427955.1 uncultured Anaerolineaceae bacterium
GGCTGCCGTGCAGCGACATCGCAGCGACTCCAGCCACGCACAGCATGGCTGCCAGCAAAAAAGACCATAGGGTGGTTTTTCGGCGCTGAAACATGGCTGAAGTGTAGTCTCTTTTACTAAAAAAATGCAAATTCCAAACGGGTTGATCACTTGCGCGAACCTGCGATTTGTCCGATTATGGTGAAGGGCTTGTTGTTGGACGTTCTAAGGTGTGGGCATGGCTGAGATCAACCCCATTGCAGTGCTTCAGATGGCATTCCCCGATATTCACGAGTCGGCCCTTGCGCCGCTGGCTACGCTGATGAGCCGCCGGGAGTTTCCTAAGGGAACCCTGATCTGCCAGGAAGGTGCGTTTGAGGATACCTTTTACGTGGTCGGCGCGGGGGAGGTCGAGTTTACCAAGCGCTTCACGGCGGACGAGGATCGCCTGCTGCGCATAGGTGGACCCGGCATCTATTTCGGAGAGATGGCGCTGGTGCAGGGCGAGGCGCGCGCGGCGAATGTGCGAGCGATCACCGACATGGTCGCGCTGGAAATTGACAAAGTGGGCTTTGCCGGGGCGATCCAGACGAATCCCGCGATGATGCTCGACATCATGCGTACCCTGATCGAGCGGATGCGCAGCAACGACGCCACCGCCCTGGCCGAAATGCGCCAGCAAAAAGAGAAAATCGAAGAGGCATATGAGCGGCTTAGTCACCAGGAGCAGCAGCGCACCGAATTCCTGACGACGCTGGCGCACGAGCTGCGGACGCCCCTGACGGCGGCCAGCGGCTACATGCAGTTGGTCAAGTCCGGCGCGATGGCCGGTCCCGCGCTCGGCATGGCCCTGCAAAAGATCGGGACCAACCTGGATCGCGTCATCAGCCTGGTCAACGATCTGCTGTTCGTCCAGGAGCAGGACTTGATCGAGCCGTCCCTGCGCCCGGTCAGCCTGCCCGCGCTGGTCGAGATCATCATCGACGAGGTGGCCGACGAAGCGCGCGCCCACGACTCGAATATCCGCGTCAGCGTCCCGCCGGATCTCCCCTCGTTGCAGGCCGATCCCGACGGCCTGGTGCGCGCCTTTGGCAAGGTGCTGGACAACGCCGTCAAGTTCAGCCCGGAAGGGGGCGAGATCGTCATCGCGGCGCGGCGGCTGGGGCGCTGGATCGAGATCGACTTCGCCGACCAGGGGATCGGCATCGCCGAGACCTTCCTGCCGCACGTCTTTGAGCGCTTCGCCCACACCGACCGGGTCGGCGATCACGTCTTCGGCGGCGTCGGGCTGGGGCTGGCCATCGCCAAGCACATCATCGAAAGCCACGGCGGATCGATCACGGTGTCCAGCCAGCCGGGGCAGGGGAGTACCTTCACGGTCCATCTCCCGCTGGATGGCGGACGTCCGCAGTTGCGCGGCTCCTCCGATGCGTCAGGAACCACGCCGCACCGTTCCGGCGCGAGTCCCTGGGTCGATGCCGGATCACAAGAAGATTGAAGTCGCCCCGCTCGATCACTATCTTATGCCAGTTCGGCTCAGGCCAGCGAGGGAAGAAGGGGCGCTAATTCCCCCCTCTCTAACTCCGTTGGAGAGGGGGCCAGGGGGTGAGGCCAGATGAAAAACAACGGGCCAAAGGGCTTATTCAGGCTCGTTCGCGAATACCATCACTACCTGGTCCTGCTCGTCGTAGCTGGTGTGGGCGAAGAACGGCGGCGCGTCGGGATCGCCGTCGAAAATCATCGGGATCAGGATCGGCAAATCCTCGACGGCGTTCAGGTCCTCGACCTTGTCGCGCGGCACCCATTCCAGCGTGCCTTCGTCGTTCGCCGTGAACTCGCGGGATACGGCCTCCGCGCTGAACACGAACACCACGATCCCGTTGCTCTCGCCCGTATCGACGTGGATCACGCCGCGCAGCCGCACGTTCGTCACGTCCAGCCCGGTCTCTTCCTGCATCTCGCGGATCGCGCCCGTCAGCACGTCCTCGTCGCGTTCCAGGTGGCCGCCCACGCCGTTGTAGCGCCCCGGATAGATGCGCTTGTGCGCGCCGCGCTTGATCAGCAGCACGTCGTCGCCGTTCGTGATGAAGCACAAGGTACGGGGGATCGTCAGCCAGCGCCCGGCGGTGGCGTTGGCACCCTGGTCTTTGGCACCCACGGATGGTCGCTCCTTCATTATTCTACCGCCCGCCGCGCTAAATAAGTGGACAGCACCAACTGGGTGCTGACGCTGCCCATCGGCACGAGGCGGTTGACTAAGGCTTGCAGTTGCTCGATTGACTTGAACACCCCTTTGATCAGGATGTCTTTTTCGCCCGCGATGCAGTAGCACTCGGTTACCGTCGGCTGCTGCAAGGCGAGATCGCGCACGGCGTCGCACCAGCCGGGATGCGCGGTGACGCTGATGTAGACGGTCAGGCCCAGCCCCAGCCGCGCCGGATCGACGGCGGCGTGAAAGCCGGTGATGATCCCGGCCTCTTTCATCCGGGTCACGCGCTCGGCGACGGCGGGCGCGGTCAGCCCCACTTGCCGTCCGATCTCCGAAAATGGCAGCCGGGCGTCTTCCTGGAGCAGCGCCAGGATGTGCCGTCCCACCTTGTCCAGCGGGAAATCTCGCTCGTCGTCTTTTTCGAAAGTCGTCATGCCGCATCCGGTTTGGAGTCGAAACTGGCGCGCACCGTTTGCCTTCGATCTGCGCTGTCAGCGCCGCGCCAGCCGGGTTACGATCAACGTCATTATAACATTGGGAGGCACTATGAGCAGCAGACAGTATTTCGACGAGGTCGCGCCCGCCTGGGATGCTATGCGGACCGGCTTTTTCTCCGAAGCGGTGCGGGATCAGGCCCTCGCCGCGGCGGGTGTGCAGGCGGGGCAGGTGGCGGCGGATGTGGGCGCGGGCAGCGGTTTCGTGACCGAAGCCCTGCTCCGGGCCGGGCTGCATGTGATCGCCGTGGACCCCTCTCCGGCCATGCTGGACGTGATCCGGGCGAAATTCGACGGCGTGACCTGCCGCCAGGGCACGTCCGAGGCGCTGCCGCTGGACACGGCTAGCGTCGATTACGCCTTCGCCAACATGATGCTCCACCACGCCGAGCAGCCTGCCGTGGCCGTGGCCGAGATGGCGCGCATCCTCCGCCCCGGCGGACGGCTGGTGATCACCGATCTGGATACGCACGCCTTCGAGTTTCTGCGCGAGGAGCAGCACGACCGCTGGTTGGGCTTCGAGCGCGCCCAGGTGAGGCAGTGGTTCGAGCAGGCCGGGCTGAGCCGGGTCGAAGTGGGTGATGTGGGCTGCCACTGCTGCGCCGGATCGTCCTGCGGCACCCAGCGCGCCGAGGTCAGCATCTTCCTGGCCCACGGCACCAAATAACCGCCCATCCTGGTTCCCTCGCCTCGCCCCTCTACCGACGTTTCCGTCGCGCCACTCCCCCTCGCCACCGCGTGGAGAGGGGGTGAGGTAAATCCCCCCATCAGCAGTTTTCCCTCAAAATGCCGGACGACTCATGCTCTAGGCGGCCAGCCCCCTAAACTTTCGGTTTGTCTTGCCCGGACCTCTGTTGTATCCTCTTATTCAGCAAGGGATTCAATTTGTCGTCCATCGTGAGGAGAAGACGCCCTATGAACGATCTCTACTCTCAAATTGTCAGCCAGCGCGGATCGCTCGAAAAACTGCTGGCGCGTGTGCCGGGTTTCCGCGGCTATATGGAAATGAACGCGCGGCGCAACGCCGACCGCATGGTCCGCGAGGAAATCGCCAATCAGCTCCGGCAGCAGTTGAATCGTCTGTCGGTCATCGAAAAGAGTCTGCTGGATCAGCCGGGCGGGCTGTCGTACATGAGCAAGACGCGCAGCGCCAAGACCAAGTTCCAGACCTACATCGACCGCATCGCGACCGATACGCCCGGCTACAGCGGCTTTTTTGACGCCGTGAAGATCGGGCCGGACGATCTGGAGGTCGTCTACTCGTTCGATCTCGCGCTGCTGGATTACGTCGATAAATTCAAGGCCCAGCTTGACGCGCTGCAAAATGCCGCGGGCGACAAGGCCGTGATCGACCAGGCGATCCAGACCCTGGATGCGCTGACCATCGAGGCCAACGAAGCCTACAGTCTGCGCGATAATGTCCTAAAAGGGATAAAATAACACCCACTGTAAAGGAGATAACCGAGAATGCCCCGCATTATTGATGTCATTCAGCACGTCAATGTGATGGACGATGAATTGGTCTACCGCGAACCGCAGGGTGGCGCGGGCGACTTTCGCCTGGGATCGCAGGTCATCGTGCAGGAAAGCCAGGCCGCGGTGTTTGTCCGCCAGGGCCAGGTCCTCGACACGCTGGGACCGGGATCGCATACCCTGAGCACGGCCAATATCCCGATTCTGTCCGGCCTGATCGGGTTGGCGACCAGTGGCCGCAATCCGTTCACCGTCGAGTTGTATTTTGTGAATCTCAAGGATATGCCGCAGGTCCCCTGGGGCACGAATCCGCCCATCGTCATGGAAACGCCGGGCAAGGGCGTGGGCGTGGTGCTGCTCATCACGCACGGCGTGGTCGATATCAGCGTCTCCGATCCGACCCGCTTCATGAAGCAGTACGGCGTCGGCAAGCCGATCACCCGTCTCGGCGACGTTCGCGACCGTATCCAGACCCTGCTGCTGGGCGAACTGGGCACCCTGATGTCGTCGTCCGGCGCGCAGAGCATCCCGGATGCCAATCGCTTGCTCTCCGACCTCGAAGGCGCGGCGCTGGCCAAGCTCAACGAGCAGTTCGACGCGATTGGGATGCGCATCAAGGCCTTCGAGTCGAATCCCTTCACCGCGAAGGACGTGCCGACCGACGAGCTGCGTAACTACGTCGATTTCAACACCTGGCAGCGCATCAAGCAGTTAGAAGTCGCCCAGACGGCGGCGGCGAATCCCGGCGCGGGCGGATCGCTGGCCGGGGCGGGTGTCGGCCTGGGCGTCGGCCAGTCGATTGGCGCGGCGCTCAATCCCGAAGCGGCGGCCCTGCAACAGCAGCAGCAGATGATGATGATGCAGATGATGCAGCAGATGATGCAGCAGCAGGGCGGCGGCCAGC
>CAYRWY010000426.1:0-5044 GCA_964427955.1 uncultured Anaerolineaceae bacterium
ACCGATTCCTTCGAGTAGAAGAGGACCGTCATCTCCATCTGCCCCAGGTGCACCATGTCCCGGTTCGAGACCACGTAGGGATAGTGCGGATTCAGCCGTTTGCCATTCAGGTAGGTGCCGTTCGAGCTGCCCAGGTCGATCAGATCCAGTTCGGCATTCGCGCCGTACTGGAAGCTGGAGTGGCGGCGGCTGACGCCCAGGGGATAGGCGCCGAAGGGCGTCAGGTCCACGTACAGGATCTCGGCGGCAGGCAGATCCTGGCGTCCCAGCACGACGGCGGGGGCGGGATTCAGGAGCAGGGCTGCCGGGTTCTCTTCAAATTTGAGGCAGAGTAAGTCGCCCGCCTGAAACGCCGCGGACGGCTGCGAACCGACCAGCGCGAGGACGCTGGCGTCGATCACGCTCATCGCGGATGGCAGAGTTTTGTCCGGCGGAAGCATCTGTGCCATGCGCGCGAGCGCCTTACGCTTGGCTTCGTCCGAAATCGGCAGCGTATCCGGGGGCTTACGCGTGGGATTATCGTTCATGGCTGTTCCTCACACCAGCGACTATAATGCCTCAAGTATATGAATAACGATTTGAAACGTCAATTCAATAGCTCCAAAATACTAGGGGCAGTGGTCGGGAGTGTGCTGCTCGTGACGCTGATCGGCGTGATCCTGATCCGCCAGGGCGCGACCGATCCCCCCGTCGCCGGGCCGGTGATCTGGTCGGATGAGCGGCTGGCGTGGGCGAATGGGCCGGGGATCACGCTGGCGGCAGGCGTGGATCAGTGGTGGACCGCGCCCGCCGCGGCGGCGCTGCCGGAGGGACCGATCACGCTCGACGTGCGCGCGCGGCTGGATCGAGATGGCGATCCCGCGGCGGCGTGGGGCGTCTGGATCGAGCGCCCGGACGGCGTGCGGGTGATCTACGCGATCAGCGGCGAGGGGTATCTCACCACGCGGGGGTGTGAGGCCATCCCGGCGGCGCTCGAAGACTGTCCCGCGCTGCGTCCCGAATGGCGCTGGATGCCCTATCCGCGCGTGCAGCCGCCCGGCCAGTCCAACACGATCACGCTGCACCAGGAGCCGTCCGGCGATCTGCGGCTGCGGCTGAACGGCGAGATCCTCGGCGCGGCCCCGGTAGCGCGATCCGGCGCGTGGGGGGTGTGGGCGCGCGGCGGGCGGGATCGCGCGGCGGCGATCACGTGGCAGCGGGCGGCGGTGCGGGCGACGCCTGGGGCTAAAGCCGCCAGGCTATGAAAAAAGCGGGGAAGCCCGCTGAAGGGGCTGAGTGAGAGTCCCTTCAGCGGACTTTTTTGATCATAGCCGGAACGTTTTAACGTCCGGCGTCGGGGGCAGGGCGCTTACGGCGCGATAGGCTGGTAGATGTCCATCACGAGATCGTCGAAGGGTGTCCTCACGGGGGAGAGGCATTCTTCGAGCCACTGGTGATGGGCGGCTTTGTACGGGCTGTCCTCGCGCCAGGCGCTTAGCGCGTTCCACGTCGCGGTGATCTGCGGCAGCTTGCAGCGGGCGACGGCGTACATCCCGCCGGGGAAGTCTTTGATCGTGATGTCGCCCGCAGGCTGGGCATCGGGGCCGACCGTGACCCACTGCTCGTAGCCGTAATTCGGGCTGCCGGGGGTCGGGCTGGGGTTGTTGAAGCCGAAGAAGCGGCCCTGGGAGAGTCCCTGACTCTTCATCCAGGTCAGCAGCTTGTCCCAGGCGATGGCTTCCGGGCTGGGGCCGAAGCCGAGCGCCGCCGCGACGTGCAGCGGTTCCAGGTGGACGATGCGGACTTCGATCTTGCTCATGTGATACTCCTCCTCAAAGCAGAAAAACGGAAAAACAGAAAAACGATTCAACGCAGAGCACGCGGAGAGTACAGAAGAGGAAACCAACTCCCCGCCGTTTCGTCATCCCTTGCGCTTATGTTTCCATCTTACGGCTTATAACCTGACATCCTGTGTCATGTTTTTCGGGTAAAATCAAAAAAGCATTGCACCACAGAGTTCACAGAGGAAAAGCCTGAGAAAAGCGAAATGAGTTTTTCCCTTCAATCCGCTCTGCGGCCTCTGCGTGCTCTGCGTTGAATTATGTTTTTTCTTTTTTCAGGAGAGTGATTCATGCGGGCGGATCGATTGTTGTCGCTGCTGATGCTGCTGCAAGCGCGCGGGCGGATGACCGCCGAGGCGCTGGCGGAGGAACTGGAAACGTCGGTGCGGACGATTTACCGCGACGTCGAGGCGCTGAGCATGGCGGGCATCCCGGTCTATGCCGAGCGCGGGCGGAGTGGGGGGATCGCGCTGCTGGAACGCTTCCAGACGAACCTGACCGGGCTGACGGACCACGAAGTGCGGGCGCTGTTCATGCTCAGCATTCCGGGGCCGCTGGCCGACCTGGGCGTGCGGGAGGAACTGCGCGCGGCGATGTTCAAGCTCAGCGCGGCCCTGCCCGCGTCCCGCCGCCAGGAGGAAGCCTTCGTGCGCCAGCGCGTGCACCTGGACGCGAGCTGGTGGTTCCAGGCGGGCGAGCCGGTGCCGCACCTCGAAACGGTGCAGCGGGCGGTGTGGCAGGATCGCGCGCTGCGGCTGACGCACACGCCTTCGACCCCGGCCCGCGAACCGGTCACGCGGCAGGTCGAGCCGTATGGGCTGGTGGCGAAAGCGGGCGTCTGGTATCTCGTCGCGCGGCGGCAGGGGCAGTTCCGTGCTTATCGCGTCTCGCGCCTGCTGGACGCGGCGATCCTGCCGGAGACGTTCGCGCGCGATCCGGATTTCGACCTGGCGGCGTTCTGGGGCGACTGGTGCCGCGAATTCGAACAAAATCGCGCCGATTACCCGGTGCGGGTGCGGGTCGCGCCGGAGTTGGTGCCGCTGCTGCCGTCGCAGTTTGGCGATCCGGTGCGGGTGCAGATCGCGCAGGCGGTGCCCGATGCGGACGGCTGGATCACGCTCACGCTGCCTTTCGAGTACCTGGAAACGGCCCGATCCCGCCTGTTGGGCTATGGGCGGGCGGTGGAGGTGTTGGAACCGGTGGCGCTGCGCCTGAGCCTGATCGATTACGCGGCGCAGATCGTGGCGTTTTATGGCGCGGGGCGATAAGGCCCTCACCCCTGGCCCCTCACGATTCACGCACCGACAGTTTTTGATCGGGTAGGGGCGGACCAATGTGTCCGCCCAGGGAGCACACGCTGGTGCTCCTCTACGAGTAATCGCAACGTTGTCCGACGATAACCGCCCGTGGCGGGGGTGGAAGTGCTGCACACAGGGTATCGGCTCCGATCACCAGGGTATTTCTGGGAATTTAGAACATTTGTATGAAATAAACCTTTCTTTTTCTGTAGAACAGATGTACAATAACCTCATCGTCAACTGGCCGAGGTTATGCAATGGACAACGCCATCGAAGTCAAGAACCTGCAAAAGTCCTTCAAAACGGTCAAGGTGCTGCACGGCATCGATTTCACGGTCCGGCGCGGGTCGATCCTGGCGCTGCTGGGGCCGAACGGGGCCGGGAAAACCACCACCATTCGCATCCTGAGCACGCTGCTGCCGCCCGACGGCGGTGAGGCCCGCATCAACGGGTTCGACGTGATCAAGCAGTCGTGCGAAGTGCGCAGCAGCATCGGCCTGACCGGGCAGTTCGCGGCGGTCGATCCGTACCTGACCGGCGAAGAGAATCTGCTGATGCTGGGGCGGCTGTACCGGCTGAGCCACGCGGACAACCGGCGGCGGACCCGCGATCTGCTCGAACAATTCGACCTGATGGACGCCGCGCGCCGTCCGGTCAAGACGTATTCCGGCGGGATGAAGCGCCGCCTGGACCTGGCGATGAGCCTGATCGCCGCGCCGCCGATCATCTTTTTGGACGAGCCGACGACCGGCCTCGATCCGCGCAGCCGCCTGGCGATGTGGGCGCTGATCAAGAAGCTGGCCGCCAGCGGCGCGACGATCCTCTTGACGACGCAGTACATGGACGAAGCCGATCACCTGGCCGACTGGATCGTCGTCATCGACGAGGGCAAGGTGATCGCGGAAGGCGACGCCAACGCGCTGAAAGCCCGCGTCGGGGCCGAACACGTCGATCTGATCATCTCGCGCAACAGCGATTTCACCCTGGCGCAGCAGGCCATGAACGGCGCGGCGCTCCAGGCCGATCCCGAACAGCGGATCATCTCGGTAGCCGCCAGCGACGGCGCGGCGACCGTCAAGCAGATCTTGCAGCGCATGGAAGACCAGCAGATCGAGATCGAAAGCCTCTCGATGCGCCGTCCCACGCTCGACGACGTCTTTCTGTTCCTGACCGGCAATGGCAGCACCACCAAGGAGGCCCACCGTGAATGAGACATCCCTGCTCGCGCCTGTCCAACCTGATCCGCATTCCGAATGGTTCTGGCTGGTGTCCGACTCGTGGATCATGGCCAGGCGCAGCATCATGCACATCCTGCGCAGCATCGACCAGGTGCTCTCGCTGATCCTGTTCCCGATCATGTTCATGCTGTTGAACCGCTACGTGTTGGGCGGGGCGATCAACACCGGCGACGTCAGCTACGCGAACTACCTGTTCGCCGGAATCCTGATCCAGACGCTGGCCTTCGGGGCCAATTACACCACGATCAACCTGGCGGTCGATATGAAGGAAGGCATCGTGGATCGCTTCCGCTCGCTGCCGATGTCCGGCACGGCGCTGGTGATCGGCCACATCGCCGCCGACCTGGTGCGCAACATCATTTCGGGGATCATCATCATCCTGGTGGGGTTCGCGGTGGGCTTTCGCCCGAACGCCAGCGCGCTCGAATGGGTCTACGTGATCGGGTTGGCGCTGCTGTTCACGCTGGCGATCTCGTGGGTGTCGGCGATCCTGGGGCTGGTCGTCAAGAGCCTGGAAGCGGCGCAGTGGGTGGGCTTCGTGCTGATCTTCCCGCTGACGTTCGTGTCCAGCGCCTTCGTCCCGACGGAAACCATGCCGAAGGTAATCCGGGCGTTTGCCGAAAATCAGCCGATGACGCACGCGATCAACGCGATCCGGGCGTGGCTGGTGGGGACCCCGCTGGGGGAT
>CAYRWY010000427.1:0-5040 GCA_964427955.1 uncultured Anaerolineaceae bacterium
CGTGCCCGCGGCGCTGGGCGACAACGTGGCCTTGATCGGCGCGGCAGCCCTGGTCAGCACGCGCGGCGGGACCTGTCTGGCGTAGAGGGGCACGGGTCGATTGAAAAGTTGCTCAAGCCCCTCCTCCCTTTCTCCGCTCGCGGGGGAAGGGCTGGGGATAGGGGCTTCTCGAATGGCTTCTTGGAGATGGTAAGGAGAGGCGGGCGAGGTCAGGTATGAGTGCTGCGACCGTATTGGTGATTGACGACGACAAAGTGCTCGTTGAATTGGTGAGCAATACGCTCAAACATGAGGGCTACCAGGTGCTGGCGGCCTATGATGGCCAGAGCGGCTTGCGGCAGGTTTATCAGCACCAGCCCGATCTCATCATTCTGGACATCAACATGCCGACGATGGACGGTTGGGTAGTGTGCCAGCGGGTGCGCGAAGTCAGCAGCACGCCGATCATCATGTTGACTGCCCGTGACGAACCCGAAGAAATCGTCAAGGGCCTGGATCTCGGCGCGGATGACTACATCAACAAGCCGTTCCAGTTCAGCGTCCTGCTGGCGCGCGTGCGGGCCAACCTGCGCCGGGCGACCACGCAGCCGCTGCACAAGGACATGACCTACAGCGACGATTACCTGACCGTCAGCCTGGAAGATCACCGCGTAACCATCAACGGCGAGTCGATCCGCCTGACGCCGACCGAGTTCGACCTGCTGGCGCGCCTGGTGGACAACGCGCCGCGCATCATCCCCTACCGCGAGCTGTTGGAGCAGGTGTGGGGCTTCGAGTACATCGACGATATCGACTATCTGCGGGTCTACATCTGGCACCTGCGGCGTAAGCTCGAGCCGAACCCCAAGGAGCCGACTTACATCATCAACGAACTGGGAGTCGGTTATCGCTTCGAACGGCAGGTTTGACCCGTCCTCGCACAGGGTGTACTAGACCAGGACCTCACGGAACTGGTCTTTTTTATTTTCGGTTTGCTTGAGGGGTATAATCAGCCCGGCCCAGAGCGGGGGATTCTGGCCCGAAGACCGATGCAAGGATAGTCTCGGTGAAACTGCTGCGATATTATGTCCTGGTTGCGCTTGTGATCATGCTGGCGTATGTCGCCCTGGCCTATCGTCTTAATCACGAAGTGGTCGTCCAACACGAGCGGGATTTCAACCAGAGCCAGGCGCTGCAAACGCAGATGAGTGCACGCAGCATCGACGACCATTTCGGGTGGGTCCTGGACGAATTTTACGCTGCCACGACCTACGGGATTCCCGCCGACAGCGCCAGCGTCCAGCCCGCCGGGCTGGCGACCATCAAGCGCCTTTTCGCGACGACGCTGCATCTCTATCCCGAAGAAGCCCTGCTGATCGGCTACTACACTTCGCCGACCGAGGCTGATGTGCTGTACGAGAGTTCCACTGACTTGCTGGACGACGCGCGAGCCAGGTTGGGGGCATGGCTGGAACAGAACTGGCCGCTGCTCGAAACGCAGCCCGGCACGGTCGTCACACCGTTCGACGCCGCCCCCGATCGCCAGATTTACGGCGTGCTGGTGCCGGTCTCGCTGCAAGGTCATTTTGTCGGCGTACTGGCCGGCACGCTGAACTTCTCCCCGGTGTTGGAGCGTTATATCAGCCCGATTCGCTCCGGCCAATACGGCTCGGCCTGGGTGCAGACGGCGGACGGCACGGTCATCTTCGACCACGAGACGCAGATCATCGGCCAGAATGTCTACGAGATGAACCGGAACTATGCGGACCTCCAGACCACATTCCGGCGCATGGCCGCTGAAGATCGCGGTCAGGACGAATATCACTTTTTGACCCGGCGCGGGGGGGAGGTTGCGCGCAAGCTGGTGGCCTGGGATACGATCTATCTGGGTGACCAACGGCTGACCATCGCGCTGGCCGCGCCGTCGTCCGAGATCAATTCGAGCTTGCAGATTTACCGCCAGTTTACCCTGCTGTCGGGGCTGCTGCTGAGCGTGACACTGGTTGGCAGCGGGAGCTTGTTTTACCTGACGCGCCAGCGCGCCCTGGAACGCCGGGTGGCGCTGCGCACCCAGGAATTGGAGGCCCTCACTACCAGCCTGGAAGAGCGGATCGCCGAGCGCACCCAGGAACTCGAACTGGAGCGCGCCCAACTGCGTACGATCCTGGAAGGGCTGGACGATGGCGTGCTCTACAGCGAAAAAGGCGTGGTCCGGTACGTCAATTCGGCCATGTGCCGTCTGACCGGCTTTGCCGCGGAGGATTTCAAGAACCGCCGCCCTGAAATTTACGCGTTGATGCTGTCGCCCAACGATTCGGCCACCCTCGCCGGGCTGAAGAGCCGGTACAGGACGGCTCTGGAGCAGCGGCAGTTCTGGCGGGAGAACGTCAGGCTCCAGCGCAAGGATGGCCGCCTGTTCGACGCCAGCGTAACCGCCGCCCTGGTCCGCGACTCGCAAGGGGAGATCGTCGGCGAGGCCGCGGGACTGCGCGACATCAGCCACGAGAAGGCGCTGCAAGACCAGCGTGATCTGTTCATCACCAATGCCTCGCACGAGCTGCGCCGCCCGCTGACCAACCTCAAGGCGCGGCTGTATCTGCTCTCGCGCCAGCCGGAACGGATGCAGGAGCACCTGGGGGTCATCCAGCGCGCGTCCGACGATATGGCCGATCTCGTGCAGGATCTGGTCGAGGTGGCGCAGTTCTCGCGCGAGGATATTCGCCTGGACCTGAAAAGTGTGGCGATTCAGCACGCTCTGAATGCTGCCCTGTCGCTCCAGGAGGCTCCGGCCAGCCGCAAGCAGGTCATGCTGATCACCTATCTCCCGGACCCCGCCATTCACGTGTTCGGCGACTACCAGCGCCTGGTGCAGGCGTTCGCGAACCTGATCGCCTGCGCGGTGCACTTCACGCCCTCGGGCGGGCGGGTGCAGGTGCGGTTATTTGCGCGTTCCAATGCGCGCGGCAACTGGGCGGTGGTCGAGGTCCAGGACGGCGGATCGGGCATCGCGCTCGATCAGCTTGCCTTCGTCTTCGATCCGTTCTTCCGGGCCAGCGAGGGGGATGCCTCGGCGACGGGCCTGGAACTGACGGTCGCGCGGCATATCGTCGAGTTGCATCGCGGACTGCTCACCGTTGAGAGCGACGTCCAGGACGGGACGACCTTCACCGTCCAGTTGAGCACGAATCTGACCCCGCTGCCATCGGACAAGTAGTGCCAAACAGCATCTTGATTTCCCGTCAGGGAGACAGGATAATCCTGGGATATTACTTAAACGATTTATCCTTCAGGAGAAGCGTCTATGGCAGCACCTACCCGCGTTATGCCCGGCCCCAATGCTAAGGCCCTGATCAATCGTGATGCGCTGGTGATTTCACCATCGTACACGCGTGGTTATCCCTTTGTGATGGATCATGGCGAAGGGTGTTTCGTGTGGGATGTGGATGGCAATCGTTACATTGACTTCACGACCGGCATCGCCGTGACCGCGACCGGCCATTCCCACCCCGACGTCGTGCGGGCGATCCAGGAGCAGGCCGGGAAGTTCATCCACATGTCCGGCACCGACTTCTACTATTTGCCGCAGATCGAATTAGGGGAGCGGCTGTGTTCGGTAGCGCCGTTCGACGACGACGCGATGGTCTTTTTCGGCAACAGCGGCGCCGAAGCGATCGAGGCTGCGGCCAAGCTGGCCCGCTACTACACCGAGCGCGGGCGCTTCATCGCCTTTTTGCACGGCTTTCATGGCCGCACGATGGGCGCGCTGAGCTTCACCGCCAGCAAGGTCATCCAGCGCGAAGACTTCTTCCCGCTCATTCCCGGCATCACCCATATTCCTTATCCTGATCCGTACCACCCCGTGTTGAACGAGTCCGGCTACCGTGACCAGGGCGCGGCGGTGCTGGATTATCTCGAAAACGAGATCTTCCGCACGCTGGTCCCGCCCAAAGAAGTCGCGGGCATCCTGGTCGAGCCGATCCAGGGCGAGGGCGGCTATGTCGTCCCGCCGGACGGCTTCCTGCAAGGGCTGCGGGACATCTGCGACCGCTATGGCATTCTACTGATGGTCGATGAAGTGCAGGCGGGCATGGGCCGCACCGGCAAGTGGTGGGGCGTAAATCACTGGGATGTCAAGCCGGACATCGTGTGCACGGCCAAGGGGATCGCCAGCGGGATGCCGCTCGGCGCGATCATCGCTCGCCGCGAAATCATGCAGACCTGGGCACCCGGCGCGCACGCCAGCACCTTCGGCGGCAATCCGCTGAGCTGTGTGGCGGGGATCGCGACCTTCGACCTGCTCAAGAACGGCCTGATCGACAACGGTGCGCGTGTGGGCGAGTATATGCTGGCGCAACTGCGCGCGATCCAGTCGCGCCATCCCAGCATCGGCGACGTGCGCGGCAAGGGGCTGATGATCGGGGTCGAGTTCGTGCACAACCGCGACACGCACGAGCGCGCGCCCGACATCCGCAACGCCGTCGTGAACAATGCCTTCGAGGAGAACCTGCTGATCCTGGGCTGCGGCGTCAACACCATCCGCCTGGTGCCCGCGCTGATCGTCACGCCGGAGATCATCGACGAGGCCCTGCTGATCTTCGAGCGCGCCATCGCCCGCGCCGAAGAAGATTACCTGAAATAGGGCAGGGCGTATTGATGCGTTCTAACCATTAGCGGGGAAATCCGGCCTCACCCCTAAATCCCCTCTCCAACAAAGTTGGCGAGGGGACGGTCCGGCGTGCTGATCTGGGGGGAGGCCAGGACAAGGCAGTGATTGCCTCACAAAACCTTGAATTGACGCCTATTGGTGCGGCGGCACCGCTTCCCTACAACGACGTTTCCGCCGCGACGCTCCCCCTCGCCACGGGGTGGAGAGGGGGCCGGGGGGTGAGGTAAAACCCGGCGAATTCCCGTATATTCAATGCACCTGTTTGCTCCCCTCTCCAGCTTGCCTGGGGAGGGGCCGGGGGTGGGGTAAATCCGCCATGATCGGATTAGGCCCCTCCCGTCCACCGAAAACCTCCATAGCGTGAATACCGGTTCTGCGGTATCGTAAGGAACGAC
>CAYRWY010000428.1:0-5013 GCA_964427955.1 uncultured Anaerolineaceae bacterium
CCTGATGAAGAAATTCATCGACCTGGAAGAGCGCGGCGAACAAGACGGTGCCGCCCAGGTGTGTATCGTGGCGGTGCGCGAGGACGGCCAGGTGACCGCGTGCACGCAGCCCCAAACTCGCTTCGACGGCGCGAGTCTATCCCTGCCTGACCTGGGACTGAGCGTGGTGAGCGGGGATCATATCGTCACCGGCGCCCCTGAAAAACAGGTGCTGCTGATCACGTCCGAGTACCGTTTTTTCCTGCGCACCTTGCAGCACCTCGCCGACCTGGCCGAAGTGCACATGAGCCTCGCCGCGATGGAGTCGTTCTACGCGGATCAGTTCGGCCACGAATCCGTGACGGCGCTGGTGGAGTGGCAGCCGGTGTCATCCGCCCAACGGCTGATGCTGATCTCCAACAAAGGCGAAGCCAAGATTGTGCGCGCGGACATGCTGCTGCCCAACCTGGCCCAGACTTATCCCTACCAGATGGAACGGATCGCCGGGGAGCCGGTGGCGCTGGTTCCCGCCGACGAAGGCGAACTCGTTCTCGTCACCAACCAGGGATCGGTGCTCCGCCTGAAACCGGCCAGCCTGTCCAACGGCACGCAGCGGATCATGCGCATCCGCAAAGACGAAGAAATCACCCAGGTGTTGGTTATGCCCGCCCCGGGCGAAATCGTGCTGGCGACGGCGGGCGGCCAGGGTAAACGGCTGCATACTCGCGCGCTTGAGCTGACTGGCGGCGCCGCGCTGGGCGTCAAGACGCTCAGCGGGCACGATCTCAGCGCGGGCGTGGTGCTGCGGCCCGCTATGACCTGCTGGGCGATCACGACGCGTCAGGTCTGCCCGCTGTCCTTCGATGATCTTCCCCTCGATGCTCCTACACCGCCCCACAAGCGCGCCCTCCTGCGCTTGAAGCCGGGCGAAGCATTGGTCGCTCTGCGTTCCTTTTCCGAACTCTAACCTTATTTCTCGTCGCGGGTGATCCTGGCGACCGTGCCATCTTTGGCCGGAAGGAACAGGACGATCTGCCCCGTGTCGTGCAGCACCGCGGATTGCTCCGCCCCGGTACTGAGATCGCGCACTCGATAGGCCCCTGGCTGAAAGAGTGCGCGATCCAGATCGACCAGCACATCCTGGGGCGTGTCGCTGTTGTTGACGGCCATCACGTAGTACGTCTCGTCGCGCTGGAACAACGCCGTGCTGATCGGGCGGACCCGCGCGCGGCAGGGGATGGGCACCCCCAGCCAGCGGTGCACGGCCAGCACGACCGCCGGATCGGGCGGTACGCCCAGCACGGTCAGCGTGCCCTGGCCGCGCCGTTCGTGGTAGCCGGGGGTGTAACGCGTGCCCACCGGCAGTGCGTAGTGAATGGCTTCTTCTTCGGCGTACCACGTGCTGGAAAGCTGCCGCTCGATCCAGAGCGGCTGGTCGGGGTCGGTCTCGTAGCAAAAGAACGGCTGGTTTTCAAGCTGGGCGGTTTCGTCTCCGATATGCAGCGTCGAGGTATAGCTGTCGAGCACGCTGTCCGGCTGGCGCAGGCCCAACAGGTTGAGCGGGCGCAGCGTCTCGTCTTGCAGCGGGAGTTCTTGGAAGAAGACCAGGTGCCCGCCCTTTTCGACGTAGTCCAGCAACCGCTGCTGCCCCGCGCGGCTTAGCCAGCCGTGCCCACCGTAGAACATGAGCGGCCCGGCGATCTGACCGGTGGCGGTATCGTAACACTCGTAATCCAGCCCGGCCTGATACAGCGCCGTGAGCACCGGATCGCTGAAGCTGCCGTCCAGGTTGGCCGAGCGGTCGAGAATATCCAGCGCGAGCGAGGTCTGGGTCAGCTTGCGCAGCGACGGCGGATCGATCTCGCGGTAGAGCGCGATCACCTGCTTGAAAGCGGCGAATAGCTCCATCCGCACGCGTCCCCACTCGTTGATCGGGCACATGTACCAGTTGTCGCGGTTGACGAGCATGTACCAGTTCCACCCCGCGATCCCCGCCAGCAGCGCCGACAGCCCCGCCAGCCGGTAATGCCGGGGTGTCAGCGCGCCCACCTGGTAATGCCAGCTATGCCAGATCCCGCCCTGAAATTCGGGAATGACCGGGAGGGCGGAATAGGTGCGGGTGTAGCGCAGTTGGTGCAGGAATTCCTGGTGTTCGGTGGCATCACGCCGGAACTCGTTGTAGGTATAGTAGTCCGGCCCGGCGATCTGTCCGGCGGCTTCCAGGTCGCGCCAGTTCTGGACCTCGTGTGAGGCATAGTGGTTGAAGTAGATCGGCACATCGACGCCCAGTTCGCGGTAGGTGTCGGCAGTCCAGTGGACGATCTGGGTATTGTAGTCGTATTGGAAGCGCCGGAAGTCCAGGTAGCGGTTCAGATGGCCGCGCGTCGTGATCGCGGGACGCGTTACGGCCCGTGCTGCCTCGAAATCCTTCAGATCGGTTTCCCAACGGTCGTTGAGCGCGGCGATGTCCCCGCGGTACGCTGTCCGGAGATAGTCCTGGAACGGTCCCGGCTCGCGGCCCAGGCCCAACTGGGTCTCGTAGAAACGCGGCAGGGAATCGGCCTCGTTATCCGCCTGGAACAGCACAATCGGGCCGCCCTTGCTGGCGAAATAGGGCCGGGCCACTTCGACCACCGCCGCCATATACTCCCGCGCGGCTTTCAGAAAGTCCGGGTGCAGGCGGTGCAGGTGGGCTACCCGGTCGGGCACGCCCATATTGACCCATTCGGAATAGATGTAGGGGCCAGGCCGGAACATCAGCCAGAAGTTTTGAGCCGAGACCAGGTCCAGAAAGCGCACCAGGTCGCGCTGGGGTTCGGTCGTGCCGCGAAAGTCCAGGCGGCCTGCGGCGACTTCGTGATACTGCCAGCAGACGTACGTGCTGATCACGTCCAGCCCTATGTCGCGCACCCGCCCCAGGATGGTGCCCCAGCGCGGGGGAGCCAGCCGCCAGTAGTGCACCTCGCCGCTGAGCAGCGCGCGCGACTCGTTTCCTACCCATATTCTTTTTTCGGCAATACGCACGTCAGACATACACACCCTCCCGGCATTTCTTGCTCAAATCACTATTCTATCTTAGAATAGGATGGCTATTCTATTATGGAATAAGGGGCGAAATGGAACAGCCAAATCCAGGGAATGTCATTTTAGGTTTGCTGGCCGTGCATCCCTGCCACGGTTACCAACTGCTGGAGTATTTCCACGATCCGCAGGGATTGGGCCGGGTCTGGATGATGAGCACCAGCCAATTGTACGTCGTTCTCAAGCGCCTGCAACAGCAGGGATTCATCACCGGGCACGCGGTGGAGTCTCCCGACGCGCCGACCCGCACGGAGTACCAACTGACCGAAGCAGGCCAGGACAGCCTGGCGATCTGGCTGCACGAAAAGCAGCCTTCGGCCAGCGTGCGTCACATTCGCGTCGAATTCCTCAACCGTCTCTACCTGGCCCGGCTGCTCGGCATTCCCACGCCGCCCATCGTCCGTGCCCAAATCGCCGTCTGCCAGCTTCAACTGAAAATCCTGCGGACGCAGCGCGACGAGACGGCTCCGGGCATCGGGTTCCTGGCGCTGGAGTTCATGATCACCCAACTGGAAGCGGTTTTACAGTGGATCGACCGCTGTGAATTAGTGTCTAAAGGCTTGAACCACGAGGAGAAACCATGAAACTGAAGAGCCTGTCACTTATTCTTATCCTGGCCCTGTTTTGGATGCCCTGGCAGGGGGCGCAGGCCCAAGACCAAACCACCCTGACCGTTTTTGCTGCCTCGTCGCTGACCGATGCGTTTGGAGAGATCGCGACGGCCTTCGAAGCGGCCCATCCTGACGCCACGGTCGTTTTCAACTTTGGGGGGTCTTCGACGCTGGCGACGCAGCTTTCCGAGGGCGCTCCGGCGGACGTCTTTGCCAGCGCCAATACCAAGCAGATGGGCGTGGCGCAGGAGGCGGGCCGGATCGCGGGGAAAGTCCGCACCTTTGCCAAAAACCGGCTGGTCGTGATCGTGCCTTCGGACAACCCGGCTGGGATTCAGACTTTGCACGATCTGGCCAAACCTGGCGTGCTGCTGGTCGTGGCCGCGCCCGGCGTGCCGGTGCGTGATTATACCGACACCATGCTGAAGCAGTTGGCTGCCGCTCCCGGTTATGGCGATGCCTACAGCCAGGCCGTCACCGCCAACATCGTTTCCGAAGAGGAGAACGTTCGGCAGGTCGTCGCCAAGGTGTCACTGGGCGAAGCGGACGCCGGGATCGTCTACCGCTCCGACGTGACGCCGGATGTCGCCGACCGCCTCGTGCAGATCGCCGTTCCGGATGCCTACAATACCATCGCGACCTATCCCATTGCCCTGACCAACGACACGGCTCAGCCTGAGCTGGCCCAGGCTTTTGTCGATTACGTTTTGTCCGACGCCGGGCAGGATACCCTGGTCCACTGGGGCTTTATTTCCATTCGCATTCCCGAACAGCCCGCGGCCATCTCTATTCCCACCGACGGCGCCCTGCACGTTGAAGGGCAGGTGCTGAATCCGCTGACGTTGAGCGCCGAGGACCTGAAAGCGAACTATGCCTCGCAGACCGTCGAAGTGACCTACCTGAGCGGCGACGAGACGATCCAGGCGACGTATACCGGGGTGCTGCTGTGGGATATTCTGGGCAGCGCGCAGGTGAATCTCAACGCGGATGTGAAGAACGACAAAGTCAGTCTGTACATCGTCGCCACCGGCAGCGCTGGCGACCAGGCGGTCGTCAGTTGGGGCGAAGTGGACCCGGACTACAGCCACCAGCCGGTGCTGGTCGCGTATGACAAGGACGGGCAGCCCAATCCGGACGGCCTGCAACTGGTCGTTCCGGGCGATGGCCGGGCCAGCCGGTACGTCAAAGGGCTGGTCGATCTCAGCGTTCGGGATGCTCCGGCGGCGCAGTAGTCGCGCCCGGCGTTACTGATCCTTGCACAAATAGCTAAACTTTTGCCTGGGAGATTTTACCTCACCCCTAAATCCCCTCTCCGAAAAAAGCGGAGAGGGGACTTACTCCA
>CAYRWY010000429.1:0-5012 GCA_964427955.1 uncultured Anaerolineaceae bacterium
CAGGTCGATCTCCCGGCTCGCCGCCTTGGGCTCCAGGGTGACCGTCTGCCCCGTGGCCGTGATCGCCCCCTGGAGGTCCATGTTGTCGGCCGTGTAGGTGTGCGCCCCGCCCGTCGATTGCAACTCCGCGCCCGCGGCGACCGTCAGGAGCGCCCCGGCGCCGCTGAGCTCGATCTGGATCGTGCCCGTGGCCGCGACGTCGGGCCCGCCGGACGCGTCCTGAACCGTTACGTCGCCCGTCGCCGTGAGTCGAACGTCGCCGCTGTTGGTGCGGATCCCAAACACCCCGTCCACCCCGGCCGCCGGCACGGTGAACCCGCCGGCCGCGTCGTGGAACGTGACGTTCCCTGTGGTCGTGTGGACCACCAGATTGCCCACGTCGTTGGCATTGCCCAGGCTGACCGCCCCGGCGGCCTGGACCGCGAGACTCGCCTCGGTGATCGTCCCGTCGCCGCTCACCCCGCCGCCGGTCACCAGGTGCAGCACGCCCGTACCCGCCGTGTCGAGCGCCGCGCTCACGCGGATCGCACCCGCGCTGCCGCTGCCCACCACGATCACCTCCGCCGCGACCCGGTCCAACTCGGCGTCCGACAACTCCAAGGTGTTCGCCGCGCCGTCCGACGTCGACCCCAAGTCGATCGCGTCGCCCGACACGGGCTTCAACGTCACCGTCCGGCCCGTGGCCGTGATCGTCCCCTGGAGGTCCATCTTGTCGGCCGTGTAAGTGTGCGCCCCGCCGGTCGACTTCACGTCCGCGCCGCCGGCAATCGTCAACCGGGCCTCGTCGCCGGAAAGCGTGATCTGGATCGTGCCCGTGGCCTCGATGTCGTGGGCCGCCGCCGTGTTGGCCACCGTCACGCCGCCCGTGGTCGATGTCAGACTCACGTCGCCGCTGGCCGTGCGGATCCCCGCCACGCCGTCCACCGCCGTCACCGTGAACCCGTTCGCGTCGGTGAACGACACGTTCCCCGCCGCCACGTCGATCGCCAGGTTGACCACGTCGTTGGCCGCGTTGTCCAACGTCACCGCGCCGGCCGCCTCCACCGCCAGGCTCGTCACGGTGATCGACCCCACGCCCGACACCCCGCCATTGGTCTTCAAGTGCACGACCGGCACGTGCGCCGGGCTCACCGCCGCATGGAGGTCCATCCCCCCGGCCAATGCCGAGCCGATCTCCAACACGCCCGCCGTGATCCGATCCAACTCGGCATCCGTCAGGCTCAGCTTGCCGGACGTTTCACCGCCCAGGTCGATCGCCCGGCCAGCAGTCGTCGGCTTCAACGTCACCCGGCCCGTGCCCGCGTCGATCGCCCCGCCGATGCTCAGATCGTCCGCGGAGATCAGCACGCTGCCGTCGTTCGAAGAACTGTCGATCGACCCCGCCACGCCAATCTCCACGCCCCCGCCCGCCGTCACCCGGAGGTCCACCCCGGCGGCCATGTCCGTGGTCACCCGATGCGCGATCGACACGTTGCCGGCAACGTCCACGTCGAAGCTGTCGGCCGACCAGTCTCCACCCATCGCCAGAGCGCCGGCCACCGTCAGCTTGGCCATGCCCTGGTTCGCCGTCAGCGTCGCCGTCACGTCGCCCGCCTGGTCGATCGTCAATCCTCCAGACCCGCCCGCCGCCGCCACCAGGATCTTGACCTGCGTCTCCAACGCGTTCCCCGCCGCGCCCAGGCTGCCGTTGGCCGTCAAGGTCAGCGTCCCGTTCTGCGCCTCGATGTCCACCGCCCCGCCGTCGTTCGTGTCCACGATCGCCCCGGAAGTGCTGGTGATCCCCACCGCGCTGCCCGAATCACTGCTCGTCACCAGGCTCCCCAGCGTGATGTCGCCGTCGGCCAACAGGCTGATCGCCCCCGAACCGGCGTCGATCGCCGCGCCGGCGTCCATCGTGATCCGCCCGCCGTGATCCCCCGCGAGCACGTCCGCCTCCAGCGAGACGTTGCCGCTGACGCTGGTGATGTCGCCCCCCGCGCCCAGCAAGATGTCCTGGCTGGCCTGGATCGTGATCGCACCGCTCGACGAGGTGATCAGACCGTTTACGAGCACGTCGCTCGCCGGCGGAACCGACACGCCCACGCGCGGCTTGAGCACGATCGCCCCCGCGCTGGTCGCCTCGATCATCGCCCGGTTGCCACTCCCCTGATCCACCAGGATCGCGTCCGCGTCGCCCGCGGAAGTGGCCGCCAGGTCCGAACCCTGCAATTCCACGTCCCCCGCCGAAGCGATCTTGCCCGTGGGCGTTCCGCCCGTCTCGACGATCCACACCCCGCCCACGCCGTCGGCGTCCGAGTCGGCCGTCAACTGGATCGCCCCGCCGGCGGTCGTCTTCACCTCCGCCCGCACGAGGATGTCCCGCCTGGCCGACAAGTTGATCGCGCCCGACGCGCTCAGGTCGGCCGCGATCACCAGGTCCTCGCCGTCCGTGTCCCGACCGTGGAGCGTCACGCTGCCCGCCCCCACCGTCACGCCCGCGCTCACGGTCACGTCGCCGGCGACGCTCAACGTCCCCCCCGTCCCACCGGCCGTGCTGATCGGCTGGCTCACCAACAGTTGGCCCGCCAAGGCCGTCAGGCTCACCGCCCCGCCACTGCCCGGATCGCCCGTCGCGATCCCGTTCACCCCGCCCAGCGAACCGACCGTCAGGGCATCGGCATCCACATACGTCACCGAACCCGTATTCAGGTCCGCGGCAATCGTGTCCACGTCGTTGGCCGCCTGAGGCAGGCTGAACGCGCCAGCCCCTTGCAGCAACAGTTCCGCGGCGATCACCTTCCCGGCCGACTGGCTCGCGCCGCCAGCGGTCGCGGTCAACGCGATCCGCGCCCCGGACGCCGACACGTCCCCCGCCAGCACGACCGTGTTGCCCGCGGTCAAGACGATGTCCCGACCGGACGCGCCCCCGGTCTGCACCAACTGCGCCACCGTCACCCCGTCCGTCTCCACGATCTGGATCTTGCCCGACGTGCCGTTCACCACGTCCAGGCTCCCCACCGTGGTCTCGATCGCACCCGCGTCGCCCACGCCCGTCGCCGCGCGGATCACCAACCGGCCGCTGGCCGCCACCACGTCGACGAATGCGTCGCCGGCGTCGAGGATCCCGCCCTCACGGCTGGTCAAGCTCACCGCCGAGTTCGTGCCGTTGGTCGTGAGCAGGCCGCCCAGCGTGATATTGCCGCCGGCGACCATCGTGATCGTGCCCGCGCCGGCGCTGACCAGCGCCTGGTTGTCCATCGTCAACCGGCCGCTGGCCGCCCCGGCGTTGTCGGCGTCGGCCGTGATGCTGACGTCTCCGCCCGCGGTGGTGATGTCGCCGTCGGCCGCCAGCGTGACGTCGTTGTCGGCCGTGATCGTCACGCCGCCGCCGTGGGTCTGGATCGGGTCGTTGAGGACCACGTCGGACGCGGCCCCGTTGGCGTCCAAAGTCACCCCGCCCGCACCCGCGATCGCGATCGCGTCGCCCGTGGCCGCGTCCACCAGGATCGAGCCGCCGGCCGTGACGCGGATCGCGCCGCTGCCGCTCGTATGCGTCTGCGCGGCGCGCACGATCGTCAGCCCGTCCGTCTCGACGATCTGGATGTTGCCCGACGTGCCGTTGTTTTCCACATCCAGGCTGCCCACCGTCGTCTCCAACGCGTCGCCGCTCCCCACGCCCCCCGCCGCACGAATCACCAGCCCGCCAGACGCCGCCACAAGGTTCACCGCCGTGTCGTCGTTGTCCACCACCGCCCCCGACGCGCTGGTGATCGCGATCTTCTTGCCGGAGGCCGAGGTGATCGCCACCTGCGCCACACGCACGTCGCCGTCGGCGGCGATCGTGATGTCGCCGCCGGCCGCCTGGATCGCCGTCCCGCCGGCCATCGTCAGCACGCCGTCCGCCGTGCCGACGCCCGCGCTCAGGCCGATCGTCCCGCTGCCGGTCGTGGACACCTTCCCCGAATTCTGCCACAGGTCGTCGCCCGCTTGGAGCACGATCGCGCCGCCGCCGGAAGTAATGTCCGCCGCAAGGACCAGGTCGTCCGTCTCCGCCGCGCCCGAGGCGGTTACGGTGATGTTGCCCGCCTCGCTGCTGATCGCCTCGCTCACCGTCACCGCGCCGGCGGCCGAGAGCTCGATCGCCCCCGAACCCGTGGCCGACACGCCCGTCATGCTCCCCACCCCGCCGATCGAAAGATTGCCCGTGTTGGCCACGAACACCCCGCCGCTGCCGCCAGACGCTTCCAGGTTCCCTACCGCCGTCTCCAGCGGGTTGCCGCTGGCCCCAATCCCCGCCGTGGCCGTCATCGCCAACTGCGACGCCGTGATGTCCGTCCCGCCGGTGTAGCTGTCGATCACCTGCCCGCCGCTCACCGCGAAGGTCACCAGGGCCCCGCCGGCCGTGATCGGCTGGCTGAGCGTCAGGTCGCCGGCCCCGGCCAGCGTCAACGTGAGATCGCCTGCGGTGCCCGTGTCGATCCCCGCCGTGTTGACCGTGCCTACCGTAAGCCCGTCGGCGTCGGTGTATTGGATCGCGCCGGTCGTATGGGCCGCCAGGGTCGTCACGCGGTTCGAGGTGAGCGTCAGGGTGAACGGACCGGCGCCCAACAACTCCAGTCCCGCGGCCGTGATCGCCGCGGTCTGACTCACCGCCCCCCCGGCGTTCAACGTCACGTTGGCCGAGCCGACGCTCACGCCGGCCTGGATCGAAAGCGCCGCGCCCGTCTGGATCGTCACGTTGTCGTCGCTGGTCCCGATCCCCGAGATCCCGTCGACATCCGCGGCGATGGTCAGGCCGTTGGCGTCGCGGAAGCTCACCGCGCCGCCGGCGCTGATCGCCAGGTTCGTCAGGTCGTTCGCCTCGGCCAGGCTCACCGCGCTCGCCGCGCGGATCGCCAGGTTCGTCTCCGTGACCGTGGCCCCGGCGCTCTGCGACACGCCGCCGCCGGTTTCCAGGGACAACAGGCCCGTCCCCGCGGGCGCAATGGCCGCCGATACCGTGATCGATCCGGCGCCGGACGAGCCGACGTGCA
>CAYRWY010000430.1:0-5011 GCA_964427955.1 uncultured Anaerolineaceae bacterium
TAAGAATTTCTGAGGGACAATTTCCAATTCCTCAATGCCGGGCGCAGCAAGCGGCGCCCCTACACCGACGTTTCCCCCTTGCCACTCCCCCTCGCCACCGGGTGGAGAGGGGGTCGGGGGGTGAGGGCTTTACCGCCCCAACAGCGCCCGCAGCACGAACCGCCCGTTAGCCGGATTTTCGCCCACCCGCCGGATGCTGTACGGCCACCACGCCGCGCCGAACGGCACGTACACCCGCACGGTATAGCCCGCGGCAGCCAGTTCGCGCTGGTACGACTCGCGCACGCCCAGCAGCATCTCGATCTCGAACTCGTCCGGTTTCCAGCCGTTGGCCTGCGCGACCGGCAGCAGAATCTTGAGAATCCGGTCGTCGTGCGTGGCGAAGATCGGGCGATGCCCGGCGGCTTTCAGTTCCGGGCTGAGCGCCAGCAGGCAGATCCGCAGGTAGGCGTCGTCGATGTCGCGCTTGCGGGTATAGGCCATCTGGCGGTTGGCCACGAAAGCACCTTTCACCAGCCGGATGATCGCGCCCTGGGCCGCGAGCCGTTGGAAATCTGCTTCGGTGCGGAACAGGTAGGTTTGCAGCGTGATCGCCGCGGGAACCCCGCTCGCGCACAGCTTCTCGTACAGCGCGATGGTCTCCGAAACGACGCTGGCATCTTCCATATCGACCATCATAGTGTGCGCCTGCGGATCGGGCAGCGCCTGCACGGCGGCGGCGACGCGCTGGGCGTTGGTCCAGCCCAACTCCGGCGAGATCGAATAGCCGATCTGCGTGGGATCGACCGACATGAACCAGTCCAGGGACGTCGGCCCGAACTGCGCGATGGCCGCCAGAATCCCCGTCACGTTGTCTTCGACCAGTGCCGCCGAATCGACGTACTCGCCCAGGAAGTAGATCGACGAGGCGATCCGCGCCGCCGCCAGTTCTTCCGCTTTACGCTGCGCCGCCGTCACGTCCGGCCCGGCCACGAAGCGCCCGGCCAACGCCTCCAACCGGCGGCTGCCCTGGACTTTCTGCCGCAGATCGTCGCGGCGGGCCATCCAGATCATCGAACTCTGCCAGACTCGCTTGAACAAACTCACCCTGTCTCCTCCTGTGGCCGATCACTGATCTGGTGCTTACCCCGCTTGTTCCCCTCTCCAAGTCTGGAGAGGGGACTTGCCCGTGCCCCCCCCTCTCCGCCCTCGGAGAGGGGGCCGGGGGGTGAGGTCAAACGCAGCGAATTTCCGCCCACTCAATGCTTCTGACCCACCAGTCCGCCCCTGAAAGCTTGCCTGGAGAGGGGCCGCCATTTACCCCACCTCTAACTGCTCGTCCCCCGCCCGCCACCGCGCCGCGCGCACGTCCGCCGCCGCCGCGATCTCGGCGCTGAGCAGCGCCCCCAGCGTACGCCGGAAAGTGGCAGGATCGCCGGAAGTATAATAGACCACAGAGCCGGACTCACCGTCTGGGTGCCGCAGGTGATCGCGATCCAGCACGGCGGCGGTCTGCCGCGCGATGGCCGGACTGGGATCGACAATCGTCACGCCCGGTCCGATCTCAGCCTGAAGCGCGGTCTTCAGAAAGGGAAAATGGGTGCAGCCCAGCACCAACTGGTCGATCCCGGCGGCGATCAGCGGGGCCAACCGGCGGTGCACCGCCTCGCGCGCGGCAGGGGTGTCGGTCTCGCCCGCTTCGGCCAGCAGCACGAATTCCGGGCAGGCTTGCGTCTCGACGTGCACGTCCTGCGCGAAGCGTCCCACCACGCTGGCGTACAACTCGCCCTGAAACGTCGCTTCGGTGGCGATCACGCCGATCACGCCGGTGCGGGTATCGTGTGCGGCGGGCTTGACAGCAGGCTCCATCCCCACGAACGGGATCGCCGGGAACGTCTCGCGCAGGGCGTACAACCCGGCAGCGCTGGCGGCGTTGCAGGCCACCACGATCAGCTTGACGTCCTGCGCCAGCAGAAAGCGGGCGATCTTGAGGGTAAAGTCGCGTACCTGCTCGATGGTGCGCGGGCCGTAGGGGACGTGACCCTGATCGGCCACGTAGACGAGCGGTTCGGCGGGCAGCAGGGCGCGCAGTTCGCGCAGGATCGACAGCCCGCCCACCCCGGAGTCGAGCACGCCCACCGGGCGGGAATCAAAAACTCCAGTTTCGTTCGGCACCATAAGGATTTTTTCCGCTCAACGACCAGAAACATTTCACCACAGAGGAAAAACAGAGATTTTTCTCCCGTTCTTCTCTGTGATCTCTGTGGTGAATGGCTTTTAAAGATTGCGGGACTCGAAGCCCCGTTCGGCGATCAGCGCCCCGATGTCGCTCTGCGGCAGCCACGTCGGTTGGTTGTCCAGGCCGCCATCGCCGTTCGCCAGCACGACGCCGCCGAAATGGATCACCTCGTCCGCCGTGCCGGACGGCATATCGACCAGCGCGTAGCGGGTCGTCAGCCGCAGCCGCTCGATCACCGACCAGTCCGCCGCATACATCCCGCGCGCGTCGGGACGCCCGTCATCGTCGTGCGACAGCAGAATCACGCGATCCACCGAAAAGCCCAGGTAGTAGCGCCCGATCTTGCCCTTCCAGGTGCGCAGCGTCTCGATGATCAGGAACAGCCACATCAGCCAGCCGACCGCGCCCAGAAACCCGATGCTTGTGATGCCGCTCACCAGGTTCAGCGCCAGCCCGCCCACCAGCAGCCGCTTCCACATCTGCCAGCGGGGCGTGCCGCGCACGTCCACCACGCCGACCAGCGCCTCATCCGGCCCCATCAGGCCGCGCAGGACGTCGAACGCCGCCGCGGCCTCCGGGACCCCGCGCTTGGCGGGAAGCTGGGCCGACGACGACGGGCCGCTGAGGGCTTCCGCGGCCTTTTCGAACGCCATGTCCAGCGATTGATCGACGGCGTCCAACGCCTGGTGCAGCGCGGGCGAGGAGGCCATCCGCTCCATGAAATCGCGCACGCCGGGCGGGACGCTTTCGGGCAGATGCAGCGTCGGATCGGACTTCTTCTCGCGCCTGCCGGGCGGCATCGGCGCGCCGTAGGACGGACTGCCCGGCGGCGGCGGGACCGGGATCGACGGCGGGGGCGGCAGCACCATCCCCTCTGGCAGCGGCACGCTGTCAGCCTTGACCGGCTCCTGTAGGGGTGCCGCTTGCTGCGCCCGCTCTGCTGGTTCCGGGGCGAGCACCGGGATCGACGGCGGCACGACGCGCTTGACGGACAGCGATCCGGCCACGCGCACCAGGTTGCCGAACTCGTTCGCCAACTGCCCCGCTGACTGGTAGCGGTCTTCTTTGCTTTTCGCCAGCGCCTTGAGGATCACGCGCTCGATCTCTTCCGGCAGATCGGGCAGCGTCTCGCGCGGGGGCGGCGGCGCATCGTTCAGGTGCTTGTACATCAGCGTGAACGGCGTATCCGACTCGAATGGGGTATGCCCGACCACCATCTCGTACAGGATCACGCCGAGCGAATAGACGTCGGTCCGGGCGTCCACCGGCTCGCCGCGCCACTGTTCGGGCGACATGTAAGCGGGCGTGCCCAGCACCGTCCCGGTCTGCGTCAGGCTCTGCGACTCGGCCAGCATCTTCGCCAGCCCGAAGTCCATCAGGTACAGGTTATCCCATTCGTCGATCAGGATGTTGTTCGGCTTGAGATCGCGGTGAATCACGCCCTGCGAGTGGGCATAATCCAGCGCCTCGGCCATCTGGTCCAGGAATTTGCCCGCCGTCGCCAGCGGCAGCGCCCCGCGTTGCAGCCGTTGGTACAGCGACTCGCCTTCGATCAGCCGCATCACCAGGTAGAAGGTCTCGCCTTCGTGCCCGAAGTCGTGCACCGGCAGGATGCGCGGGTGCTGCAAATTGGCGATCACCTGGGCTTCGCGCTCGAAGCGAGCGACGAACTGCGGGTTTTCGACCAGATCGGCGCTCATCACCTTGATCGCCACATCGCGCGCCATATTGCGCTGGCGGGCGCGATAGACGGTCGCCATCCCACCCTTGCCAATGCGGCTCAGGATTTCATAATTCCCTAACGTTTGCGAAATTAGCGGATCGGCACTCATATTCATTTTCCCCCCGCCACAACGGTCATCTCAGCATACCGGGAAATCGGCGAATTAGCCAGAGGTGTTTTTCTATTCTATGTACGAGTCCCGCGGCGCTTTCGTCGCAGTCCCTCTCAGAAATGCAGTTCAACGCAGAGATCGCAGAGCACGCTGAGAAAAACCGGGGAATGAGAGAAAAATCGAGACGGACGCCGCCCTTCTCGCTTTTCGCCCTCAAAAAATCTCTCTGCGATCTCGGCGCCCTCTGCGTTGAATCGCTTGTCGTTTGTCGCTTTTCGCTCGTCCGCGCTTACGCCTCGGCCAGTCCCACATCCGCCGCGATCACGCGCCGCACCTCGCCGGAGTCCAGCCGGACGTACAGCGCGCCGTCCTCGTCCACCCGCTCGGCGAGGCCCACGTAGAAGGGACTCGACTCCTTGTGCGGATCGGTGTACACCCGCACCCGCCGTCCCAGCGTGCCCAGCCAGCTCTCCCAGCGTTCCCGCAGCGCCGGATCGAGCACCCAGTGATCGAAGTGGTCCAGCAGGCTCGCCAGCACGGCCAGGCGATCCACCTCCCGCCCGGCTTCGGTTTCGATGCTGGTCGCGATCTCGGCCAGCGGGGTCCCGGAAAAATCAGTATGGACGTTGATCCCGATCCCGACGATCACCGCCGCCAGGTCGTTCCCGATCCACGTCGCTTCGGACAGGATGCCGCAGACTTTTTTGCCGCCCACCAGCACGTCGTTCGGCCACTTGAGCGCGACCCGTCCCGGCAGGATCGGTGCCAGCGTCTCCGCGACGGCCACGCCGCCCGCCATCGTCAGCCGCTGCAACTGATCCGGGCGCACCACGAGGCTGCACAGAATCGCGCTGCCCGGCAGCGCGACCCAGACCCGCCCCTGCCGCCCGCGCCCGGCGGTCTGTTCCTCCGCGATCACCACCGCGCCGCCCGGCAGATCGGGATCGGCCATCGCCCA
>CAYRWY010000431.1:0-5007 GCA_964427955.1 uncultured Anaerolineaceae bacterium
CCTCAATCCCCTCTCCGCTTTTTTCGGAGAGGGGACTTACTCCACCCGAAGTTCAGTCCCCCTCTCCAGCATTATTGGAGGGTCGGACAAATTAGGAAGGGTGAAGGGAAAATGTAGCGAAAAAGCCTCCACAAGGGTATTTGTGAAGTTAAAGAGACGACACAAGACTCAAGTGGAGGGAAGCCCATCATACTCGAACGGGCGGTAAGACAGCAAAATCGGGAGGTGGTCATCCTCCGCGCGCCAGCTTATTTCGCCGATGATCCAGTCGCCCGGCGGTACGAAGAAATGTTGGGCTGGCTGGACTGGAGCGAGGTGCCGGAGAAAGATGACCGCCTGCCGCAGCGAGGGCGACTGCCACACCCGGCAGCGGCCTATCTCCGAGCGTATCTGGTCATGGTGGATCAAAAAATCGACTATCATACGGACTTGTATGACTACCTGTGCGACCACCCGGCGCTGGTGTGGCTGCTGGGGTTTCGTCTGGTAGCCGCGGGGGAGAGTCCCTATGGCTTTGATGTGGCGGCCAGTGTGCCGAGCGCCCGTCACTTGCGGCGGCAGTTGGGCACCTTGTCGCCGTCCACGTTGACCGACTTGTTGACCCAAACGGTCCAGCACGCCGTGGCAGTTATTCCCGGTGTGGGCGAAACGGTGAGCGTGGATACCAAGCACCTCTACGCCTATGTCAAGGAAAATAATCCGCGAGTGGAGATCAAGCACCGCTATGATCCCGCCCGACAACCGGCGGGCGACCCCGACTGCCGCTTGGGCGTCAAGCGGCGCCACAACCAGGGCGAGGCCTCGCACGACGCTTCAGCGGACAAGGAATATCTATGGGGCTATGGGACCGGGATCGCCGTGACCCAAACCCCGGATAAAGACGCACTCGTTTTAGGGGAAATGACGCTCCCCTTTAATGTGAACGATGTGAGCTATGGCCTGCCGCTGCTGCATCGCGCAATGTGCAGCCTGGGATTTCCCCCACGGAATGTGACAGCGGATGCGGCCTTTGACGCCTGGTACATGTATCAAGGCGCGGCAGAGTTGGGGGGCATCGCCGCCATTGCGCTCAACTTGCGGGGCAATTCCCCCACGGTGTTGGGTCCGCATCACCGCCCCGTGTGCGCTTGTAATAGCCAAGAAATGGACCCCCGCGAGCAGTGGATCGAAGACACCCATCGCCTGCAACGGTTCCGCTGCGCCGCCTGTGGCACCGTGCGCAAGATGAACATCGAATTGGGCAACCTGATGCGCTGGCAGTTGGACCGTCACGCGGCCCCTTACCAAACGCTCTACAAACAACGCACCGCGACGGAGCGCATCAACAGTCAAGCCAAAGCGCTCGGGATTGAGCGTCCGCGTCAGCGCCGCTTGGCCCCGATTGCGCATCACAACACGCTCATCTACATCATCATCAATATCCGTGCGCTCCGCCGTTACCATGAACGTTACCTTAAGTCCGCGCAGCCCCTTAAGGCTGCCTAATTTGTCCGACCCTCCAAGTCTGGAGAGGGGGTCGGGGGTGAGGTCAACCGTGGGCCTCAAAAGTTTAGTTTTTTAGGCAAGGATCAGTAGCATCGAGGAATTTCGGCTCCGGGTGCAAAACTTGACGCGCCGGAGCGAGTGGCATGTGCATCCCACCAGCGCCCTGCTCCAAAAAGACTCGATGGCCTGGGCCTGGCCATGAACATCCAACCGGCGGCGCTTGAGGACGTGAGGCAACGCCTGAATTAGCCGGGATCAAGGCACCGCTACCGGGCCGATCCCCACCTGAGTCGTGCTCGATCCATCCGGCAGGGTGACCGTCATCAACTCCTGGGTGAAAACATCCCGGATCGAGAGGCTGAACGACCAGCCGCCGGGCTGCGCGTGCTCGCCCAGCGGGACGCGCACCGTATCCACGAAGGTCCGCTCCGGCGTCCAGCACGAGGGCGGATAGTCCCACTCCAGCGGGTCCCAGTTCAGGCTGTCGAGTGACGATCCATCGGGCGCGACGCCCACCAGTGACAGCACATAGGGACGTTTCACCCAATCATCCGCCCGCCAGTACAGATGAAGCGTCACCTGATCGGCGGCGGCTTCGACGCTCAGGCCGACGAACGTGACGCGATCCGCGCCGTGGACGAAGTGCGCCTCCACCGGGAAGGTCGGCCCCTGGGTCGCCTCGGCGGGGCGCGGCGGCTCGGTCAGCGCCGTGAAATTCGCCCGCAGCACGGCGGCCATGCTGAGCAAACACACCGCTTGCAGGATCACGAACTGGGTACGCTGGCGAGGTCCCACGCGGACGAGCAGGTCCGCCGCCAGCAGCAGCCACACCGGGGCCAAAAACAGCCAGACCCGCCCGGTTTCGCCACGCGCCGTCCCGCTGAGCACGACCAACACCAGCGTCACGCCCGCCGCGCCCGCTAAGAGGTCGCCCGCTTCCAGGCGGCGGCGCAGCCGGATGATCCGCGCGATGGCCAACGCGGCTACCGGCAGCCCGACGAAAATGAACATATCGTAGGGGTGCATAAACAGCCAGGGCAGATAGGGACGGTCCAGGTCGTAATGCAGGCCGAGCAGGTAATCCACCAGCGTCCAGGGCGCGAGACCCGAAGCGGCCCCGTAGATCGCCCACGCCGATCCGACGCCCAGCCCGAACACGATCAGATCGCGCCCCAACCGCCGCCATTCCCGCCGCTCGATCCCCAGCCGGAAGCCGATCAGGATCAGCCCGGCGAGCAGTCCCAATGGCATAAGCGCTAGATTGAACAGCAGGCCCACCGACAGCACGAAACCGCTGGCCGCGATCCAGCGGACCCGGTTGCGCAGCAGGCCGCGCCACAAGCCGAGCAGCATCACCAGCGTGATCAGGGGAAAAAAGACGTTGAAGCGCGGCTGGAAGATCGCCAAACCGGGGATCAGCGGCCACAGCGCGACCGCCCAGCGTGCCCGCTCCCGGTCAAAGAGCATCCGGCCCAGCGCGTACAAAGGAGCCACCGCCAGCGCCGCCCAAAACGGCATGAAAAGCTGCATCCAGGCGCTCGCCAGCGCCGCATCGGACCAGGTCATCATGTCGAGATTCTGGCATTGCAGCGGGCGGACCAGCCCGCCCAAACGATCCGCCGCCGGGGACAGGGCCGCGAAAAGTTGCTTGTCGGCATCATACAGCGCGATCAAGCCGGGCGGGCTGAGCGCCACCCCGCTGGGCGGGCTGAGTTTCGTCTCGGTGCGATAATCGTCGAGAAACTGCGGCCAATGGCGCAGAGCCTCCCCCAGATCGGGGATCAGGGCGGCGGCGGTCTGATAGCCGCCGGTAACGGGCGAAGCCGAGCGCGTCGCCAGCAGGAACAGCGGGCGGCCCTCCAACGTGAGCAGCAGCAGCGGCAGCAGCACCGATCCACCCCAAGCCCACAGAATCAGCCGCAGCGCGGGCGCCGCCGCATCACGCAGCAGGCGCAGCGCGCCCGCCACATATAAAGCCACCCCGGCCAGACTGGGGATCAACCACAGCCAGCGAGGATGTCCATAGGGCCACACCCAGCGGCCCGCTTTCGGAATCCAGGGCGCATCCCCACGCAACCAGGGCACGGCATCCGTGACCAGCACCAGGCAGAACGCGATCACCACGAACGAGAGCAGCCTCAAAGCGCGCGCTGATTTCAAGTTCCCTTCCTCAGGTCAGTCAGGCTGACGTCAAAGGGAGCCAGGATGGTCGGAGTCCCCTACCCGCCGAAACCCGGTGCCAGGATCGCGCTCAGATCCGCCAGGGACAAACTGACCGTCTGCGGCCCGGCGGCATACGCGGCCACCTGGTAGGGCGGGAAATAGAACGTCAGCGTGCCGGGCGTGAGAATCCAGTTCTGGTAGTTGACCGGATCGGTCCCGGTCCCGGTGTGAATCCAGTCCGCGTCGGTCATGTCGGTCAACTGCGCCAGCAAGCTCTGCTCGACCATCGGACCGATCACCGCCAGCGGGTCCGAGCCGGGCAGGAACAGGTCGTCCAGCGTCAGCACGCGCTGGTTCGCCAGGTCGAAGGTGAAGGTCTGGAAGAACGAAAAGGGATGCGCGCCGCCGCTGTAGGTGCTGATGTTGAACTTCAGCCCGGTGATCGTGTCGGAGTACGGGTATTCCTCGTAATCGATATACAGCGAAAGCGGCCCCGGCGACGAGTAGAATTCCGTATCGCCCAGCGGCGCGAAAAACCCCTGCCGCTGCTGCTGAAGGAACTGGTCCACCGCCTGGGTGGCGAAGTCGTATTGCAGCACCGACAGCGGGTAATCGATCTTGATGTCGATGGTCGCCGTCTGCACGCACTTCTGCTGTGCGGCATCCCACATCCCGCCCTTTTGCAGGCAGGTGTCGTCTTGCGCGAACGTGACGGGCACGCCGATCAGCAGTGCCAGGATCAAGCCCGCGATCATTGCTTTTTTCATGCGTTCATCCTCCTGAGTACGATGCCATGACAGTATAGAGGATACGCTATTTGGGGCGATCTGGCTTGTGCCCGAGAAGGCGAGTATCGTCGGGCAGAAGTTGATCCAGAGTTTTTCGTAGGGGGGGGCTTGCCTCTACAGGACTGGGAGAATGATACTTGTGGAGCGAATCGTAGGGGCAATTCATGCATTGCCTTATGTGTGTCAATTTAAGGTTTTGTGAGGCAGTCACGGTCGTGTCCCGGCCTCACCCCCCGGCCCCCTCTCCATTCAAAAAGCGCAATGGAGAGGGGGAGAAACCGAGGCGCTGATGCCCCTCTCCATCGTTTTCTGATGGAGAGGGGTGAGGGGTGAGGCCGGTTTTTCCCTATCACAGGAGATCAGACGCTTAAGTTGACGCCTATTGGGCAATTCATGAATTGCCCCTACAGAAAATTGATCCCGACTTTGGTGACAGTGAGGGGCGTATGGCACCATACGCCCCTACCGTCGCCGGTAGGATACTACTTCTGCCGGGAATGATGCCAGGTACACACTGTACAGCAGAAAGAGGGGGTCGTGGTGAGCAGACGTCTGAATACGTCTCCCCGCA
>CAYRWY010000432.1:0-4989 GCA_964427955.1 uncultured Anaerolineaceae bacterium
TGAACAGCAGGTTGCGCCCCGGAAACTCGATCCGGGCGAAGGCATAGGCTGCCAGAATCGAGGTGACCGTTTGGCCCAGGATCGTGAGGAAAGCGACTTTGACGCTGTTGAAGAAATATTTCGAGAAGTTCGACTCATCCCAGGCTTCGATGTAGTGCGCCATACCTCCCACGATGACGTATTGGCGGTGAGTATCGAGGATCGGGAGATCGACATTCAGCGACGCATAACCGATCTTCTCTCGCCGCAGATAGTCGTACAGCGTGTAATTCCGCTTGAGCTTGCTGGTCTCGATTTGGGACCACAGCTCGTCCAGGTAGGGTGGGGATTCGCCGGCATCCAGGTAATCCTGCAAGGTGCGATCCAGGTCGCCCGGCTGAATCGAGGTCACCTGGATCAGTCCCCAACTGGGCAGGAAACGCCCGCGAATGATGTCGCCTTTTTTCTGAAACGACGTGCTGACCATCCACAGGAAGGGCATGATGAACACGATCGCGCCCAGGGTCAGGACGATGTAGACCAGGATCTGGAACGGGCTGATGTGAATCCGGCGGCGGTGCAGGCCGCGCATCGTCGCAGCTTGAACGATCGGCTGTTCTGCTGCCGTCTGTGCGGTGACGGTTGTGCTAGCCATAGAAGACTTGCTCCTTTGCCAGACGGTTCTGGACCAGGGTCAGGACCAGGATCACGCCGAACAGGGTAAAGGCCAGGGCAGCGGCGTAGCCCGGATCGTTGGCCGAGTACAGCGTATTGAAAATGTGCACGCTCATCGTGTCGATTTCTTTGCCGGTCGCCTGGCGGCGCAGGACGTAGATATGCGTGAAGGCTTTGAACGTCCCGATGATCGACAGCATCGACAGGAAAAATGTTGTGGGCGAGAGCAGGGGTAGGGTGATGCTGCGGAAGCGTGACCAGCGCCCGGCGCCGTCTACTTCCGCCGCTTCGTACAACTCGGTTGGGATGGCACCCAATCCGGCCAGGAAGACGACCGTGTTGTAGCCCGCGAAGACCCAGATGTTGTACAGGATCACCGTGGTCAGGGCCAGGCTGGGACCGGCCAGTCCCGCCGGAATGTTAAGCGGGTTGCCGCCGAGAACCTGCTCGTAAATGATCCGGAAGATCCCGTTCGGCTCTTTCAGCCAGGTTTGAGGGGCGACCCCGAACAGCCCGATGAAGCGGTTGGCCAGGCTGCCCGGCTCCAGCCGGAAGATCACCAGAAACACGGTCGAGGTCGCGACGCTGGGCGCGATGTAGGGCATGAAGTAGATCACGCGGTACAGCGATTTGCCCCACTTGACCTCGGAGAAGAGCAGGTAGGCCAGGAACAAGCCGAGCGCTAGTTGGATCGGGACCGTGCCAATCGAATAGATGGCGGTGCGCCGCAGTGCGTCCAGCGCGTCCTGAGTTTCGCGCCCGCCGAGCGACAGGGTGCGCGGCAGCTCGCCCAGCACCAGCCAGCCGCCCACCATCATGAAGACCGCCAGCAGGATTGTCAGGCTGAAACCAAGCGGTGTTTCGCGTTTTTGGGCGCTCTGCCAGACCAGGTAGGCCGCACCGATCAGCAAGGCTCCGATGCCGACGGAGAAAGCTTGGGGCCAGTAGAGCAGTTGCGCCTTGAGCATCTCGGCCCGCAGGATCGCCGGGGGTGCCTGGCCGGTGGCAAACTGGTACGCCAGCTTGAACTGATCTTCGCTCAAGGCTCCCATTCCGGCAGCGGCCTGTTGGCTCAACTGTGCCGCGCCCACCAGGTAGTAGAACATAACCACGACGGCGATCCCCATCAGCACCCGGCCCCGGTGCAGCCAGTGGTAGAGCCGGGGATGCTCGTCGTCGTCCGTATGCCGCCGCACCCAGGTCAGGTGATAGATCGTGGCGAGGCCCAGCAGGATGCCGAGCGAGGCATAAATCTGCTTTTGCAGCGGTTCGGTGTGGCCGTTGTTCTGGATGACGGCCTCTCCCACGTCCAGGGCGGAATAAATGTCGATCTCGCTGGTGGCCTGGGGATTGTCTGCCGTGAGGTCCACGTTCAGCTTCTCGCCCTGGGCAATGCCGGTCAATTGGCCCTCGGCCACGCTGCCGTCCGGCAGAACGACCTGGACTTTCTGCCCGTTGGCGAAAGCCGTCTCGATCCGGGTGATCTTATCGACGGGCAGTTCGTTATAGACCTGGGGGGCGAGCGGGGCGTCGAGGGTCTGGCCGTTGACGTTGACCTTGACGATCACTTCGCCGTCTTCGAACTTCAGGCCGGTGATCTGGGCGTTGGTCTGCGTCACGCTGACCACGCCGTCCAACACCCGCTGGTTGAAAATTTGCGCGGCGATCCGCCGGGCATCGTCGGTGCTCTGGCTCATTTCCAGGACAGTGTAGCGCGCCAGCAGCAGCGCCAGCAGCATGAATGTGCCCATCGTCAGGCTGCCGCCCACGTATTGTCCGGTCCGGATGCTTCCCAGGCGCGGCACCAGGGCGTAGATCGCTGCTCCAAACGCCGCCACCAGGACGATCCAGCCCAGCGTGCCCAGCCCGAGGCTGTCATTCAGCCAGGGGCCGCCGAGCCAGACTGCCGCCAGCGCGGCCAGGATGGACCACACGGTCGCGAGCGGGCGGGCGTCCCGTGCTGTGGAGCCGGATTGGAGGAAATCGGCGGTGAAGAGGCCGCCCACGCCCAGCAGCAGCGGGATCAACCCGGCCCAGCCGTAGCCATCGACGCCGGTGACCAGGATCAGGGCGAGGATAATCAGGCCCAGCCCGACCAGCATCCCTGGCACCAGGTACAGCCAGGGATTGCCGCCGTGCTCCTGGCGGTAGTGCGCCATCTTCTGCCAGGAGCGGTAGGCCATCAGCAGGAAGATCGCGCACAGGGCGAAGAGCAGGATATAGATCAGGCTGCCCAGCGCGCGGGTATAATTCGCCATCCCCACGTACTTGTTGGTGATCGGCGAACCGGCCTTGATGCTTTCGTAGAAGCCCGCGATCACCGGCCACAGCCCGAAAATCACGGTGGCCAGGGCGGCGGGAAGCACAAACAGGTAGCCGATCAGGGCTTCCCGCATTTTTCGCCTGCGTTTGCCCGCGATCAGGCTTTGCTCGGTATCCATCGGTGGTTTCTTGCTGGTGCTGCTCAGTGATAACCCGGTCATCGCCGTTTCCCTGGTAGAACACACCGGATAAAGAGACTACTTGTTGATCGAACTCCATCCACCGGCCCGAAGTTCGGGTCGGTATGCTCAGGGCGCGGTCGTGCTCACGTCGCGCCGCTGGTACATGATCATCCCGTCGCCGTAGTAGTCCGTGGGGATGAATTCTACCTGCGCATACCGGGCCTCGAAGGCCGGATCGCGGGCCAGCCCGTTGCGCACGAAATCTTCCATCAGGACGATATACTCCGGCTGGTAGTCCAGAATAATGGCCGGGGGGACCGCATAATTCGCGCCGGATACCAGGATGGATTTGTCCACAGGATAATACTTTGAAATCTCTGGTGTGACCAACCCGACGGTGTCCAAAATGCGCGCCCGGCTGAAGTACCCTATCGCCCCAATGTCACCCGCTGCCACCAGCGTTTTTTCGGTGACGCCGTATTTCTCGCGCAGCAGTTCGCCCATCGTCTGGTAATTCAACTCGATCTTGTGCCAGGCCATTTCCGGGGCGGGGCGATCCGGTTGGTGATCGGGATGCAGCCGCCACGCGTTCAGCGAGAACACGACGAACACGATCCCGATTCCGGCCAGGATAGCCGGTGTCGCGGCGGGGTGCTTGAGCTGTTGACCCAATGAATCGACCAACGCCCACACGCCCAGCAGAATGGCGACGAAATAGCCGGGCAGGGTGGGGGCCAGGTACCACCGGAAAATGAGCGGGTTGGCGGCGCTGAAGACGGCGATATACAGCCAGGGATAGATCAGCAGGGGGATCAGGCGCGGCTGGCGCTTGAGAGCATAAAACGTTCCCACCGCCGCCAGTGATGGGTACAGCACGATCCCGGCGACGATGCCGGGCTTGCCTAACGTCTCGTGCTCGAAAAAGGGCGTCGCGATGTGCTGCAAGAAGCGGATCAGGGCGTGGCCGGGTGTAACCTGGTAGGCCAGCCGCTTGGCGGCCATCGACCGCGAGACGAACGTGCCGAAATACGCCCAACTGAAGCCGTACCAGGGCACCAGGATAGCGGCGAAAATGGCCCAGCTCTGCCAGGGCACGCGTCTCGACCAGGGCTGCTGGCGGGTGTCGCGCCAGTGGGTGATCAACTGGTGCAGGAACAGCGGTCCAACCCAGATCACGGTGTCGATGCGGGTCAGAATGGCCAACGCCGCGCACAGCGCCATCCAGCGTTCGCGCCGCTCCAGGTAAGCCGTGATCGCGGCAGCGGCGCAGAAGATCCCCAGGCTGGTTTCCATCCCGCCGACGGCGAACGTCACGCTCATGGGATTGACCGCCCACAGCGTGCCCAGGACCGCCGCCAGGCTGAGTCGTCCGGTTACCCGGTACATCAGCCACGCCAGCAAGGCCGCGGTCGCCGCGTCGAACAGGGCGTTAGTCACCAGCGCCAGCCACGGATACTGCCCGGAACCGGTGATCAGGCTGGCAGCAGCCATCAGCAGCGTATACAGCGGGGTCGTCGTCCCCAGGGTACGGCTGCCGGGGTTGTAGACGAAGCCATGCCCCTCGGCCAGGTTGCGGCTGTAGCGAAACGTGATGAAGGCATCGTCGATGGTGCGTGGTTCGGGGATCAGGCGCGCCGCGAACGCGGCCAGGGCCACGCCGCACAGAATCACGACCAGCCACCGGGAGATGGGAGGCAGGGGGTGAGGCGGTGCAGGCGTTTCAGTTCCGAGCACAGGAGTTCCCCTTCGGCGGCGTGATCAACCGGCGTCGGGACCGATCTTACCCGGCGCTGGTGACCTGCGCAACCGCGATCAGTAGCTTTCGGTCGGTGTCGTCGTCGCGTGCTGTCCGGCAGCTTCCTGGATGATGCGCACTCCGGCGCTGGCCCCG
>CAYRWY010000433.1:0-4984 GCA_964427955.1 uncultured Anaerolineaceae bacterium
GGCAAATACACGGCAAAGGTACTGCCCTTGCCCAGGGCGCTTTCGACCTTGACCTGTCCCCCCATTAAATGAACCAGCTTACGGACGATGGCCAGGCCCAGCCCGGTGCCCTGGTAGGCACGCGACGAGCTGCCGTCGATTTGCCGGAATTCCTCGAAGATGATCTCCTGGGCGTGCGGCGCGATCCCGATCCCGGTGTCCGCCACGGCGATGGTCCAGGTCTGATTCTGGGCAGCTTCCATCGTGAGCGTGACGCTGCCTTGTTCGGTGAACTTGAATGCGTTCGACAGCAGGTTGATCACGATCTGCTCGATGCGCTGTTGATCGCCAACCAGCAGCGGCGGCAGCGTCGGGTCCACCGAGGTCTTGAATTCGATGCCCTTCCGCTCGGCCAGGACTTTCATCTGGTTCACCATCCGCTCGGAGATCTCGACCGGCGACAGCGTTTCCGCCACCAGATCGACGCGGTTGGCTTCGATGCGGGTCAGGTCCAGAATATCGTTGACCAGGTTGAGCAGCCGGACGCCGTTTTCGCGCAGGCGCTCCATCTTGTGACGCTGCTTGTCATTCAGCTCGCCGGGGATGCCCATCAGCAGGGTGTCGCTGAAACCGATGATGGCGTTCAAGGGTGTGCGCAGCTCATGCGACATGGTCGAGAGGAATTCGGATTTCACGCGCACGCTTTCTTCGGCGATCCGGTTGGCGGTCTGGAGTTCCTCGATCAGCTTCTCGCGTTCGTGCTCGGCCCGCTGGCGCGCTTCCAGGCTGTCGAGCAGGCTGTTGAACCCCTGGCCGAGCTGGGCGATTTCGTCGTGCCCATGCACCTTCAAGGGCGTCTGCTCGGCGGGAGACGAGGTCGAGAGGCGCTGGAACCGGCGGGTAATCTCGCGAATGGGACTGACCGTCTGCCGGTTGTAGGCGAAGGTCACGATCGTGACCAGTCCCAGCCCCAGAACCAGGATGAGCAGCGTGACATTCCGGATCGGCGCGGCTCTTTCGAACAGCGTATCAACCGGGACGAAGCTGGCGACGATCCAGCCGCGGTCATCAAATACGACGCGGTTGACGGACATCCGGGTACCGTTCACCACTTCGATGGTCGAGTCCCGCGGGCCGGTCAACTGCTTCAGCAGTTTCGGATCGGCCTGGGTGCCGATCAGGACCGGATTCGGATGGTAGATGATCCGCCCCTGCTGATCCAGAATCAGCAGGTAGGCGTTTTTCCCCAGGTCCACCGCATGGAAGTGATCGTACAGGTAGCTGGTGCTGTAGCTCGCCAGGAACACGGCCACCGGCTCTTCTTGCAGCGTCTGCGGATCGATGCGGTAGCCCTTTTTCGCCAGGGTGACGACCTGCGTGCTGGTCGAGGCGGCGTTGACGTTCTGGCCGACGCCCGCCCAGTAGATCAACTGGTCGCTGGCCTGGGTCTCGGCAAACAGCCGGTCAACTTCGTCCTGGCGCACGTCCTCGGCGTTGAGGGTATCGCCCACGTGATAATGCACGCCGTTCACCGTGAAAATATCCAGGGCGACCAGCCCTTTCAGGTTGGAATAACCGTTGAGGATGTAGCCAATGCGCGCTTGCGTCGAGAGGTCGGCATAGGCGTTGCTGGTCACGTTTTCCTGGAGCACATCGCGAATCTCTTGCACGCCCGACACGTTGGACAGCAGGCTCTCGACCTGTTCCATTTGCAGTGCCAGATAATCCCGCTGGTTGATGACCAACTGCCCGGTATATTGGCTGGCTTCTTGCTGGACGATACCCGCTGAGTACAGGTACGAGACGGCGCCCACGACGAAAAGCGGGATCACGCCGGACAGGAACGAGTATCCAACAAACCGTTGGACGATATTAAAGTGGGGGCGGTGCAGTTTGGCTATCATGAGAGTTCTTCGGCAGGGCGCGCTTTACTGTAAGGTATCCTGGGTGACGACGAGCACATCGACCAAAACAACCGGCTCGACCGTCTCGCCCTTGAGGAGCTTGACGGCGGCATTCACGCCTTCGTAGCCCTGCCGGGCGGCCTGCTGGTCGATGGTGACGACCAGCGTGCCCTCCTGGATGGCCTGTTTGGCCTCGTCCAGCGCGTCGTATCCGGCCACCAGGACGTCCGTGCGCCCTGTTTCTTGAAGGAACTGGATGACACCCAGGGCCATCATATCGTTGGCGCAGAAGATCACTTTGGCATTCGGATGCGCTTCAAACAAGGTGCCGGCGAGATTATAGGCTTCGTCGATCTTCCAGTTGGCCGATTCGGACGCGACGACGGTGATGTTCGGATTCTCGGCGAAGGCGCGCTCAGCCCCGGCTTTGCGATCCTGGGCGTTCCCCGCGCTGCGGATGCCTTCGAAGATCAGCGCCTCGGTCGGCTCTTTCACCAGGTCGCTGACGACTTTGGCGGAGAGATAGCCACCCTCTTCGTTGTTCACGCTGATGAACGGCACGTTGACCAACCCTTTTTCCTGGGAGAACTGCGCGTCGAGGCGGTTGTCGATGTTGACGACCACGATCCCGGCGTTCTGGGCTTTCTTGAGGACGGGGATCAGTTCCAGCGAGTCGCCGGGGGCGATCACAATTGCGTCTACTTTCTCGTCGATCAGTTCGTCTACGATCTGAATCTGCTGCTCAATCGAGGTTTCCTGGGCGGCGGTGCGGACAATCAATTGAATGCCCAACTCCTGCTCGGCCTGCCGCGCGCCTTTTTCCATCTCGACGAAAAAGGGGTTCGTCAGCGTTTTCATCACCAGCGCGATCTGGTAGGGTGCAGGAGTCGGAACCGGCGTGCTTTGGTCGTGTTGCTTATCACCGCCGCACCCGCTGATCACGAGAATCGCCAGGACGAGAACGAAGAGGGTTAATCTTTTCACGGGGAGATTCTCCTGTGGAAAAATAAAAGATAGATCGAGACGATCCTGATCAATCCGGTCATTATTAATTATTCTATTCTTTTTTACGAAAAACATAAAAGCACGTTAAGTTATGTTCTGATATTGTATAGATCAGGCGTGGAAAGCGCCTCGTGAGGCGATGATGGAACTTCTCCCAGCCGCCGGTCCAGCCGCTGGGAGAAGGTGCGATTATTGCAGCGTAGAGCTGGTCGAGGCTTCCGGCGTCGCGGCGGCTGAATCGGTGATGGTGAACTGGGTTTGGGATAGGACCTGCCCATCCAGCAGCAGTTCGACCGTCCAACTGCCGGGGGTGAAGCCCGTGTTGGGATCGTCCGGCACAATCGAGCAGTACGCGCAGATGTTATACCAGTCTTTGTCGGGCACCCAGCACTGCGCATCGTCGAAGAACAACGTACCGTTGGCCGTCCAGCGCGCGCCGAAGACCGATCCGGAGGGCAGGTAGTCGATCTGCGTGTTGACGTAGATCGTGGGCGTCATCTTGTCGAACGAGGCCGACGCACCGACCGGACAGTCGTCGCTGTTCAGACTGGTGGAGGTGACCGTTTGGGAAAAGGTGGTGCGCGATCCGCTGGGGGTCGGGATGGTGGTCGGCAGTCCGGGCGACTGGTCGCCCTGGGGCGCCGAGGGCACCGACGTCGCCGGGATGCCACCCCCCCCGGATGTCTGCACGCCCGCCAGGGTCAGTTGGGCCGCCAGCGCGGTCCCCTGCGCCTGTCCGATCTGGACCTGGAGCAGCACATTCTGGGTCGCCGCTGCTTCGAGGGCCGCCACGGTCAGCATCGGGGTGCCGACGACGTCCAGGGTCCCCTGCAACTGGGCGTTCTTGGTCTCCAGATCGGCGATTTCACCCTGGCCGGTGATCGAGTCACAGGCGGTCAGGGCCAGCGCCAGAATCAGCAGCGCAAGAGGGGTTAGACGAGTTTGAAACCACTGCATGTCTTTCTCCTTAGTCGCGCGTCCTGCTTGGCAAGCCGTCCCAGTGTAGCGCAAAACGCACTAATCTCCCATACGATTTCCCGGCGTTCCCCCATAAAAACAAGAAACCCCGCGCGAGGCGGGGTTTCAAGATGATGATGCAGTGCCCAGATTACAGGTTGTTGACGATGTTCGAGAAGATGTTGCCGATGGCCGGGCCGAGCAGGGCCAGGATGATGATCACGACGACCGCAACAAGGACCAGGATGAGGGCGTACTCTACGAGGCCCTGACCCTCTTCACGAGGCTGATACAACATGATGATATCTCCTTGCGTAATGAATTGAGCACCGAATGGTACCCTGATGTTAGCACGCAAATGCGTTCGGTGCAACCCCGCCGCCGCGAAATTCACAAAATTCACGAAATATTCACGCTTGGATCGTCCGGTACTTTAGTCACATTCAGCGGGCGGCGCGCGATGATCTGCTCCATGTGGCGCACGTGCGTTTTGAGCAGATCGCTGTAGGGCGTCTGTTTGTGCCGCCGCCACTCTTCGTTGAGGGCTTCGAGCACCTTCGGCGCGCCGTCGGCCATGCGGTCGTACCAGACCCGCGCCGCGGCCTGATCGCCGTCCGTTTCCGCCAACTGGCCGAGGATGTAGGCCCCGACGACCTGGCCCTGGCGCAGCAGGTCCGGCGCGTCGATCACGGCGGCCAGCGTCGCCCGCGCTTCCTCGTGATCGCCGGCGAAAAACTGGCACAGGCCGAGATAATAGCTGGACGTCGAACTCGCCTCGAAGGCCAGCGCCCGCTGGATGGCCTCGACGGCTTCGTGATACAGCCCCTGGTGCCGCCGCAGTTGGCCGATGGCCCCGTTCACCGAGGCGTAATCCGGCGCGAGCAGCCTGGCCCGCCGCAGCAGATCGTCGGCCTCGGTCCACTTGTTCAGCTCGATGTCCGCCAGCGCGACCATCACCAGCTTGTCGGGATGTCCCCGCCCGGCGGTGGCTTCTTTTTCCAGCGAGCGAACCAGCTTCTTGTATTCGCCCTGCTGCAACAGGGTCAACGCCGGGGTGCGCCAGGCGTAGAGCTTCTTGACGACCTCGCGCCGCCACAGCCGCAGCGACATCATGCCCGCGATGAAGATCAGGAACGGGA
>CAYRWY010000434.1:0-4963 GCA_964427955.1 uncultured Anaerolineaceae bacterium
CCCACTGCTCTATCGCACGACTAGCTTGTCCGCCTTCTATAGTATAGACACTCATTAAGGAGAACACGATGAAAGCGACATTACTAGCAAGTCTGGTTTTGGTCAGCGTGATCGCCACTGGGCTTTTCGCCCCGGTCTCCGCCCCGGCTCCGGCTCGGGCCGAAGGAAAAATCGTCATTGGGATGGTCAACTATACGCTGTGCTGCGCCTACTTTATCGGCATGTCCGAGGCCGTGCAGGCCGAAGCCGCGTTCTATCCCAACGTCGAAGTGATCGTTACCGATGCTAACGGCGATGCCGCCAAGCTGACCTCGGACGTCGAAGACGTGCTGGCCCAGAATCCGACCGGCATCATCATCAGCGGTGGCCCGCTCGAAGCGGCCCCGGCGGCGCTGGACGCCATCAAGGCGGCAGGCGTTCCGGTGGTCCTGGTAGACCGTAAGCTCAAGGGCGGCGATTACACCAGTTGGATCGGCCCCGACAACTACACCATCGGCGTGCAAGATGGGCAGTACATCGTCGAGCGCCTGGCGGGTGAAGGCCGGATGGTCGTGCTGCGCGGCGGGCCGGAAGACAACTCCATCGGCCTGGATCGCACCAATGGGATGCTCTCCGAAGTCGAGAAGTCCAAGATCGAAGTGGTCAAGGCCCCTAACTTCGGTGATTGGAGTGAGGATGGCGGCTTCACCTTGATGGCCGACCTGCTGGCGCAGTATGACAAGATCGACGTCGTCTTCTGCGAAAACGACTCGATGTGCCTCGGCGCGCAAAAGGCCATCCAGGACGCGGAACGCTCGGACGAAATGTTCCTGGTGGGTGTCGATGGGCAGAAAGAAGCCCTGCTGCAAATCCTGAACGGGACCAACTATGCCGCGACCGGCCTGAACAACTCCGACCAGATCGGGCGGGCGGCCTTCCACCGTCTGATGGCGATCCTGGCGGGAGCCGAAGCCCCTCAGGACACAGTCCTGCCCTCGCCGCTGATCACGTCGGACAACGTGGCCCGGTTCTACGATCCCAACAGCATTTTCTAGACTGGCTCTGCGTGTGAATCAGCCCCAAAGGATGTTTCCGGCCTTTGGGGCCTTTTTTCCTGCAAGCTCATGCGTGCCGGGTTATCGCGTCTCCACCGGCGTAGCAACCCGGATCGCAGCGGGGTCGAACCCTTTCACGATCAGCCAGACCGCCATCACCATTTCCTGCAAGAACATCGGCCCATCCAACATCGACTCGGCGCTCGAACTTGGCTCGATGACGCCGAACATAGCGAGCAGCGCCCCGGCCATATAGAAGACCACCGCCACGAGACCCCAGCCGGAAATCCAACGCGGGATGAGCTTCGAGCGGTACAACAGGCTGTAGAAGATCAGCGCACCCAGGGAAAAGACGATGGACAGCAGGATGCCCGCGCTTTCCGACATGGTTTTCAACAACGTTCCCACCGTGTGATAGCTGGAAGCGGCCCCAGCCCGAGCGTAGTCATGGCTGATCGGCACCAGCGTCAGCCACAAGATCGCCAACACGATATTGGTCGCCGTTTCCAGCGCTCCCCGGAAAACGACGTACCCCACGGCCAGCGTTTCATCATGTCGCTTCAAAACCGGAAACGCCACGATAGGGATCAGCGCCAAAAACAGCCCCATCAGCAACACGCACAGGGTGCCGGTCGCCAGCCGGGTCTCGTGCACCGAGATTTCGGCCAGGTAATCTGAGGCATCGAAGAGCGGATGGGTGGCCACGACGCTGAGAATGCCGGCCACCGTTCCCATGATGTAGAGCGCCCCCACCATTCTTGCGATCTTTTTGTTCGTATCCATTTTGTCTCCTTTTGGGTTGATAGGCTGAAGGCCAGGTTTGTGTCGGACTACGGCTCGATCTCTGCCGCGCCGGGCTGGTGAGGGTCCACGCGATGGACTGAGAGCAAAGGCATCCCCAGATCGCGCACTTTCTTGAGCAGTCCATACAACGCCGCCTGATCGGTCACGTAGCCGGTCAGGCGTGTACTGCCGCCGTCTTCCAGGGTGATGGTGAAGCCTTCGAACCAGGCCGACCACCGTTGATCGAGATGGCCCCTGAGGCGAAGCTCGTACCACCCGGCTTCGTTATGATCGTGTGGGTCGTGCATCCCGCCTATACTCCTCGTCACGAAGTGATTTCACCGTATGGACCGAAGCATAGAGGACAAGGTGATGAGGGCACATCATCACATGTGATGATTTAGATTGTGAGGAGAATATGATCGGGCAGGTTATTCGCTGCCGGGGTCGTCACAGCAAATGGAGTTCTTCGGCACGGCGGACCGCCGCCCGACGATTGTTCACTCCCAGCTTGTTGTAGATGTTTTGGGTGTGGGTACGCACGGTGCTCAAGGACACCACGAGCAGGCGCGCGATGTCGGGTCCGTCCAATTCGGTGCCGAGCAGTTTCAGCACTTCCAGCTCGCGTTCGCTCAGCGGTTCGATCAGGGGTTGAGCGACCGGCGTTCGGTCTGGCGCTGCCCCCCAGGCGGCCCGTAGTCGACTGACGTAGTCCGGGTGGATGCCTTGCTGCGCAGCCCCGCGTAGCAGTCGCTCTAGCGGGGGACCTTCAGTCACAAAGACGCGGACGTAGCCCTCCGGTTCCGCCAGGGACAGGGCGCGTTCCAACGGCACGAGCGCCAGAGAGATATGATCTTGCGCCTCATGCGCGAGCGCCTGGAGCACCAGGATCTCGATCACGCTCCGCACCCGTCGGCCTTCTTCGGCAGCGGCCAGGAGCCGGTGCAGGAATCCCAGCACCTCGCTCACTGCAACCTCTTCAGGCTGGTGCCGGTAGCGAGCGATCAGCACCCGCGCCAGCGTGATGTGCTCGAACTCGCGGAGATAGCTGAGGTCGTCGTCCACGGATAATCGCTGCGCCTGTGCCCAGTCCAGGGCGTCGGCCAACCGGCCCTGCCTCACCCAGATCCGGGCCTTGAGGGCCGCGAGGGGGACCAGGTTGGGCAACGGACTCCGGACAAAGTGCGGCGCGGCTTCCTCCAACCCGTGGAGCGCCTCCTCCAGGCGGCCCTGGGTCGCATCGAATCGCGCCTGGGCCACGCACCAGCGGTACCGCCACCCCGGCAGTTCGACCTGATCACCCAACTGCTTGCTTTGCAGCAAAAGCTGGGCGGCAGTCTCGAATTCACCTCGTTCAAGGTACAGCTCACCCAGCCCGCGATAGAGATCCACCATGTCGGGCGGCAGGGGATCGCCCCGCTCCACCACGGCCTGGCGCAGCGCTTCGAGGGTAGTGATGGCGTCGCGGAGACGCCCCAGCCCCATCCGGAGTTCGGCCAGGACCTGCGCGGCGCTGACGGCATCAGGGAGGTTACCAGCGGCGCGCAGGCCCCGTATAAAATCGGCGAAAACGCGCTGGGCACCTTCCAGGTCGCCGCTGGCCCAACAGGTCAGCCCCAGCAGCGCCGTAGCCTGCCCCCGCCTGAGATGGTCATCATCAGAGAGGAGGTCGAGAACGCGCTGCGCATACTTCACCGTGCCAGGAACATCGCCCAATGCCTGGGCATAGTAGGTGCGGGCTACGGCCAGTGTTGCCGGGAGCGCGCGAAGCTGCGTTTCGTCCGTCACCACCATCCCCGGTGCGGGGTCCTCCAGCCACCGTTCGGCGTCGGCCAGCCGATCCTCTGCCGCTTCCATTTCGCCACGGCCCAGCAGCCCAAACGCGTACCAACCACTGAGCACAGGCCGGACCCGGATCAACGCATCTGGCAAAGCCTTCGCCCATCCCAGCCACGTGGCAGCCTGGGCGCTTTCCTCCACGATCGGTCCGGCCAGCTCGACCAGGTCCGCCGCGCGCTCGAAATCCCCGGCGGCGAGGGCATGGTGAATGGCCCCGGACGGCAGGCCGTTCCGCTCGTACCACGCGCTGGCCCGCCGGTGTAGAGCGGACACCTGATCGGGCGGTTCTTCCAGCAGGCGAGCCCGCAGGACATCGACAAACAGGTGGTGATAGCGGTACCACTGCCGCCGATCATCGAGGGGAATGACGAACAGATTGCTGCGCTCCAGCGCCTCCAGCGTTTCCTGGCCGTCGTCTCGCCCGATGACAGCATCGCACAGCCCGCCGCTCAACCGCTCAAGAATGGCCGTGTGGAGCAAGAAGCGGCGCACGCCTTCCGGTTGGTGCTGAAGCACCTCTTCGATCAGATAATCCAGCACAAAACGCTGGCTGCCGGAGAAAGCCTGAATGTAACGGGCGGGATCGGGACGGCCTTGCAGGGACAGCGCCGCCAGTTGCAGGCCGGTGATCCAGCCTTCGGTGCGGCTTTCGAGCAGAACGACGTCGTCCGAGGAAAGATGCAGGCCCATCACCCGGTTGAGAAATTCCGCCGCTTCGGCGGCGGTGAAACGCAGATCGGCGGCGCGCAGCTCGGTCAGTTGGCCGCGCCCACGCCAGCGTGCCAGCGGGAGCGGGGGATCCTCACGGGTGGCGAGGACCAGGTGCAGGTGGGGCGGTAGGTGCTCGATCAGAAAAGTGAGTGCGTCGTGGATCGCCGGGGCATCCACCACGTGATAGTCGTCCAGAACGAGCACGAAATGGTTGGGGATGGCTGCAAGCTCATTCAACAAGGTCGTCAGCACCGCTTCGACCGGTGGCTGAGGGGCCTGGAGCATGGCCAGCGCGCCCCAACCGATCTTCGCCTCGACCGTCTGCAAGGCCGCGACGAGGTAAACCAGAAAGCGGGCGAGATCGTTATCGCCTTCGTCCAGCGATAACCAGGCGGCGCTGCGTCCGCCTCGAGCGATCCACTCGCTGACCAGAGTCGTTTTGCCAAAACCGGCAGGGGCGGAGATGAGGGTCAGTTTGCAGCTCAGCCCTTCATTCAGCCGTTCGATCAAGCGGGGACGGAAAACTACTTCAGGCCGGGGCGAGGGGATATAAAGCTTGGTGGCCAGGATGGAGGTAGACATAGCACCATTATACT
>CAYRWY010000435.1:0-4955 GCA_964427955.1 uncultured Anaerolineaceae bacterium
GCTATCTCCGCTACCGGGGCTACGATGTCCTCTACGTGCAAAATCTGACCGACGTAGGGCATCTGCTGGATTCCGGCGAGGATCGCATCCTCAAGAAAGCCCGCCAGTCCCAATCGCTGCCCATGCAGATCGTCGAGACTTATGCGCGCAGCTATTTTCAGGACATGGATGCGCTGGGCGTGACCCGGCCCGACATCAGCCCGCGCGCCAGCGCCCACATTCCCGAACAGATCAAGATGATCGAGGGCCTGCTCGCCAAAGGGCACGCCTACGTGTCCGACACCGGCAACGTGTATTTCGACGTCTATACCTGGCCCGAATATGGCAAGCTGTCGAACCGCCGCCTGGACGAGCAGGAAGCCGGGTCGCGCGAGGAAGTGCGCGACGACAAGCGCCATCCGGAAGATTTCGCGCTGTGGAAGATGGCCGAGCCGGAACACATCCTGCGTTGGGACAGCCCGTGGGGCGTCGGCTATCCGGGCTGGCACATCGAATGCTCCGCCATGTCGCGCAAGTACCTGGGCGAGACGTTCGACATTCACGGCGGCGGCGTGGACAACATCTTCCCGCACAACGAATGCGAGATCGCGCAGAGCGAAGCCGCCAACGACGCGACCTTCGCCCGCTACTGGATGCTGGTCGGCACCCTGCTGGTCCCGGACCAGTTTGGCGTTCCCGTCAAGATGTCCAAGAGCCTGGGCAATTTCTACACCATCAAAGACGCGCTCAAGGCGCACCGGCCCGAAGTCATTCGGACCTTCATCCTGACCAGCCAGTATCGCAACCCCATCGTGTTCAGCATGGATGCGCTGGACGGCGCCCGCAAGGGCTGGGAGCGCATTTATGGCGCGGTGCGGTTGGTGAACGAGAAGCTGCGCCTGGCTCCTGAAGGGGACGCGGGCAATGCCTTCCTCAGCGTAGTGGAGTCGGCCCGGCAGCGTTTTGTCGAAGCGATGGACGACGACTTCAACGCGCCCGGCGCGGTGGCGGTCTTGCACGACCTGACGCGCGAAGTCAATACCCTGCTCAACAGCGACCAGACCGTGGGCAAAGCGGTTTTGCAGGCGGTCGAGGCAGTGTATCGCGACCTGGGCGGCAGCGTGCTGGGCATCGTCTCCGACGAGGCGGCGGTGGCCGGGACGGCGAATGTCGAGCGCGAGGATGGCTTGATCCGGCTCCTGTCCGATCTCCGTGCCCAGGCGCGCGCGGCGAAGGATTTTGCCAAGGCGGATCAGATTCGCAAGCAGTTGTCCGAACTGGGTGTGACCCTCGAAGACCGGCCAGACGGGACGGTCTGGCGGATAGACTGACGGAAGCGGGCGATGACCGAATATCTGTACGGGCGATGGCCGGTGCTCGAAAGCCTTCAGGCGGGGCGGCGCAGTGTGCAGCAGCTGTTGCTGGCCGAGGGCGTGGACGAGAAAGGCACGGTCGAAACGATCCTGGGGCTGGCGAACCAGCGCGGCCTCAACATCCGCCGCGTGCCGCGCCGCGTGATTGATGATCTGGCCGACAATGCCAACCATCAGGGCGTGGCGCTGCGGGTAGGGGAGTATTCCTACGTCGATCTCGACGCCGTGCTGGCTGCCGCGGCAAGCCGGGGTGAGCCGCCGTTTCTGCTGGTGCTCGATCTGCTCAAGGACCCTCAGAATGTCGGGGCGCTGCTGCGCGTGGCCGACGCGGTCGGCGTGCACGGCATCCTGCTGCAAGAGCGGCGCGGCGTCGATGTTACTCCCGCCGTGGTCAGCGCCTCGTCCGGGGCGGTGGAGCATCTGAACGTGGCTGTCGTCACCAACCTGGTGACGGCCATGCGGCGCCTGAAAGAAGAGGGGGTCTGGTTGGTCGGGCTGGATATCGGCCCGGAGACGATGACCCTCGATCAGGTGGACCTCAACCGTCCGCTGGCGCTGGTGATGGGCAGCGAAGGGGAAGGGCTGCGCCGTCTGGTGCGCGAAACCTGCGACATGCGGATCACGCTCCCCATGCGCGGCCACGTCGCCAGCCTGAACGTGGCGACCGCGGGATCGATTGCGCTGTACGGCGCCTGGCAGGCGCGCGGCTGGCAGGGTTGGACGCGACCGCAAGCCACCGAATGACTTTTGACAGTCCGGCGTCGGGATGTTACGATTAGATCGACGCGCATCAAGTAGACAAGGGGCCGGGGGGATCTAGACTCACCGGCTTTTTTGTGTGCTGGACGCGATAGTAGTCTGAGGTGGACGGTATGTATATCCGGCGCGATAGATCCAATCTGCATTTTGGCAGCCAGGCCCGGCGGCATGGCAGCCGGTCGCTGCTGATCCTGTGGCTGGTCACGATGGCGGCAGCTATCGGCGTGATCTGGCGCTTCAATACGGTTCAGAATTGGGTCCTGGCCGGGGTTGGCGCTGAGCCGACCGCGACGTTGGACTCGGTGACGCTCGCCCGGCTGGGCGAACGGGCCTATCTGGTCGGCGACATCGAGGCTTCGATCACGTACTACGAGCAGGCCGCGGCGATGTCCCCCAACAATATCGACATCCTGTTTGAATATGGGCGTATGCTGATCTACCGCAGTTACGCCGGGCGCAGCTACCGCGACCGCGCCGTCAAAGCGTTGGACGTCGCTCAGGAAGCCGTCAAAATTGCCCCGGATAATCCCCGTGCCCAGGCCCTGCTGTGCCTGGCGCTGTTGGAAAATAGCCGCGCGGAAGAAGCCATCGGCGTAGGGTTGAAGGCCGTCCAATTGTCGGAGAATTACGCCGAGGCCCACGCCTACCTCTCGCTGGCCTATCGCGACGCCGAGCGCCCCAATCAGGCGTTTACCGAAGCTGAAACGGCGGTGCAGTTGGACCCGGACAGCCTCGACGCGCGGCGTGCGCTGGCGCTCAGCCTGGCTTACGTCGGCAACTTCGATGCGGCCATTCAGCAGTACGAGCGCGCGATCCAGATTCATCCCCGCTTCGATGCGCTGTATTTCGAGCTGGCCGTCTACTACAAAGCGAAAGACAATTACGAAGCGGCGATTGCGGCCTACGATCAAATCCTGTCGATGGAGCCGGAGAACGTCAAAGCCTACACGCGCAAATGCGAAACCTACTTCATGATGCGCGAGGACCAGTTAGCGCGCGAAGCGTGCACGCAGGCGACCGACCTTGACGAGACGTATCCCGAAGCCTGGCGGCAGTTGGGCATGGTGCAGTATACCAGCCGCAACTATGAAGGCTCGATTGAGTCTTTCGAAAAGTGCGCAACGTTGCAGGATGAGCAGGGCGTGCCTCAGGCCGAGCAGGAAATCGAGTGCTGGTACATTCGCGGGCTGGCGTGGGCGCTGCTGGCGCGCTGCGACGAGGCCTGGCCGGTTTTGCAGCACGCCCTCCAAATGAACCCGGACGAAACGATCAAGGGCTATATCAACACCGGCCTGATGTCGTGCGTGAATGCCGGTGATTACAGCGCTGACCAGGTTCCAACGCCCATCCCGACCCAGGTCACGCCGCCCGCGCCGATTGGTATTTTCTAGGAGGAACGATGTACCTGCGCACTCCCAAACGTTACCGGCGAGGTCGTCACCGCGAGCTGCGGCTATTTTCGGGCCGCAAGCTCGTGACGCTGCTGGTGGTCGTGGTGATGGGGTACGTAGGTTGGTTGGTGTGGCAGAATCAAGGGCAAGTACGGTCGTCGATCATCCCCAAGATCGAAGACGTCGCGCAGGGCTTCCAGACCCAGGTCGCGCCGCGCCCGACGCTTACGCCGACTCCCGACCTGGCGGCGGCGGAGATCAACTGTCAGAACATGCTGCGGCAGGGGAGCTTGCAGGATGCGCTCACCGAGTGCCGCACGTTGGCCGACGGGCGGCCCAACGATGCCAGGCTCCATTTCCAGGTTACGCACATGTTGATCATCACCTCCAACATGGGGGCCGATCTCGACCGCATGACCGAGGCGTTGCAGTTCGCCGAAAAGACCATCAACGCCGCCCCGGAGGCTCCTTACGGGTGGGCGATCAAGGCGATGGCGCTGGACTGGAAAGGCGACTATGGCCCGGCCCTGGCCTCCGGGCTGCACGCCAAAGCCCTGGACGAGCAGTTCGGCCCGACGTATGCCTTCCTGGGAGAAATTTACCAGGACATCGGCCAGTTTGACACTGCCGAAACCTACCTGAAAAAGGCCCTCGAACTGGATACGGCTGGGCTGGCCGTCGCGGATGCCTTTCGCAACCAGGGCTTGCTTTTCTCCCGGCAGGGATATTATGAGGACGCGATTCAGCCGTATACCGCCGCCTTGCAGAATGCGCCGAACTACAGCTACATCGCGGCGGAGCTGGCCCTGAACTACAGCCAACTGGGCGAGGCTGAAAAGGCGGTGGAAGTCCTCTCTTCGACCCTGGAGCGTAATCCGAGCGATCCCTTGCTGCTGTTCGAGTTGGGCCGGATTTACGTCAGGACCGGCAATCCGGAGCGCGCCTATGAATACTACAACCGCTGCCTGGACATCGATAAGAACAACCGGTTCTGCCTGTCCTTTTTGGGGCGGCTCCAGCGTGACGACGGGGATTATGCGTCGGCGGCCTCGAATCTTGAACGCGCCATCGCGCTCGGATCGAACAGCAAAGACGACTTCTACTACCTGGGCGCGTCCTATTCCGCGATGGGCCGCTGCGACCGGGCTATTCCCTATTTGCAGCAGGGCTATCAGATCGCCATTCAGACGGACGATGCGCAGTCGCAGTCGAAGTTCGTGACCCAGCTTCAGTCCTGTGGGGTGGTCATCACACAGTCCACCGGCTCGACGGGGGACACGCAGTAACTGACGTTACGCAGCTCCTCATTCCCGGCTGTTAGGGGTTTTACCTCACCCTCAACCCCCACCCCCTTCTCCCTCTCCAGGCAAGTTGGAGAGGGAGAAGGGGAGGGCGTCTGCCGTATTCTCCCCTCTCCACGTCTTTTGGAGAGGGGCCGGGGGTGAGGTAAATA
>CAYRWY010000436.1:0-4951 GCA_964427955.1 uncultured Anaerolineaceae bacterium
TGCTGATCGTGGGGATTTCGCTGGCCGCCTGCTCGTCGAAGAAGGAGACTCCGGCGGGCTTCGTCTTCATCGACGAGAGTGGAACCCAAACCGCCGTCGCCGCCACCGACTGGGCACACGCCAACCCTTCGCCGACGCCCACCGCGCTCGCCACCGCCGCGCCGACCAGCACCCCTTACGCCATGCCGACGCCGGGGCCGGATTACGACGGCAGCAAGGTGATCACCCGGGTGGGCAATGAAGACATCACGGTGGACGACTACCAGAAGCACGTCCGCTTCGACCGCTACCGCTACCTGTACGGGCTGGTCAAGCTGGTCGAAAAATACGGCGCGGCCAAGATCCTCGACCTGACCAATCCGGACAACGAGTACGTGGTTTCGCTGCTGGGCACGCTGGCCGACAGCTACAGCTTCGGCGCGCAGTCGCAGCGCCTGATGGTGATCGAGCGCATCGCCACCCAGGAAGCTCTGCGGCGCGGGCTGGAAGTCGATCCGACGCTGTTCGACGCCAAGCTGGCCGAGTATATGGGGCTGGTCGCGGGCGAAGGCGGCAAGCTCCCGCCGGAATTCGACCAACGCTACCCGGAATTCATCCAGGGCTTGCACGACTACGCCGGGATGTCCGAAGAGGAACTTCGCAAGATCGTGCGGGCGCGCGCCCTGTACGATCAGTTGGAGATGATCATCAGCCACGAGCCGGGCGTGATCCCCCAGGATCAGAAAGAGGTCGGCGTGCAGGTCGCGGATGCCGTCGTCCCGGTCGAAAAAGATGCCCAGGCCATCGCCGTGCGCCTGCAAGCTGGCGAGACGCTGCGCGACATCCTGACGTCGTTGGGCTACCAGCCGGGCGATACCGGCACGACGGACGATACGCACGTGGTGCGCCGCAGCGACACGACGTTGACCGACGAGGTCAAAAACGCCCTGTTTTCGGCCCAGCCGGGCGAGGTCGTCGGCCCGGTCGCGCTGCAAGAGGGCTGGTACGTCGGGAAGGTCAGCCAGCAGATGATCGACTTCCTGTCGCCGGAAGAGATCGATACCTTGCGCCAGCAGCACTTCCTGGACTGGGTCGAAGGCCAGATGGACGATCCGGCGGTCGTGACGGATTACCAGAACTGGATCGACGACACGCCGCAAGATCCCCTGCCGCAGGACGTGTCGCCGCTGCTGCGCGACGAGAACTTTATCCGCGCTACCCCTACTCCCTAAAGGGGTCCTTCGTGGCAAAATGCGCTATGATCCGCCTGGGAGTATAATGATTTTATTTATCACACGAGGGGATGCTCTATGGAAGAAACGCGCGTTGATCCGCTGCGCGTAGCCGTGATCGGCACTGGCTTCGGTGCGCGGGTTCAGTTACCGGCCTTCTTGGGGTTGGCCGAGACGAATGTCGTGGCCCTGTGCGGTGCCCACGAACAGAAAACGAAGGACGTTGCCGCGCAGTACGGCGTCAAAGCTGTTTATACGGATTACGAGCAGATGCTCGTCGATGTACAACCGCAGCTCGTCTCCATCACCGCTCCCCCCAGACTGCACAACGCGATGACGCTGGCCGCCCTGCAAGCCGGAGCGCACGTCCTGTGCGAAAAGCCGATGGCCATGAACGCCGACGAAGCCCAGGAAATGCTGGATTGGGCCACCAGGCTGGACCGGGTGCACGCCATCGATCACGAATTCCGCTATCTCCCGGCCCGCTACTACCAGCGCGTCCTGGTCGATCAGGGCTACATCGGCGAGCCGGTGCTGCTCGACGCCCACATCCTGACGGCGTCGCGGTGGGACCCCAAGCGGACGTGGAACTGGTGGATGGACGTGGAACAAGGCGGCGGCGCCCTGGGCGCGCTGGGATCGCACTTCATCGACGCGTTCCGCTGGCTGACCGGGCGCGAAGTGCGCGCGGTGACGGCGGCGCTGAACACCAGCCCGGCCTACAAACGGCGTCCCCTGCCGGATGGCAGCGGCGACCGCGAAGTGACCAGCGACGACGGCGTGACCCTGATTCTGGAGATGGACGGCGGGCTGCGCGGCGTGATTACGCTGAGCGTGGTCGCCGGGGGCGAAATGCAGCGCATCGCCATTCACGGCACCGAAGGCGCGCTGGTCGTCCAGGAAGATCAGCAGTTGTGGGGACGCCGCCGCGGCGAGCCGCTGAGCCTGATCCCGCTGCCGCCCGAATACGAGCCGCCGCTGTGGGTACCCGACGAAAACCTGCTGCTGGGACCGTTCGCCAAGCTGGTCGGCCTGATGGTGGACCGCATCCACGGGCGATCTCTGGTGCTCCCACCCACCTTCGAGGATGGGCTGGCCGTCCAGCGCGTGCTCGACGCGGCACACCAGTCCAGCCGCGAAGCGCGCCGCGTAGAACTCTAGTACAGTTGGGCCGAAGTTGATCCAGGGTTTTTCGTAGGGGCGTCAGCTTGCTGCGCCCTGGGCAGAGCAAGCTCTGCCCCTACAGAACCAATGGCGTATTTCAGCCAACATGTACCAGTTTATTTTTGGCCCCTCATGGAGGACTCAATGATCGCACGTCATCGTCTTTCAACCGGCCTGGTGCTGCTGGCGCTGCTCCTGAGCGCCCTGGCCGCCGGGCTGGCCCTCGCCGCCCCCGGAATGCAGACGAGCGGACAGAACCTGCCCACGCCAACCCTGTTCCCGGCAGAAAATACCCCGTACACGCTGGAAGTCGTCGGCGGCGCGCCCCAAACCTACACCTTCACCTATGCCGATCAGGACGCCTTCACGCTGGGCGATACGACCGTCACCTCGGAATACCCGCTGGGCATGACCTTCACCCTGGCGCCCACCTCGACCGGGGGTGGCATCAGCGACGTGACGCTGCACGTCACGTTCGTGCACGGCATCCTGACGCGCTTCTCCGCCGCCTGGAACGCCGAAAAGGGCGCCTGGATCGCGCGGCCCTGGGATACCGGCGGCCAGCCGCCCTGGACCTCCTTCGACTTCTATTGGCGCGTGCGGGACGCCTCCGGCGCGTATATCGATACGCCCGCCCACCACATGGATTATTTCGATCCCACCAACTCGTGGTTCCGCACCGAGAGCGACTACCTGATCCTGTACTGGCGCGGCTTTGGCGAGGACAATCCGGACGCCATCGCCCAGAAGATGGCCGACGTCACCGCGGGGACGGAGCCACGCAAGATCGGCGGCTTTGGGCGGCAGCTCAGCTACAAGCCGCTGGCGGTGATCTTCCCGGATCGCGACGCTATCTCCGGCATGTACGCCTCCGGCGTCTCGGACACCTTCGCGGCGGGCTTCACCAGCAGCGACCTGGGCATGAGCGTGCAGGTGCTGCGCTCGAACGAGTATGCTCCCGATCAGGAAAACTGCGTGTGGGCCACCAAGCCCGAAGACTGGACGATGGAACGCCGCATCAACACCATCTACGGCGTGACGACGCACGAGGTCGGCCACCTGTACCAGTTCGACGTCCTGGGTGGCGCGCTGGGGCCGACGTGGTTCTCCGAGGGCCAGGCCGACTATTTCTCGTCCACACCGGGCAATTACGACGAGCGCCTGCGCTACCTGGCGACGCTGCAAGACATCCCCAGCCTGCAAACCGACATCGGCACGCGGCTGAACCAGGCCGACGGCTGCTATGCCCTGGGCTACGACGTCGGCGTCTCGTTCGTCAACTGGCTGCTGGACACCTACGGCGGGCTGCCGTTCCATCTCCAACTCGCCGAGAAGATGCGCCTGGGCGAGTCGGTGTTCAAAGCGGTGGAAGACCTGACCGGCCAGCCGTTCCTGGACGTCGAAAACGCGTGGCGGGCTTACCTGGGCTACCGCCCGATCACCGCGGCAGACCTCGATCCGGCGCTGGCCTTGCAGCCCTACGAAGACCCGCTGATCAAGGTCGGCGATTCGGTCACCCTCCCGGCGACGCCCGCGATGGTCAACCTGGGCGAAGCGCCCAAGCCCAAATCGCTGATGAGCGGCACCTGCTTCGCCAACACGGCGGTCAAGGTGCTGGCGATGGGCCAGTTGGACGGCGTGGCGTACTTCCAGGTCGATTGCATGGGCATGGTCGGCTGGGTCACACGCGATGTGCTGGTCGGGCCGCAGCCGTAAAACAGCCCTCACCCCCGCGACCTTCGGTCGTTCCCCTCTCCCATCCAGAACATGGGAGAGGGGATTTTCGGGCGGGCATTTTTGATAAGCTCACCCCACCCACCCTTGAGTTGGCATCCCTGCCAGGCCAGGGCGCGGTGACGCCGATTCCCTGCAGAAGGAGAGTCGGAGAGTATGCAGATCGACGCGACCACCCTCCCAAAAATCGAAAAGAAAGGCATCAAGCGGAGTGAATATGCCCAGGGCGATCAAAGAACGATCTGTGTTTGAGGGTGATTTTCTCAATACAGTACACGAGTGGTTTGTGGCAAATAATGACATCTTTGTCGTTGCCCGGTACTCGGCGATGGCAGGGGCGAGAGAGTATTTCTGGTTCAAAGATTTCGGCAAGTTTCAGGCACAACTTAAGCGATTTCCACCACAAACTCATGTTATTGTGTTTCGTGAAAAACAGTTCCTGCTACGGGGTATCGTTGGTGATGACTTCATCCGCCAGGCCCTGGCTTCAGTCCCAGACAATACGGAGGCCTCGGTTGCCAATCTCATTCAACCGCCTGACACAAGCGTCTATCTATGGGCTTGCGATACCCATGCTGAATTAACAGAGACATTGCACGATTTACGAGGAGAATATGCTGCGGTGGGTTTGTATCCGGCCTGGTGGGAGCGAGACCATGAAAACATGATCTCGGCTCTAGTTCCCCTATCAGATGGTACCCTAAAAAGAGGTGTTTATTGAGCCAATGCATTCCTTCGGGATCTTTTGCGGCTGACTACGAGGGTCGGGGACGAATAACCGTTGTTTACGCGATGAAAATCAAGCTGCTCGCCCTGCTGATCGGGCTGATGCTGGCGGCGCT
>CAYRWY010000437.1:0-3670 GCA_964427955.1 uncultured Anaerolineaceae bacterium
GAAACGAATTAGAACTCAGAGGATCGGAATCGTAGGGGCGTAGCTTGCTACGCCCTGGGCAGAGCAAGCTACGCCCCTACGAATCATTTGGACTCTATTTCGTTTTTCCATAAGCTACCAGCTTTCAGCCCCAAAATCGCCTCCTGCCCATTCGCTGGACAGGGGGCGATTTTTGATTCGTGCTAGAATGGAGCGGGTTTGAGGATCGCCACCAGAGGGGGTAGGGCGCGATCATGTTCGATCTGCTCGCCAGGGTGGCCCACAGCCGCCACAGAAATCGCCTGATCCTGCTGGCGATCATCGGGCTGACGCTGCCCGCGCACATCATGGGCGTGATCATGCTGATCGCCGCGCCCGATCAGCCCTCAGCCGCGCCGCGCGATCTGCACCGTCCTAGCGCCGTGCTGGGGCTGATGCCGACCCGCGTCCCCTCGGACACGCCGACCGCCACCCTGACCGCGACTCCTACCGGCACGCCCTCGCCAACGTTCACGCCGAGTCCGACCGCCACGGCGACCGTAACCGCCACGCCGACCAGCACGCTGACGCCGACCGCGACTCCTACGGTCACCCCGAGTCCGACGGCGACGTCCACCGCGACCGCCACGCTGACGCCGTCGCCCACCGTGACGCCGAGTCCGACGCCCACCGCGACGATCACCGTCACGCCCTCGCCGACGCTGACCGCCACGCCGACCGCTACGCCGAGTCCGACGCCTACCTTCACGGCGACGCCGACCGCGACCGCTACCCCGACGGTCACCCTCACGCCGACGGCGACGCTCACGCCGCCGCCCACCCTGACGCCGGTCCCGTCGTGCACGCCCACTTCGACCCCGACTCTGACCGAGACGCCCCATCCGCCGCCCACGCTGACGCCGCTGCCGTCGTCCACCCCCACGCCGGAAGGCAACCCGGACCTCATCGTCGGCACGTATGCGCTGTGGGGCTGCACGGCCAACGTCGGACCGGGCACCCCGCCGCTGCTCAACCCGATCCGCTCCTCCGAAGCCGTCTATACCTGGATTCAGGGCATCCGGATCGGGATTCACGAGGGCGTAGACCTGGCCATCCCGACCGGCACGCCGATCCACGCGTCAGGCGGCGGCACGGTGGTTTTTGCCGGGTGGAGCACGCTGGGCTACGGCAACGCGGTCGTCGTCGCGCACGGCGCGACCTTCACGCTGTACGGCCATCTCAGCCAGATCGACGTCACGTGCGACCAGCGCATCGGCGCGGACGACGTGATCGGGCTGGCGGGCACCACCGGCTGGAGCAGCGGCCCGCATCTCCACTTCGAGATTCGCGACAAGAATTGGGGCGTGCTCAACCCGCAGGACTTCATCACTTTTTAGGGGCTTCCCCCCGGTCGGGGTGTGTTAGAATGGGGGGAAGGAGGATACCAGGCCATGAGCGACCTCAAGCTGCGCGATCTCGTGGGTGACGATGGCGAATTGATCGATCCACTCCCCGCGGTGCGCAAACGCAAACATAAGCGCGGGATGCCCCTGATCTCCAGGTCCGTGCCGCTGCGCTACGTGGCGCTCTTGCTGGTCGTGGTAGTCGGCCTGGCGGTGGCGATGGTCAGCCGGGCCAAGTCCCCGGCAGTGTCCCCGCCCGCTCCTTACCCGGTCGAATTTCCGCCGAACTTGCTGGCAAACGGGCCGCTGGAAGAGAATAACTTCGAGTTGATCGCCAGCGCGGTGGACACGAACGTCGAGCTGCATCACTGGTATCTGGTCCTCAGGCCGGGCGACTCGACCGACCAGTTGTGGGTGAGCTGGACCGGCCTGCGCGACGACGGGCGCGGTCACGTCCTGAAAATGATCGACCAAAAACGCTGCCTGCGCGACTGCGCCGCCAGTGCCTTCCAGGTCGTGCGGGCGAATGGGATGACCTGCTACGCCCTGACCGCCAACGTTCAGGCCTCGACCGGCGCGGGCGCGACCCTGACCCTGGATTTTCTGGACGGGAATATGCGGCAGCTTGGTACCCTGAGCGCCAGCGCGACGACAGACCGGTGGTCAGAACTCGCGATCACCAATCTGTCTCCTTTTCAAACCCGCTACATGCGTGTGCGGCTGTCTACCGGCGAGGCGGGGCAGGGGACGACCTATTGGGATCGGGTGGCGCTCAACCAGTTGGCTTCACTGTGCGAGTGAGACCCAAAACGCGCGATAGTCGTGTCGTTTTGTACACAGGCCACGAAGCGTCCGGCGTGATTTACTGGGATAATGTGGCGTTACGGGAATGCGATCCCGGTTGATTTCGGCACGTCATGCTATTTAAGGATGGTCCATGCGCGGCACGTTGTTGAATACTTTTACCGTCCTGATCGGCAGCACGCTCGGCCTGCTGATCGGTAACCGGCTGTCCGAGCGCATTCAAGAGTCGGTCGTGACCGGGCTGGGACTGGTCACGCTCTTCGTCGGGTTCACTAACACCGAAAAAACGGGCAACGTGATCATCCCCTTGTTGTGCCTGGTCTCCGGCGTGATCATCGGGGAGCTGCTGCGGCTGGACGTCCAGGTCGAGCGCTTCGCGAGCTGGCTGCAAGCGCGCGTCCAGGGTCGGGCGCCGGACTCCGCTCACGCCGACCAGCAGGCCGAGGCGGATCGCCGCGCCCGGTTCATCGAGGGCTTCGTCACGTCGTCGCTGCTGTTCTGCGTGGGACCGCTGACTTTCGTCGGCTCGATCCAGGATGGCATGGGCATCCGGGGCGGCTTCGACCAGATCGCGATCAAGAGCACGCTGGACTTTTTCTCGTCGATGGCGTTCGCGTCCAGCCTGGGGGTCGGGGTGTTGTTCAGCACGTTCACCGTGTTCGGGATTCAGGGCGGGCTGTCGCTGCTGGGCTATCTGGCTGGGGAGTTCATGTCCGATGCCATGACCAACGAGATGACGGCGGTGGGCGGCCTGATCCTGATCGGGCTGGGACTGGCGCTGCTCAACATCAAGAAGCCGCGCACGGTCAATTTCTTGCCGGGCCTGCTGATCGCGCCGGTGGCGGTGGCGGTGGCGGTGGCGCTGGGCATCGACATTTATCCTTGAAGATCGGCCAATACTGCCAACTGACACCCGAAAACGGGTGCATTTTCTATTGCGCAGGGCGGCACAAGGCAGTATGATTGTCGCGTTTTGCGTGCCATATCTCGCGCTGTTGAGTGCAGCCGCTCTATATTGAGGGGAGAATAACCTGTATGTCTAAGAAATTCGCTTTGATCGTGGTCGTTTTGATGGTGGTCCCGCTGCTGTTGACGGCTTGCAGTACCAAGTCGCGCGACGACGCCGAAAAGTACATGAAGGCCCTGCTGAAGGGTGAGGATCAGAAAGCCCTCGATCTGGCGTGCGACTCCTACAAGCCGCAGACCGAAGCCTTGCTGGCGTTCTACAAAGCGCAGAACATCGATGTCAAGAACCTCGACCTGAAGTTCGACATCGGCAAGGGTGGCAACAACAAAGAGATCATCGTCACCGGCTCGTACAAATACTACGGCAGTCAGACTGTCGTTGCCCTCGAACAAGAACTGACCGAAAAGAATGACACCCGCATCGTGTTGCAGATGAAGAAAGACGGCGACAACTGGTGCGTGTCCGACAAGTCCAAGTTCGGCGCGGAACTCGACGCGGCCATCGCGGCCCCGGCAGCGGAACCGACTGCCGAGCCGAC
>CAYRWY010000437.1:3770-4933 GCA_964427955.1 uncultured Anaerolineaceae bacterium
CCGACGGTTGAACCGACCGCCGAACCCACCAAGGCTCCCTAACGCTTGAGCCTGATCGACTCGAAACGCCCGCGCCTTCCTGCCGGGCGTTTTTGTTCACCATTCGGCAAAGAGGAATTCATGGCGTACCTGAAGACCGTGCTCCAACTTGTCCTTGGCCTCGCCCTGAGTCTTGCCACCCTGACCGCCTGCCAGCAGCACCATGAACCGGGCGACCCGCTCAAGATCAGCCGCGACTTCATTGTCGCCACCTGGACCGGTCAGGCCGACCGGGTCAAGCAGTTGTCCTGCCCCGGCGTCCAATGGTCGATCACGGGCGATACGACGCTGACGGTCGATGCCGAGCATCTCTCGTTTGCAGTGGTTTCACAGACCGATGGTCAGGTCGATGTAGAAATGTCAGGCGTGGTGACCTTCAAGTCGGCGGCGGGACAGGTCGAAGTCCGCAACCTGGACGATCTGGGCCACACTCACTTCATCCTGGAGGACCATCAGGGGTGGAAAGTCTGTGATCTACGCTGACAGGCGAAGTCAGCTTAATTGTTGGACGAGCGTCTGGGCATCTATCAGGGCCAGATCGGCATCCGAATAGAAGCTGACCGGATAACCGTCTTCCTTATCGTCGAGCAGCGAACGTTTGATCCGGCGGTACAGCTTATCCTCCAGTACCACCAGCGTCCGGATCACCTTGGCGTGGCGTATGACACTCTCACGCAGGACCGCGCTCTCCGCATCGGGAAAAGCCTGCATCTGCCGGGTATCAGCAAACAGGATCACCTGCGATGGTCCGGACTTTAGCATTTTGGTCCGCTCATCGCACATTTTGTCGTATTCCTTAGCCGTCAATGACCCTTTATAGGTCACGACTAACACCGGTAAGGATGGATGCCATTCCAGGTCTACAGGCATGACCTTCTCCACTTAAGCAACTAAAGATTGACACAGAATTAGACTATAAGTATTGTATAAATATTCCAACACGAAGTCAAGTAACACAATGTGTTAATTTTCAATATAGAATTTTAGGAATGGTATTAAAAAGGACCTCGTCCGAAAACTAAAAAGGGCACCGTGATGAGTGCCCTTGTTGGGATGGCGTCAAAGGTCGTCTTACTGATCCTTGCATAAATAGCTAAACTTTTTGCCAGGGAGATTTACCTCAC
>CAYRWY010000438.1:0-4930 GCA_964427955.1 uncultured Anaerolineaceae bacterium
AGATAGGGTCATAGCCGATGATCTCGTTGATGCTCAGCACGCGGCGGGCCATGCGCCCATCGGTCAGACGGACGGCGCCTTGAATCACGGCCAGGTGCAGGTTGTCGATGTAGGTTTTAGGGATGTTGATCGGCTCGCCAGTCAAGCGTTGGATCAGCTTTTCGACGGACGCCGCGTGGAAGGTGGACATGACGCCGTGGCCGGTCTGCATGGCCTGGAAGGCGACGACCGCTTCCATACTGCGGATTTCGCCGACGATAATCCGGTCGGGACGTTGGCGCAGCGCCGCTTTGAGCAGCTCGAACATGCCGACTTCGCCGCCTTTGTTTTCGGCGCCCATGTGCCGGGTGACTTCCTGGACCCAGTTCTTGTGCGGCACCACCACTTCGGGCGTGTCTTCGATGGTCACGATCTTGGCGTCCGGCTTCAGGAAGGTGGTGATCGCGTTCAAGGTCGTCGTCTTACCGGAGGCCGTCGCTCCCACCATGAACAGGTTCATCCCCTCTTCCAGCATCATGGACAGGTAGGCCGCCATCATGTAATCCAGGGTGCCGAAGTCGATCAGTTCCAGGACGCTGGTCGGCGTGCCGCTGAATTTACGGATGGTGAAGTTGCTGCCGCGTTTCGAGATTTCGCGTCCATAGACGATGTTGATACGCGAGCCATCCGGCAGCACGGCATCCACCAGGGGGTTGCGGACCGTGACCGGGCTTTTGATCCATTCGCCCAACCAGACGGCGAACTCGTCTACTTCGTCGTGCGTGTTGAAGAAGATCGACGACTCGACGCTCTTGAAGATCTTGTGCTCGATGAAGATATGGCCCACGCCACTGCAACTGATGTCTTCGATGTAGGGGTCGAGCAGCAGCGGCTGCAAGATCCCCAGCCCGATCTTGTCGCGCAAGACGCGATACTTGATGCTTTCCAGTTCCTGCGGCGTGACCACGATGGGTTTGCCGCGGCGCTGGGGACCGGTGGCCGCGCGGTTGGTCGTGCAGATCGTGTCGATCAGCCGCAGCAGCAGCGTCTTCTTTTCTTCCTTGTCCTCGATGCGGCCAATTTCTTCGGCCCACACCACCAGGCGTTCTTCGACTTCCGCGATCAGGTGATCGATGTTGTAGACGAGGGTCGGTTCGATGGCGATATGGTGATCGCGCGCGCCGGTCGTGTCGGGATAAATGTGGACGAAAAGGCCCTCTTTGATCGGGTAAATCAGGTTGCGATAGTTCAGGCTGCTGAGACTGCGGGCCACTTTCGGGTAATATTCGGGCATTCCGATGGTGTCGATGGGCAGGCGCAGCATGTATTCCGCCAGAAAATCCGCTTCCTGGCACGCGTCGCGCAGCCCTTCGGGCAGGCTGTTGAAGAAGGCCAGCCGCTCGCCGCTGCTCACGCGGTGATCAAGGTAGGTGAAGGGGATGACGCTTTGGACCATGATTTTTATCCCCGTGCCTTGCTGATCGGGATGACGCGCATTCCCCATCCCGGCTCGACCTCAAACCCGACGATGGCTCCGGTGGTGCTGGCCGCCCCCCGGATCTTGGTGACATGCAGGGTTTTGACCAACCGCTGCCCATCCTGTTCGGAGCGCAGCACCAGGTGAGCGTCGCACATGGCGCGAATCGGGTCGAGCAGATCGCTCTCCACGGCGTGAGCGTGTAGGGTCACCATGATGGTCGCGCCTGACGCGCACAACCGTTTGCTCTGCTCGAAAAAACCGAGCACCTGCGCTTCGCTGGACGTGTGCGTGATCGCCGACGTGAACGAGTCGACGATCAGAATATCCTGCTGCTGTTCGCGCTTGATCGCTTGCAGCAGGATGCCGGGCGCCTGTTCTTCCAACCGTGCCAGCCGCATCGTATAGACGCGCAGCTTGCCCAGCAGCAAGAAGTCCAGAATGTCCAGGTCGATGCTCTGCATCTGGCTGACCAGGCTCTTGACGGAGTTTTCGCTCGTGAACAGGGTGGCCGAGAAGCCCTGCTGGAGCGAGCCCCAGATGATCTGCTGCGAGAGCACGGATTTACCCGCTCCTGAATCGCCTTCGATCAAGGTCAGCGAGCCAACGGGAATGCCGCCGCCCATCTTGCTGTCCAGTTCGGGGTTGCCAGAAGAAATCGCTTTCTTCTTTTCGTCCGTGCTTGTGCTCATGATCGTTCTCCGTCTCAGCCTGTCACGTTGAAGTTGTAGGCGCCGATGACTTTCTCACCATCCGAAACCGTGAACTGAAAACTGTCCGAACCGATACCGCTGTGCGTGTACGTCAACAAACCGCCGTCGATGTCGGCCTGTGTGAACGTGTCGCCCAGGCTGAGATTCCCCTGGACCGGGGCGTGGAGGATGGTGTAAACCAGGGCGGTCGGCAGATCGTCGGCGTCGCTGGCTTGCAGCAGGGTGTTGTCGATGGTGACGGTAGGCTCGGTGCCCAGGGTGATGCCCCGATTGACCACGAGCACGGGCGGCACGCTGGGCGTGATGTCGAAGGTGTAGGCTCCGATGGTGTCTTTCCCATCCGACACCGAAAATTGAAAGCTGTCCGGCCCGCTGCCCGTTTGCGTGTAGGACAGCCGCCCATCCGCGATATCCTGCTGTGTGAAGGTGGTCGGCAGGCTGAGGCTGCCCTGGGCGGGAACGGCCAGGATGGTATAGGTCAATTCCCCGGCGGGATCGTCGGCGTCGGTGACGGACAGACGCTGATTGTCGATCAGGGCGGTGCCGCCCGTCGTGATGGTCAGTCCGGTGTTGGTGGCGAGCACCGGCAGCCGATTGCCGGTGAAAATCGTCGAGGTCCCGCTGCCGTTCTCCGACGAGACCGTCACCTGCGCGGAACTGCCCGCGCCCACGCCCGGGGCCGCGATCAGCCGCAGGACGATCTCTTCGCCGGGATTCAGAATGTTCGGCTCGTAGACTTCGAACTGCCCGGCCTCCGCATAAAGACCCTCGACGGTCCACTGCCCTTCTGCCGGGCTGTGCGCGGCGTAGGCCAGCCGGAGGAAGCGATAGGTGCCGCTTTCCTGCGCGTCGTAATATTGGAGAATGACGTCCCAATGGTCGAAATCCACCAGCCGCGTCGTGCCGTCGTTGGCGAGTCTCAGCGTGATGATCGTCCCGGCGCTGGCTGTATGAGCTTCGACCGCCCGCAGCGTGGTATGCGCCTGAGCTTCGCGCCGCGCTTCCATGTCCTGCCAGGATTCACTGATCGAGTCCTGGGTGGTCAGAAAGGTATCGGACAGTGTGAACACGGCGAACAGAATGACGAAGATCACGACGAAGGCGGCCAGCACGGTTTCCATGTTTACATCCCCCAGTAGTATTCGTCGGATACGCCGCTCGGGACGATCACTTTGGCGAAATAGCGGCCCGGCGTGAGCGGAAACTGGTAGTAGATCGTGACGGTGAGGGTCGAGGCCTGGTTCCAGTCCGATCCGCCTTCGACCTGGCCTACCCAGTAAGGGTAGGTCCCCCCGGCGGCACTTTGATGCGGGATGCGCACGAAGTTGCCTTCCGGGCCAAAGAAAATGTCGGTCTGTTCGAAGGCGGTGATGCGCGTCGAGCCGACATTCTTCACCCAGAGAAAGACTTCAAAATCGCCATTGTTGTTGTTATCCTGCCACCATCCGCTGCTATCCAGCTCGCCTGCTGCGTGAATGATCATCACCTGGCTTTTCATGCGCGTTTCGGCCCGGTTGCTCATGCTCACAATCGCATCGCCGCCTTCGACGATGGCCGGGTAGACCACATTGAACAGGAGGACCGCCATCACCATGCTGATCACAATCATCATGGCGGTTGTGATTGCCTTATCCATTCTTCTTCCTCCGCGTGCTGGCTCCGGCGTTCTGGACACCCGCAATGAGCTTCAGGATCGTGTTCTGCCGCGTCTCGTCCTCTTGCCTGGCTTCCGGAACAAGATCGGTGGGGGGAACGTGGTCGTGAGGCGGCGGTGCGGGTGCCGGTTCAGGTGTCTGCTCGATTCCGACAATCGAAATGATCTGAAGGAGCATATCGCGGGTTTTCGTGCTCAAGCGCCCTTCAGCTTCGTACTGCTTGATCAAGGCCCTGGTGCGTTTCGCCCCATACTTCTCGACCCGCTTGTTGACCCACTCTTCGAGCATTTCCAGGCTGACCCATTCCGCTTCCGTGATGAAGGCGGGAATATCGTCCGCATTCGTCACGAAGGGCAGGGTGGCCTCTTCCATCATCGGATCATCCGGCAGTTCCCCTCGAACCTCGTCCAGGGTGACCGGGCGTACCTCGGAGAAGCGCGGCGGCATGTTACCTTTTTCTTTGGCTTTTATTTCTGGGCGAGGACGGGGAGCGGGCGCCGTGGGCCGGAAATCGGCGGGTTGGATGGGTTCGACGGGATCGGGATCTTCGACGTCTGGCGTGTTATTGAGCACGACCTGCCGGACACGAGGCATCTCCACCGGCAGCGGCGGCTCTTGCACCACCGGCGCAGGCGCGGGAGAGTGAGCAGCCGGGGCCACTGCCTGGGGAGCGCTGCTCGCGGGCGCCGACGGTTCTTCAGCCCGGAGTGCTGGATAGGTGTTGTTGAGCACCTGTTCTCGGATATCCAGCAGCGTCGCCTGGATTTGGTTTTTCAGGATTTGTAGTTCCTGTTCGAGCGCCTGTACTCTCTGTTCCAGGTCCATCGCGCTACCTTTCTTGCCCATTTCGGTGTTAAAAGACAACCCCACCGGCACGGCCAAGTGAGGTGGGGTTGCTGTCCTTGGCTCGATAAAATGAGCCTTGAGACCTCGATGATTATTCTTGTTAGGCTGGCCGTGCCTATTTTTACTTCACGTTCTCAAACTACATCGGGTGGTGGGGGAAGTTCGGGCGGGTGTCCACCCGAACTTCGCCATTTGTTCTCGGAGCTTAGTTGAGTTCCATCACGGTTTCAATCGCGGGCGGGGTGGTGCGGGTCAGGTTG
>CAYRWY010000439.1:0-2670 GCA_964427955.1 uncultured Anaerolineaceae bacterium
GATCCCGACGAACTGCGGCGGCAGACTGTAGACCGCCGCCAGTTCGAGGATCGAATCGCGCTTGAGGAAGATGGCCGCGCCGTCCGCGCCCAACAAGCCCGCCGCCTGGGCGCAAATGGCGGATAGCGTCTCTTCCAGGTGGAGACGGCTGGTCACCGCCAACCCCACGTCGCGGACGACCTCCAACTGGCGCGCCCGGCCCAGCAGCGGGATCATGATCTGCTGGCGCACTACGGAATAGCTCATCATCAGGGCGGCCACGGAACTCAGGTCTTCCGCGATCCCCAGAGTCCGAAACCGTGGGCTGACCATCCCCAGAATCTGGCCGACCGAAAAGAACAGAATCCCAAAGGTCAGCGTGCGCGCCCGGATCTTGAGCCGGTTGGTCCAGACCAAGGCGATGGTGGAGATCTGAAAGACCAGGTACAGCAGCACGCTTGAGCGGTCGAAGCTGTAGATCAGGCTCCCGTCACCGCTCACTTCGAAGACGCGCGGGGTATTCAAGACCAGCAGCAGGAGGAGCTGGTAGCTGAAGATCACGCCCAGCCCGGTCAGGGCGACCAACCGGAACAGCCGCCCCCGCACGCCGGTGATCACCGCGCTGTAGATGTAGATGCTGATGGTGGACCCCGTGAACCCGATCTCCAGCAGGCGCAGCCCGACCTGGATCGTGCTCTCGTCCACGCTGGCGTAGGCCGTCGCGCGCGCCAGCAGCGATCCGGACGCCCAGATCACGACCATCAGCATGAACAGCGAGAAATAGCGATTCGACTCGTTGGAGGGGTCCTGCCACAAGAGGAGAATCAACAGGCCCAACGCCAGTGCCAGCGTCAGGCCATTGAACAGCAATACCAAGACACTCGCGACCATCGCGCCCGCGTTACGCGCTGCCCTGTTTCTCGAACCGGTAGCCTACCCGGTGCTCGGTCAAGATGTAGATCGGGTTGGCCGGATCGCGTTCGATCTTGCGGCGCAGTTGGCTGATATAGACGCGCGGATAGTACACGTCGTCGATGTATTCCGGCCCCCAGACCTGCTCCAACAGCTCTCGCTGGGGAACCACCCGCCCGGCATTTTCGAGCAGCACCACCAGCAGCTTGAACTCGGTGGGGGTCAGATGAATTTTCTGCCCGCTCACGTGCACGTGGCGGCGCTGCAAATCGATGCTCAGGTAACCGTCGTTATAACCCGTCTCAGCTTCGGGCGACGTCATCTGCGAGCGCCGCAGCAGGGCTTGCACGCGCGCCACGAACTCGTTCAGACGGATGGGCTTGACCAGATACTCGTCCGCCCCGGCAGATAGACCCTCGATGATGTCTTCTTCAGTCACCGCCTGCGCCGACAGCATCATGATCGGCGTTTCTGCCACCTCACGAATCCGCTGGCAGACCGTCAAGCCGCTCATTTCCGGCATGATAATATCCAGAATGACGAGATCGGGCCGCTCCGCATGGAACGCCCGCAGCCCTTCCAGGCCGTTCGCCGCCAGCGTCACGCCGAAGCCTTCGCGCCGCAGCTTGCGTCCGAGCGCATCCCGGATCGCTGCCTCGTCATCGACAATCAGCACCTTCGCTGTCATGGTTCCATCCCCTCACCAATCACAGTTCAGCCCTATCATATGCCGAAAGGGTTTTACTGACCAGCCATGAAGCGGTCCACTTCCGCTCCCGTGGGCAGCGACGGCTGTGCGCCCATTTTGGTGGCCGCCAAAGCCCCGCACGCGCTCGCGTAGCGTGCCGCCTGGTCGAGCGCCATACCGCCCCGCCCCAGCGCCATCGCCAGCCCGGCGTTGAAGGCATCGCCTGCCGCCGTCGTATCGACCGGCGTGATCTTGAAGGCGGGCACGCGCGTCCAGCCCCACGAACCACCGGCCAGCGCGCCTCCGGCCCCCAGGGTGTTCACGACGCTCGACGGCCCCAGGCCAAGCAACCCTTTGACCAACTGCTCATCCGTCATCGCCGCCGCCTGGCCGTCCGGCACGCCCATCAACTGGGCCGACTCGATCCGGTTGGGCGTGATCACATCGACCAGGTGCAGGATCTCGTCGGGGATCGCGCGCGCCGGTGCGGGATTCAGCACCACCTCGACGTTGTTACGCCGGGCGATACGCGCTGCCGCCTCGACCGTCTCGATGGGGACTTCCAACTGCATCACCAGGACGTCGGCGCCCTGGAAGACGCGCGAGGCGGACTCGATATGCTGCGGCGTCAGGCGCATATTGGCCCCGGAGGCAACGGTGATGCTGTTTTCGCCCCCTTCGGCCACCGAAATCAGGGCCACGCCGGTCGCTTCGCGCGCGTCACGGCTGATGAACTCGGTGTGGATGCCTTCGGCGTGATAGGCTTCGAGACACTGGTCACCGAATACGTCCTCGCCGATGCACGCCACGAACGCCACGTCGGCCCCCAGGCGCGCCGCCCCGACGGCCTGATTAGCGCCCTTCCCCCCCATCGCCATCACGAAATTCCGCCCCAGGACCGTCTCGCCAGGGCGCGGAATATGCGGAGTCTGCACGACAAAATCTACGTTGGCGCTGCCAACTACCACGATACGCGCCATAGAATTTCTCTCCTTAGGAGTAATCACGTCCCAATACCATTTTCCCTTCTATCTTACTCGCAACCCTCCCATTGCGCACCTGCCTTTGGTCCTGAATCAAAACGGCTCCCG
>CAYRWY010000439.1:2770-4930 GCA_964427955.1 uncultured Anaerolineaceae bacterium
GGCAGCACGCCCATGCCGATCAGGTTGCTGCGGTGAATGCGTTCGTAGCTCTCGGCGATCACCGCGCGCACGCCCAACAGCAGCGCGCCCTTGGCCGCCCAGTCGCGCGAGCTGCCGGTGCCGTACTCTTTCCCGGCCAGCACCACCAGCGGCGTCCCCGCCGCCTTGTAGCGTTCGGCAGCGTCGAAGATCGACATCTGTTCGCCGGTGGGCAGGTAAACCGTCACACCACCTTCGACCCCCGGCACCAGCCGGTTCTTCAGACGAATGTTGGCAAACGTGCCGCGCACCATCACCCGGTCGTTGCCGCGCCGCGTGCCGTAGGAGTTGAAATCCTCGACCGGGACGCCGTGCTCGATCAAATACTGGCCCGCGGGACTCTTGACGGCAATCGAACCCGCCGGAGAGATGTGATCGGTGGTCACCGAATCGCCCAGCAGCGCCAGGACGCGCGCGCCGCGCACGTCGCTCAACGGCTGCGGCTGCGGCGTGAGGTCCAGGAAGAACGGCGGCTCCTGAATGTAAGTCGAGGCCGCGTCCCAGTCGTAGACGTCGCTGTTGCTCTGCGGGACGGCGTTCCAGGTGTCGCTGCCCTTGAAGACATTCCCATACTGCTGCTTGAACATCTCCGGCTTGAGGGAGGCTGCAATCGTGTCGGCGATCTCGCGCTGCGTCGGCCAGACGTCGCGCAGATAGACCGGCTCGCCCTGCGCGTTGTAGCCGAGGGGATCGTTCACCAGATCGATGTTGACGGTCCCGGCCAGGGCATATGCGACCACCAGCGGCGGCGACGCCAGGTAGTTGGCGCGGACGTTGGCATGGACCCGGCCCTCGAAGTTGCGGTTGCCACTCAACACGGCGGCGGCGACCAGATCGTTCTCTTCGATGGCCGCGGCGATCTCTTTGGGCAGCGGACCGCTGTTGCCAATACAGGTCGTGCAGCCGTAGCCGACCACGTAGAATCCCAACTGCTCCAGATACGGCAGCAGCCCGGCGGCCTTGAGATAGGCCGTCACGACCGTCGAACCGGGTGCCAGGCTGGTCTTGACGTGCGGTTGGGCCGTCAAGCCGCGCTCCACGGCTTTCTTGGCCAGCAAACCCGCGCCGACCATCACCGAGGGGTTCGAGGTATTGGTGCAGCTCGTGATCGCGGCGATGACCACCGATCCCTGCCCCAACTCGGCGCTGTGTCCATTCTGGCCGACCTTCACGCGGCGTTCGACCTGATCAGGAGCCAGGGCATACCCCCGCTGGGCGGTCGGAGCCACCAGATCGCGCCGGAAAGTTTCTTTCATCTGCGCCAGCCGGACGCGATCCTGAGGACGCTTCGGCCCGGCCAGGCTCGATTCGACGGTACTCATGTCCAGCGCCAGGGTGTCGGTATAGACCGGGTCGGGCGTGGCATCGGTGCGGAAGAGGCCCTGGGCCTGCGCGTACTGCTCGACCAGTTGGACCAGTTCGGGCGCACGCCCGGTGTAGGACAGGTAGCGCAGCGTTTCGGCGTCCGTCGGGAAAAAGCCCATCGTCGCCCCGTATTCGGGCGCCATATTGGCCAACGTCGCCCGGTCGGGCAGGCTGAGCGTGCTCAGCCCGGAGCCGTAGAATTCCACGAACTTATCGACCACGCCCTTGGCGCGCAGCATCTGAGTCACAGTCAGCACCAGATCGGTCGCCGTCGTCCCTTCGGGCAACTGCCCGGTCAGCTTGAACCCGATCACTTCCGGCATCACCATGTAGATCGGCTGCCCCAGCATGACCGCTTCGGCCTCGATCCCGCCGACGCCCCAGCCCACCACGCCCAGGCCGTTAATCATGGTCGTGTGCGAATCCGTGCCCACTACGCTGTCCGGGAAGACCACCGGATGGCCGTCTACCGTGCCGGTCAGCACACCCTGCGCGAGGTATTCGAGATTGACCTGGTGAATGATGCCCGTCGCGGGCGGCACCACGCGGAAATTAGCGAACGACCCCTGCCCCCAGCGCACGAACTCGTAACGCTCGCGATTGCGGTCGAACTCGATGTCGGCGTTGACCCGCAGCGACTCCGCCGATCCGAAGCTGTCCACCTGAACGGAATGATCGATCACCAGATCGACCGGAATAGCGGGCTGAATGCGCTTCGGATCGCCGCCAAACCGCTTCATCGCCGAACGCAGCGCC
>CAYRWY010000440.1:0-4893 GCA_964427955.1 uncultured Anaerolineaceae bacterium
GTTCCTCGTAGTACACGCCAAGATCGACGTCGGACCCCGGATGGGACGTGCCGCTGGCATACGAGCCGCCCAGCACGACCGCGGCCACTGCCGGAATCGCCCGCAGCCGCGCGACGATCTCATCCACCACCGGCTGTTGGTCAGCGGGCAGCTTGATACCCGTCATGTCACTTACTCCCGGTAGAAACAGGGCGATCCCGTAGACCGCCCTGACGAGGCTATCATCATGTCTTTCCCCTGAGACTTACGGCCAGGGTTCCATCCAGTATTCGCCGGGCACGCCTTCGGCCATCCACCCTTCCAGGCGGGCCGTGCGCACCAACCAGTAACGGTAATGCGTGGCCGTGTCGCATACGGGACCGCTGAGCACCTCGTAGGTGCCGCCCGGCTGGACTTCGCCCAGCAGCGACGACGAGCGCAACGGCTGCGAGCGGATGTTGTTGGGCGTGGGCGGATTGAGCGTGACGCGGCCATTCGTGCCGGGGATCATGCGCGGCGCGGGCGCTCCGGGACAATCCACCGGGCCGGTCTCGAACGGCTCGATCCAATACGAGCCGGACTGCCCTTCCCCGATCCAGCCGGTCCATCGCCCGGAGGTGTCGTAAACGTCGATCTGCCACCACTGGACGCTGTCGACACACTGCGGCCCGGCGATGACGCTGAAGGTCTGGCCCGCCGGGATCGAGTGCACCACCGTGCTGGAGAGACCCGGCACCATGCGCACGCGCGTCGGCGAGGGTGGCTGCAAGGTCGTCCGGCCCCCCGATCCGACTTTCATACGCAGCGGCAGCGCCCCGGCGCACACCGCGGTGGGCGGCGGCGGCAGGGTCGGGATCGGCGTGCGCGTGGCGGGCGGCGGCAGCGTGGGAATCGGCGTGCGCGTCGCCGTGGGCGGCGGCGGCAGGGTCGGGACCGGCGTCAGCGTATAGGTCGGCGTGGGCGTGGGAGTCTTGGTCCAGGCCGAGGCGGTGCCGGTCATGGCCGCCATCACGGTCTGTTCGATGTTGGGAGTCGGCGTATCGGTCCAGCTTTCAGCGGTCTGCGACAGCCGCAGCGCCAGCAGCGCCTCGGCGGAGGCTTCCAGATTGGGCGTGGCCGAGGGCGTGAAGGTGGCAGTCGGCGTCGCGGACGGCACGACCGTCGTCGGGATCGGGGTATCGCTTGGCTGCGGCGTGGGCGTGACGCTCGGTTCGGGCGACGGAGTCGGGCTGGGGGCCGCTGTCGGGCTGACCGGCGTCGCCGTCGCGGGCGTCAGGCCGGGCAGCAGTTCCGTGGACAGGGTCACGGTCGGCGTCTCGCTGGACCCCGGCGTCACCACCGCGATGATCGATTTCGACGTCGGCGTCGTGGAAACCCCTAGCGCGATCCCGCCCAGCGGGGTCGCCGTCGCCTCGTCATCCTTGGGGTTACCGCCCAGGACCAGCACCCCGATCACCGCCGCCGCGATCAGCGCGACGGCCACCAACACCCCGCCGACCAGCAGCCCGCGCCCTCCCCCGCGCGCGGCGGGGGTGACGGCAGGCACCGCCATCGTCCCGTCCGGCTGGCGAGGAACCGGGCCGCGGGTGGGCGGCGGAGTCACCGGCACGGCATCGGTCAGCGCCGTCGGCCTGGACTGGCGGGAGGGCGTCGCGGCGACGAGTTGTTCCACCGTCGCGCGCGGGAGCTTGCGGTTCAGCACGTCGGGCGGCATCTGGGCAACCGCACGGCTGAAATCCTCGGCGAGTTGTTTGGCGGAGGGATAGCGGTCATCGGGCCGTTTGGCCATCGCGCGCAGCACGACCCGTTCGAGCGGCTCCGGCAGATCGGGATTGACCACGCGGATCATCGGAGGCTGCTCGTCGAAATGCTTGTACATCATGGCGAACGGCGTTTCGGCCTGGAAGGGCAGCGTGCCCATCAGCATCTCGTAGGCGATGATGCCCAGCGCGTAAATGTCGGTGCGGGCATCGACCGCTTCGCTGCGCCACTGTTCGGGAGCCATGTAGGAGGGCGTGCCCATCACGCTCCCGGTCGAGGTCAGGTTTGCCCCGGTGGTCGTCCCGGCCAACATTTTGGCGATGCCGAAGTCGGTCAGATAGCAGTTATCCTGATCGTCCAGCAGCACGTTGTTCGGCTTCAGATCGCGGTGGATCACCCCGCGCTGGTGGGCGTATTCCAGCGCCGAGCCGATCTGTCCCAGGAACAGGCTGGCCTGCTGGAGGGTGAGCGTCGTCTGCTGAAGGCGATCACTCAGCACCCCGCCTTCGACCAGGCGCATCACGAGGTAGACGTAGGGACCATTCCGGCCAAAATCGATCACCGGGAGGATATGCGGATGTTGCAGACGGGCGATGACCCGCGCCTCACGCTCGAAGCGGGCGACGAACTCCGGGTTGCCGGTCAGCTCCATCGCCATGATCTTGATCGCCACGTCGCGGTCCATCGACTCCTGGCGGGCGCGGTAGACGGCGGCCATGCCCCCTCTGCCGATCAAGCCCCCCAGCTTATACTGCCCCAGCGTTTGCCCTGTCAGGTCCGCCATGTTCGATGCTCCGTTCCACTGAAAACCCATGATAAGCATAACCACAGCGCCACGGTACAGCAAGTCAAACGCCCGCCTGGACTATCTTATTTTTCTACTTTTATCAACTCTTTTACCTGTTCTTTGTAGTTTACGAAATAAATACTCTTATAATTGTTATATCGTTTACTATACAAACCAGGAGCATCGGAAAAATGAAACGTCTTGGCATCCTCATCATCGCGGCCACACTGCTGGTCACCCTGGCCGGGATCGCCCGCCCGGCGGAAGCGGGTACGTATCATGGGGGGCTGCCCACCATCGACTGCACGGGCATAAACTTTACGGGGAGTAACTCGATAGACTTTGATCGCGACAACACCGGCTCCGGGGCCGAATTCCTCGAAATGATCGCCTACGACGGGAATTGCACGGAGATCTTCCACGCCACGGACACCCGCACGATCCCCGATAACACCGGATTCACCCCGGTCTACCCCTGGACGGCCACGCCGGACTATAACCCGATCACGGTCCGCATGATCAGCCCGGCGGGGGGCAAGGTGGGCGAACAGATTGTCTGGGAAACCACGGGCGAATGCGCCGGTCTGCCCAGCGCCAGCGTCGCGGGCTGCGACGTCACTATCCCGCTGACGGCGACCTCGGTGGTGGGAGCCTTCGTGGCCGATGCGCCGACCTCCTGGACGCCCGGCCAACTGACCAGCCCATTGGTCACGATCCCGGCAGGCAAAACGGCCTGGGTGCTCGGCCAGGATGCCAGCGGCGACTACTACAAGATCGTGTGGGTTTGCGATCTGCTGTGGGTGCCCACATCGACGCTGGGTCCCAACTATGACGCGACGTGGAACGGCAGACCGCTGCCGACCGGCGTCGTGAACTAAGGCTTGCCTTGCCCAGGGTAGGGCAAGCCCTACCCTACGTGCGTCAAGTTAAGGTTTTGTGAGGCAATCACTGCCTTGTCCCGGCCTCACCCCCCGGCCCCCTCTCCATTCAAAAGCGCAATGGAGAGGGGGAGAAAACCGAGGCTCTGATGCCCCTCTCCATCGTTTTCTGATGGAGAGGGGTGAGGGGTGAGGCCGGTTTTTTCCCTACCACAGGAGATCAGACACTTAAGTTGACGCCTATTGGGTAGGGCAAGCCCTACCCCTACGAAAAACCTTCTGCCCGATGGTAACCGCTTGCACGGCACGGCAGGACCGGGTATACTCCGCCGTACATCAATCAGGTGGCTAGGGTTCCGCCAGCACCATCGGGTCTGGACCGAGCGTCACGGAAAGTACCTTAAGGGATAAAAGCCCGGAGGGGATAGATTGGTGCGTTGAGTCGCGCTGCTATCCCTTTTTGATTCCCTGGAGGTTACCATGCTGATTCGCCTGTCTCCCCATACGCGGGCCGCGCTGCAAGCCCTGTTCGTCGCCTTCCTGTGGTCTACATCCTGGGTGCTGATCCGCACCGGGCTGAACGACCACATCCCGCCACTGACCTTCGCCGGGCTGCGCTACACGCTCGCCTTTGCCTGCCTGCTGCCCATCGCGATCCGATCCGGCGAGCTGTCCCGGCTGCGCCGCCTGTCCCGATCCGATGCCTGGCGGCTGGTCGCGCTGGGCCTGCTGTTTTACACCGTCACCCAGGGGACGCAGTTCCTGGCGCTGAACCGGCTGCCCGCCGTCACCACCAGCCTGTTGATCAGCTTCACCGCAGTGATGGTCGCGCTGTTGGGGATCACGCTGCTGGGCGAAGCGCCGACGGGCGGCCAGTGGGGCGGGATCGGGCTGTACCTGGTGGGCGTGGTGGTCTACTTCTACCCGGTCGCGATCCCGACGCACGAGATCGTCGGCCTGGCGTTCGCGCTGGGCGGCGCGCTGAGCAACGCCCTGTCCACCGTGCTGGGCCGCGACGTCAACCGGCGCGGGACGCTGTCGCCGCTGGCGGTGACCATCACCAGCATGGGGATCGGCGCAGTTGTCCTGCTGGCCGCCGGGATCATCTTTCAAGGGCTTCCCCCGCTCAGCCTGCGCAGTTGGGCGATCATCGCCTGGCTGGCAGTGGTCAACACCGCCTTCGCCTTCACGCTGTGGAACCTGACCCAGCGCACCCTGTCCGCCGTCGAAACCGGCGTGATCAACAACACCATGCTGATCCAGATCGCGATCCTGGCCTGGGTCTTCCTGGGCGAACGGTTGAACGCGCGCGAGATCGCGGGGCTGGTCCTGGCCGGAGCGGGCACCCTGCTGGTCCAGATTACCAGCGCGCCAGCAGCGCGCAGGTGATTTGCCGAATACCCAAAATATGCTAGAGTTGGGCACCAAAAGCATGTTTTTTATGAGAACTTTCTTGTAAGATCGCCAGCCGAGCTTTCAGAAAGTTCT
>CAYRWY010000441.1:0-4891 GCA_964427955.1 uncultured Anaerolineaceae bacterium
GACGCCGGGATCGTGCGTGACGAGCACGATCGTTTTGCCCTGCTGCGAGCACAGGTGGCGCAGCATCTTCATCACCACCTGGCCGTTTTTGCTGTCCAGCGCGCCGGTCGGCTCGTCGGCCATGATGATCGGCGGGTTGTTGAACAGCGCGCGCGCAATCGCCACCCGCTGCTGCTGCCCGCCCGACATCTGCGACGGCTTGTGATTCAGGTGGCTGCCCATGCCCAGCGTGCCCAGCAGCTTGCGGGCGCGATCCTCGCGCAGCTCGCGCGGGACGCCCGCGAAAACCCCGGCCAGCGCGACATTTTCGAGCGCGTTCATGGTCGGGACCAGGTGAAACATCTGGAACACGAAGCCGATGGTTTCACGCCGGAAGCGGGCCAGGTCCTCGCTGGTCATGCGATCCAACTGCCGCCCGGCGACCGTGATCTGCCCGCCGGAGGGCGTATCCAGCCCGCCCAGCAGGTAGAGCAGGGTGCTTTTGCCGGAGCCGCTCGGCCCCATGATGGCGATGAACTGGCCGGGTGGAATATCCACACTGACGCCGTTCAGCGCCCGCACCCACTGGCGACCCAGTTGGAACGTCTTACGCAGATCGCGCGTGGCGATCAGCGCCTGTCCATTCGGCGGCATGGATCAGCCTTTTCTGCCTGCGGGCGCCGGTTTGATCTGGGTTTCGGTGTCCGGGGCCGCTTCGCTGCCGGTGTCCGGCACGAGGCCGCCGCCGTCCGGGATGAACTCGGACTCGCTCGGTGCCATCTCGCCGCCCGGAAATTCGAGCGCGGGCGGGGCCGGGGAATTGTCCGGGGCCTTGATGTCGCCGGTTAGAACCGGGATCACGAGGACCAGGATCATCCAGACCAGCACGGCCTGGGCCACCACCCACCGCCGCCCGCGCAAGGCGTGCCGCGCGCCGAGATAGACCAGGATCACGGTCCAGAACTCGAACAGGGTGGCGCGATGGGCTAACGACATCAGCAGCGTTTGCTGGCCGTTGGACAGATCCTCGTAGCCGGACCATTTGGGCAGCACGCCCGACAGTCCCGGCGCGCCAAGCTGCCCTCCGGCCCAGTGATAGATCAGTTGCAGTCCGGCCATCAGCCCCAGCGGCAGGCTGGCCCAGATCGCGATGTGGAGATTCTGCCGGAAGCGCGGCCACCGTCCGCCCGACAGCGGGGGAACCTCGCACAGCAGCACCGCCAGGATCAGCCAGGCCAGCAGGATATTGCTCGCGGCGACGGCGGCTTTCTGCCAATCGGCGGAGACTTTGTCCGGGTTGTTATCCGATCCGGTTTGGGTGGCGGGCACGCCGTCCGCGGGGAGACCGCTCAGATCGGTTTCGCTGTATCCGCCGCCACCTCCACCGCCGCCGCCGCCGAGGTCCAGGCCGGGCGGGTTGCTGAGGTCGGTGGACGTGCCGCCGTCTCCGGTATCCGACGTGCTGGTGGTGGTGTGGGTGCGCACCGTGCTGAACGCGACCAGCCCCAGGACCAGCAGCGCGATCCAGAACCACTGTTGAGACTCCTGGAGCGAGGGCAGGGTGCGGAAAAATCTGCCCGGTTGGAACAGCAGAGTCGCGATCTGACCCCACAAGCTGCGGGGCCGGGTAGGAAAGGAGGGGGCCGACATCTCGGTGGGTCCTCCGGCCAGGCCGGCGGGTCCGGTTCGGGGATGAGGTTTATCCATACTGCACTCTACATCCTCTATGATGGCGCTAAGAGATTAAGGAACTTCCCCCCGCGCGGGCATTATACCGTGTTTTATCTGACAACTCGCAACTTCCAGCCATACGATCCCTATACGCATACTAAACGTTTTTCGGTGCGGATAAGTTCCATCCGGAAATATAACAATCTCTATTGCTTCAACTTTGATTGATTTAACTAAGAAATATTTAGTCGTGTTATATCAAAGCTTGTTGATTGATTGACAGATTCTCCCTAATGGTGGTTTAATATAGGTAGAAGGATGTGAGGCGCCTTGAGTAAGGAGAGAAGTCCATGCCCAATGAAGTCACGATGTTCATCCTGATCCACGTGTTTCTGGGGCTGGTGCTGCCGTTCATGGTGATGATGGGCTGCTGCCGCGAACAGGACGAGGAAGCCCCCGTAGTCGTGGAGGCCAAGACGAGTGGCGACTAAAAACGAATTCTCCCACCGTTCCCCAAGGTGAGCATCCTGTGGAGATTGGGCCACAGGATGCTCTTTTTTGACTTCCCCGCTTGTGCTTGACTTCACAAAAATAAGAGTGGTTTAATAATAAGAAATATCGTGAGCCTGAGCTGCGGCGCTACTCCCCCGCCGCAGGAGGAATAATTTTATGTCCCAAGTGATTAAAGACACTTTTCGTAAGCTGGTCACCCTCGAAGACGGCGCGCGGCTGCTGCTGCGCCCGCTGGTTCCCGAAGACATCGACCCCCTCTCCCAGTTGTATACCGCCCTCCAAAGCGAAGATACGCTGTCGATGCGCCAGAAAGTGGGCGATCTGGACACGATCCGCTCCTGGTCCGAGGGACTGGATTATACCCAGGTGCTGCCGCTGCTGGCCCTGATCGACCGGCGGATCGTCGGCGATGCCACGCTCCAGCGGCGCAGCGGGCCGTACCAGCACATTGCCGACGTGCGCATCTTTCTGTCGAAGGATTTCCGGCGGCGCGGGCTGGGCACGGAGATGCTGGGCACCCTGATCGAGCTGGCGCGTAAGAGTGGGCTGCACTGGCTGTACGCGGAGGTGTTCGCCTGCCAGCCGAAGGTGATCAAGGCGTTCGAGAGTGTGGGCTTCGCGCAGCAGTGCGTCTTCGAGAACTTCTTCATGCTGCCGGATGGCCAGACCGAAGACGTGGTGATCATGCTCAACCAACTGCTCAAGCCCAACGGCCAGTTTTGAAAGTCTATCGCCCCCAGGAACACGAGCGCGCAGGGCGACGTTTCCCCCCTCTCCAACTCGGTTGGAGAGAGGGGCAGGGGGTGATGAAAAAACAACTGGCATAAAGGCCCGAATAGCTTTTTTATCCGGCCAGTGCCGCCCGCGCGGTGCGTCCGGCCCACCCGCGCCCATCAATTTCTGCGGCCCGCCGGAAGTGCTCGTGGGCTTGTACATCACCGCACACCCACAGCGCATACCCCACCCGTAAATGGACTTCAGCCGCCTGACGCGGCGCCAGGTGATCCAGCTTCTCCAGGGCTTGAGCGGCGGCGGCGCGGGCCGGATCGGGCTGCCCACTGGCGGCCAACGCCCAGGCGTGCGTGGCCAGCAGTTCGGACGCGGTATAGATGTCGGCTAACTGGGTCAGGGGGCGGAATTGGCGATGGCGTTTCAGGCTGGCTTGTGTGAGTTCCACCGGGCGGAGAAACTCGGTGCCCGATAAGAGATAGGCTGTGGCCAGCATGATTTTTGTGTCGGGATCGGTGGGGACCAGCCGGTCCACGACCTCGTAGGCGGCGATGGCGTCCGCATAGTTCCCCAGGTTCAGCGCGACATTTCCCACCGCGGCGAGTTGGGAGGTGTCGAACAAATTCACCCGGTTGCGCGCGCGCATGTGCTGGATCGCGTCGAACAAGGCGGTGCGGGCCTGGTCGCTGGCGCCGATCTCCGATAGAAAATACGACTCGTAGAGGCGCAAAAAATCTTTGAACCGGCGCGCGCGCTGCAAGGCGGTGTCATAGTCCAGGTGCCGCGCCGGGCGAAATATCCAGACGAGGGGGATCGCAATCGCCAGTACATACAACGCGTTGCTGACTTTGACGACCACCGCCCCGGCGAGCAGGAACGACAGCAGCAGCGAATGAAAGACTGTGTTCAGGCCGCCAATCAGCAGGATCAGCGCGAGCAGGGTCGCTGTCTGGATGAGGAATTGCTGCACGATACGCCCCAGTAGGGGGAGCAGCCGGTCCGGGTCCCACCGGTTTTCGCTGCGCGTCCGGTAGCGCCGGATCATGCCCCCACACTGGACAAGCGTATAGCCCAGCGCGAGCGGGATCATCCCAATGATCGGCACGGCGAGCGCCACCGCCTGGGACTGTGAAAATGCCAGGGCGGGCAGGACGACCTCTAAGGCCGATTGCAGCAGGACCATCCCCACCAGAATCAGAATGCCCATGATAAACCAGTGGACGATCAGCAAGGCGGCCAGCGCGATCCAGACGGGCAGCATCAGAGCCGTAGGCTGTCGAGGGGCGAGATCGGGCACCGGGTCGAGGCCGGGCAGCAGGCGTTCCACCAGTTCGGCGGCGGGGTGGGATTGGGTTTCCTTCTGGCGTTGTTTGGTGTGGTCCAAAAACCAGAAGATACCATAAAACACGGCAAAAATGGCGAAGAGGATCGCCAGGGCTGGCAGTGGCGCAAGGTCAGCCAGTGCGACCGGGACCATGAGTATGACCCCGAAAAACAGGAAGACGAGCAGCCACTGCACGATGCGCTGGCCTTGACGCGGGGCAGGGGAAACCTGGGTACGAACATGATCGTCTGTCACGAATGTTGCTCCTACAAGAGTATATACGCACAGGCATATTATAGGCCGGCCTGGCGTAGAGGAGAAACGTTCGTGTTGTGCCGGGCCTCAGGCCAGCGCCACCTCGACCGGCACGATCCGGCGCGTGCCGTGCGCATCCTCGACCAGCCGCCCGGCGATCAACTTCGGATCGTGCTGGAAGATCACCAGCCCATGCGTGTCCAGCGCCCACTGCTGCCAGCGGCGCTTGGTTTCGAGCGTGACCAGCGGCTCGACGTCGTAGGCTGTCATCCAGCCCAGCTTCTCGAAATGAATCGCATAACTCGCCAGGTCGGCCACGAATAGCGCGTGCTCGCCCTGGCTCTCGAACAGCACCGCCTGGTGGCCGGGGGTGTGGCCGGGCGTCACCACGCCGCGCACACCGGGCACGATCTCGGCGTC
>CAYRWY010000442.1:0-4882 GCA_964427955.1 uncultured Anaerolineaceae bacterium
CGCTCCAGGCTGCCCCACTTACTGTTGAGCGAGCTGAAGACCATGTTAGACTGGAATAATCCATCAAGTTGGACGGTCCTGCTGGTGGAGGACGAACCCGATAACCTGGAAGTCCTGATCGATGACATCGAGTATCATGGGATGACGGCACTGTCCGCCTCCAACGGTCTGGAGGGTCTAAAGGTGTTGGAAGAGCATCTCCCCTCGCTGATTCTGCTCGACCTGTCGATGCCCAAAATGGACGGCTGGGCGATGCACCAACGGGTGAAGGCCGATCCCCGCACCCGGCAGATTCCGGTAGTGGCCTTGACGGCGCACGCCATGACCGGGGACCGGGAAAAAGTGCTGGCGGCGGGCTTCGACGGTTATCTGACCAAGCCGATCAGCATCGCCACGTTCCTCCAAGACCTGCGGCAGGCGATGGATAGAGCAAAACCCAATCACGAGGTAGAATGAGAGACACAATTCAGGTCGCATCATGTAAACGGGGTAATTCGCAATGAGTTTTGAAAACTGGCACGCCCTGGTCGTCGAAGACGAAGTCGATGGCATGGAGCTGGTGCGCGATTGGTTGACCTATTATGGGATTGAAAGCTCCGCGGCACACCATGCTGAAGCAGCCCTGGAGATTCTCCAGACGCTGGTCCCGACGGTGATGATCATCGATCTCGAACTGCCCGGCATGGACGGCTGGAGCTTGCTGCGCCTCATTCAGCAAAACAGCCGGCTTTCCAAAGTCCCGTGCGTGGCCATTACGGCTTACCACACCAGCGAGCTGGCACGCCAGGCCCTGAGCGCCGGATTCGACGCGTATCTCTCCAAGCCGCTTGAGATTAAGTCGTTCATCCAGGAATTGCAGCGCGTCGTCGGGAGCTAACGACCCATTTCCTCACTGATCCTACGAGACGCACCCCAGGTGCGTCTTTTTGATCGGGTTGATAATGCGGTTGGCGAATTCATACCTCACCCCTAAATCCCCTCTCCAAGTCTGGAGAGGGGGCCGGGGGGTGAGGTAGGCTCTGGCACGTCGTTCGCCAACAGTATCGTTGATCGTGTTGCCGCCCGCTGTGCCGCCAATCTATAATCAAATCAAGATTTGATTATAGGGTGCCGCGATGGCGCGCAAACCTGCCGAACAGACCGTCCACCCGGACGAGATCATCCGCGCGGCGGCGGTGATTTTTCACCGCCAGGGCTATCACGGCGCGACGATGGCCGGCATCGCCCTCAAAGTTCACCTGACCCCCGGCAGCCTCTACCACCACTTCGCCAGCAAGGAGGAACTGTTCATCGCCGTGCTGGATCGCGGCCTGGCCCTGATCACGGAGGCCGTGCGCGCCGCCGTCGAGAGCAGCGATCCCCCCGCGGACAAACTGCGCCGCATCGTCCACGCCCACCTGCACAGCGAGCTTGAAAACGCCGCCATCGCCGCCGCGGTGATCTTCGAGAGCCGGGCGCTGCTGGCCGTGCCGGGCGTGCGCGAGCAGTACGTCGATCACCGCGATGCCCTGGAAGCCCTCTACCGCCGCGCCGTCCAAGAAGGGATCGCGGCGGGCGACTTCCGCGCGGTGGACGTGGGCATCTTCGTCAAAACCCTGTTCGGCGCGCTCAACTGGGTCAGCGTGTGGTACCATCCTGAGGGGCGGCTGAGCGCCGATCAGATCGCCGACGAGATCGCCGATACTTTTTTAGCGGCCTTACGAGTGACTCCATGACCACCCCCACGCCGATCCCCGACTTTCTCGCTCACTACTACGACGCGGCGCGGGGACCGTTTCGCAGCCTCTCCACGCTGGAACCGGACGATGCCGAGCAGGTGTTGGAGCGCCTCCGGCAGGCGAAATCCGGCTTCGCCAGCCAGCGCGCCGCCGACTACCTGGCGATCCGCCGCGAGTTGGAGCAGCGCATCCGGGCGCTGTTCGTCGCCAAGGGCGGCCAACCCTGCCGCGCCACGCCGCATTACCTGATCCTGGGGGCGTGCGCGTGGGTGAAAACGTGGTATGCCGCCGGGTGCGAGGTCCGCGTGCCGCTGGCGGCCTTCGATCCGCGCGCCGTCAGCCTGACCTATGGCGATTCGTTTCCGGCCATGCGCTACGGCGACGGCAAGCCCACCCGCGGCCAGGTCTACACACTGGCCGAACTGCCGGAGATCGTGAATCGCTACGGCCTGCCGCAAGTGGTCAATCCGGACGGCCAGCTTGGCCCGGATCGCTACATCGAGGCGCAGGTCTGGGAGGATGAACCGCTGCAAGCGTGGTTAAAGATCGAGTAGGGTATCAGGAGAGCGCCATGATCAGCTTGACTCCAACCGCAGAACAGCAGATGTTGATCGATACCGTCCGCCGCTACAGCGCCCAGGACGTGCGCCCCTGCGCGCACGACGCCGACGAAAGCGGCGCTTTCCCGGACAATCTGGTCCAGACCGGCTGGGAGCTGGGCCTCCTGCCGGGCAACCTGCCGGAGTCGTTGGGCGGCTTTGGCGAGGATCACAGCGCCGTAACCGGGGTGCTGGCCTACGAAGAACTGGCCTATGGCGATCTCGCGCTGGCCCTCCAGGTCATGACTCCGGCGCTGGTGGCGATCCCGCTGGCGCTGGACGGCACTGGCCCCCAGCGCGAGGAACTGATGCCGTTATTTCTGGACGAACGCCCCCCGCGTGTGACCGCCGCCCTGATCGAGCCGCGCGTCACTTTCGATCCGGCGCGCCTCCAGACGGTGGCGACCCCCGAAGATGGGCAGTGGGTGCTCGACGGGCGTAAGGCGTGCGTGCCGCTGGCCGAGGGGGCCGAGTGGCTGCTGGTCTATGCCCAAAATGCCGACACCGGGCGGATCGACGGCTTCCTGGTGCGTGGGGACTCTGCCGGGCTGAGCACCGGCCCGCGCGAGAAATTGATGGGCGTGCGCGCCCTGCCCACCTACCCCGTCACCCTGGATCACGTGCGGGTGGACGCGGCTTACCGGCTGGGCGGTGAAGCGGGGATCGACTTCGCACGGCAGCGGGCGTATGGGCAGGTAGCGCTGGCGGCGCTGGCCGTCGGCGTGATGCGCGGCGCGCTGGATTACGCGATCCAGTACGCCAAAGAGCGCGTCCAGTTCGGCAAACCCATCGCCACCAAGCAGGCGATTGCCTTCCTGCTGGCCGAGGGCGCGATGGACGTCGAGGCGGCACGGCTGATGGTCTGGGAAGCCGCCTGGAAGCTGGACCAGGGTCAGGACGCCCGCCGCGAGGCGTACCTGGCGAAGCAGTACGCCGATCAGGCCGTGCTCAAGGTGGCGGACAGCGCCGTCCAGACGTTGGGCGGCTACGGCTACATTCGCGAATACCCGGTCGAACGCTGGCTGCGCAATGCGCGCGGCTTCGCGGCGTTCGAGGGATTAGCAATGGTGTGAAGCTCTCAGTTTTCAGCTATCAGCTAAAGCGCTGAAAGCTGATAGCTGACGGCTGATAGCTCATTTCACAGGAGCGACGACGATGGCGATCAGCTTTGAAATTCCCGAACGCATTCAACAGGGGTTGCAAATGACGCAGGCGTTGGCGGCGGGCATCATGCGGCCCGAAGCGCGCACCCTGGACGAGCACGAACACCAGCGCCCGGACACCGTGATCAAGATGACCTGGCCGGTGATGAAGGATCAGCAGAAGCGCACGCTAGACAAGCTCGCCGCCCAGCAGCGCGGGGATGCGCCCAAACGCGAGGGGCCGGGGATCACGACCCTGAACATGATCTACACCTTCGAGATGCTCAGTTGGGGCGACGTCGGCCAGATGTTGTGTATGCCGTCGGCGCTGCTGGCCGGGGCCGCGATTGAGGCCGTCGGCACGCCGGAGCAGAAAGAGCGTTTCCTGCGCCGTTTTGCCGAAGGCGATCAGCCGGTGTGGGGCGCGATGGCGATGACCGAACCCGGCGCGGGATCGGACACCTCCGCGATCTGGACGACCGCCGTGCTGGACGAGGCTGCCCACGAATGGGTGCTCAACGGCGAAAAAATCTTCTGCACCAATGGCAAGCTGGCGCTAGACGAATCCGACGGAATCGTCGTGGTGTGGGCGACGGTGGATCGCACTACCGGGCGGGCGGGGATGAAGCCGTTCGTGGTCGAGGCGCATACGCCGGGCGTCAGCATCGAAAAGCAGGAGATCAAGCACGGCATCCGCGCCAGCGATACGGCCAGCATCGTGCTGCGGGACGCGCGCGTGCCGTATGAGAATCTGCTTGGATCGGCGGAAGTGCGCCAGCGAGACGACGAAGCCGCCAAAGGCTTCAAAGGCGCGATGGCGACCTTCGACGCCAGCCGCCCGCTGATCGCCGCCAGCGCCATCGGCGTGGGCCGCGCCGCGCTCGAATTCGTCCAGGAGAAGCTGGCGGAGGAAGGGATCGCGATTCCCTACGACGCACCCTACCACCAACTCACCGCCGTGCAGCGCGACGTGATCGAGATGGAAGCGCAGTTGAAAGCCGCCTGGCTGCTCACCCTGCGCGCCGCCAGCCTGATCGATCACGGCCAGCCCAACAACCTCGAAGCGTCGATGGCGAAAGCCAAAGCGGGCAAGGTCGTCACCTGGGTCACGCAAAAAGCCGTCGAAATCCTGGGGCCGCTGGGTTACAGCCGCGAGTGGCTGGTCGAAAAGTGGATGCGCGACGCCCGCATCAACGACATTTACGAGGGGACCGGCCAGATCAACACCCTGATCGTCGCCCGCCGGATTCTCGGCTACAGCAGCAAAGAACTGGGATAACGCCCCCTCAGAAATCCCAGTAGGGGCGACCCTTCAGGGGCGGACAGGGGGGTGAAAAGCATTGAGCACGCGGGAATTCGCGGTGTTTTACCTCACCCCCCGACCCCCTCTCCACCGGGTGGCGAGGGGGAGTGGCGCCGTGGA
>CAYRWY010000443.1:0-4862 GCA_964427955.1 uncultured Anaerolineaceae bacterium
CCTGCTTGAACATCGATCATTTCCTCTCAGGGCCGTCCGGCCCGCGAACGCAAAAAAGCTGCGGGGGCGTGCCCGCAGCTTTCGACATCACAAGGGTTATAATAGCAGATGTATTACTGTGTGTCAGGCACGCGTGTTGAAAGCGCGCCGGAGACCTGCTCAAGCGAGAAGAAGCTGAAAACGAAGCGATACCGTAAGGCGTTCATAGGGCGTATTGTAATGCGGCCCGCGCCATGTGGCAATGGGGAAAACCGCCGTCCCAATTCCACATCATCATTCTCACAACTCTTTGATCCGCTCTTAATTTCCGGCGCATATCATCATGCCAGGCTATCACCACCGACACCCGGTTCACCCGGTTTCGACCCCCTGATGGCCCCTATTCGTCAATGTACCGGTGAGGAATCATCATGTCCAGACTATCTACTTTTTTGGAGCAGTACCCTGACGCCGAGATCCGTGGGGGACAGATCCTGGCGATCCAGCACGCAATGGGCGCTATCGCGGCCCCCTACTTCAAACAGGCCGGGCTGGGCGAAGTCCAACCCGACGGATGGTACAGCATGGCGCAGTATCTCGAAGTCATCTACGACATCGTCAACGAGAACAGCAGCGTCATGTCAGAACTGGTGGCCCTGGGCGTGGTCGTGGTGGAGCACGCCCTGCTGCCTCCCGAAATCGACACGCTTGAAAAAGGGCTGTGGGCCATGCAGCAGGGCTGGAAGATGAACAGCCGGAACGCCCAGGACGTGATCTGGCAGATCGAAAAACTCGGCGAGAATCACTTCGTCTGCACCACCTCGTCACCATTCCCTGCCGATCAGGAATACGGCGTGTTGTACGGCTTTGCGCGCCGGTTCTCGAACGGGCACCGCTTCGTCGTCTCGTACGAGAATCTGGAGGATCGGGACTGTGAGGAAAAAGAAGAAATCCGCTTCGTGGTGAAAACCGAGTAGCCAGCGGCAATAAAAAAGGGGCGAGAGATCGCCCCTTCTTTTTTTCGTTCAAACGAGCACCCTTACAGCATCACGTACAGCGCCCGCGCGGCATCCGTCGCCCAGTTGAGCAGCGGCGTGACCAGGATCGTGCCGAACAGCAGCACGCCCGCCGTCGAGATCGCCAGCGCCCAGGTGTAGGGCACGCCGACCGGGATGGCCTGTTCGTCATCCGGCAGGTCCATGTACATCACTTTCACGATCACCAGATAGTAGTAAAGGCCGATGATCACGTTGATCACGCCGATCAGCGCCACCCAGATCAGCCCGGCATCCACCGCCGCGCGGAACAGCAGGAACTTGCCGACGAAGCCCGCCGCCGGAGGGATGCCCGCCAGGCTCAGCAGCGCGATGGTCATCACCAGCGCCAGCCAGGGATTGCGGCGGCTCAGCCCGGCCATATCGCGGATATTGTCGCTGCCGGTGGCGTTGGCGAACAGGATCACGACGCCGAAGGCCAGGATGTTGGTCAGCACGTAGATGAACATGTAGAAGGTCACCGCCGCCGCGCCGTCACCGCTGTGATCGGTCGAGATAGCAGCCACGCCCATCAGCACGTACCCGGCGTGCGCGATGGTCGAATAAGCCAGCAGGCGCTTGATATTGCCCTGCACCAGCGCCAACAGGTTGCCGAGCGTCATCGACAGCACCGCCAGCACCGCCGCCAGTTCCACCCAAAACTCGCTGTAATCCTTCACGCCCTGCTGCACGCTGACGATCAGGCTCGCCGGAGGGAAGACCGCCGGCAAGAAGCGCAGCAGCAGTCCGAAGCTGGCCGCTTTGCTGGCCGTGCTCAACAACGCGGTGATCGGCGTAGGCGCGCCTTCGTAGACGTCCGGCGTCCAGAAGTGGAACGGCACGGCGCTGATCTTGAAGCCCAGGCCGACGATCACCAGCGTCAGCGCGATCAGCACCGGCGGATCGTTGAAACCGCCCGTCGCGAGAACCCTGCCGAGCCAGTAAATATTGGTCTGCCCCGTAAATCCATACACCAGCGAAAGACCATACAGCGAAAAGGCCGACGCGACCGCGCCAAACAAAAAGTATTTGAGACCCGCTTCGGTGCTCCGGTCGTCGCCGCGCAGGTAGCCCGCCAGCAGATAGAGCGTGATCGAGAGCGTCTCCAGCGCCAGGAAGATCATGATCAGGTCCGCGGCGGCCACCGTCAGGCTGGCGCCGATCACCGAGACGATCAGCAGGGCGTAGAAGTCGCCCCGCGTGCGCAGCCGCTCCACGCCCATCGTGACCAGGCAGCTCAAGCCGCCCGCCATGATCACCATCACGCGGAAAATCTGCGCCAGATCGTCATGCCGGATCATGCCGCCCAACAGCAGTTGGTCGGACAATTTGCCGCTCTGCTGCGGCGTGCCAAACAGCCAGATCACGGCAGCAATCGCCAGCAGACCAAACCCTGCCACGTAGCCAAGTTCGAGGCGCTGCTTTTTGCGCCAGATCAGGTCCAGCGCCAGCACCACGACGGCCAGCAGCGTCATGAGCATTTCAGGAAGGATAGCGATTACGCTCGCCTGGGCGTCCGTTGAGAAAGTCAAGCTAGCCTCCCATAAGTTTCACAATGGGGTTGAAAGCCGATTCGATCATCGGGGCCATCAGCCGGGGATAGACCCCCAACAGCACCAGCCAGAACGTCAGGAAGATCAGCGCGATCTTGTCGTAGATCGTGATGGCCGTAATATGCGGGAAGCGTTCCTCGTCGAAGTCGCCGAAGAAGACCTGCCCGACGACGCGCAGCACGTACGCCGCTGTGACCAGGATGCCGATGGCGGCAATGGGAGCGATGTAGGCGTAGTAGCTGAAGTGATGGAACCACCCGGGCGCCGGATCGAAGACCGGACCCTTCCACAGCCCGATGAAGATCGGGAGTTCGGCGACGAACCCGCTCAGGCCGGGCATCCCCATGCTGACGAAGCCGCCGATGATGAACGCCACCGCCACCCAGGGCAGCTTCTGCGCGAACCCGCCCAGGCTGGGAATATCGCGGGTGTGCGCGCGGTCGTAGACCATGCCGACGCAGGCGAAGAAGAGAGCCGTCATCACGCCGTGGCTGAACATTTGCAGACCCGCGCCGGTCATGCCGGTCAGGTTCATGGTCGCGAAGCCCATGCTGACCAGCCCCATATGGCTGACCGAGCTGAAGCCGATGACGTACTTGAAATCACGCTGGCGCATGGCGATGAAAGCGCCGTAGACCACGTTGACCAGCGTCAGGAAGATGATCCAGGGCAGATGAACTTTCGCGCCTTCGGGCAGCAGTTCCACGCCGACGCGCAGCGCCGCGAACGCGCCCAGCTTCATCAAGACGCCCGCATGGATCATCGAGACGGCGGTCGGGGCGGCCACATGGCCATCGGGACTCCAGTTGTGGAACGGCCAGATACCGGCCAGCACGCCGAAGCCGATGAAGATCGCCGGGAACCACAGCTTGGCCGTCGTCGCCGCATCGGGCAGCGAGCCGGAGAACTTGGTATCGAACGCGCCCCCGCGCATGGCCGCATACAGGTCCTGGAAATCGAAGCTGTAATGCGACGTGACGTGGTTTTCGACCAGCCAGGGTCCCGCCTTGAAGTAGATCGCCAGCAGCCCGATCAGCGCCACGACCGAGCCGACCAGGATGTACAGCGTCAGCTTCATGGCGGCGTACTGGCGGGTCTGCGCCCAGCCCCAGATCACGATCAGGAAGTACATGGGGAAGATGGCCAGTTCGTAGAAGAAGAACAGCACGAACATATCCACGGCCATGAACACCCCGAACACGCCCGCTACCAGCAGCAGGAAGAAGGCCATAAACTCGCGGGTGCGATCCTGAATGCCCCACGAGATCAAGACGCCGCAGAACCCGGCGATGGCGGTCAGCAGCACCATCGGGGCGCTGATGCCATCCACGCCCAGGTGCCAGCTAATGCCCACCGACTCGATCCATTTGACGTGATCTTCAAAGGCGAAATACATATTACCCTGGTCGCCCGCCGCCTTGGCCGCGTCCACGTTGTAGCCGAGGAACACGCCCAGCGCCAGCACCAGGGCAATCCCGGTGGACATCGCCGCGATGATCCTGGCCTGCTCTTTCGACTCTTTGTTCAGCAGCAGGATGATGATCGCGCCGATCACCGGGGTGAGCAGAATGCCCGTCAAAACACCACTAAACGTAATGACCATTAAGCCTCCTTAGAAGAGGTTACAACCTGTTCTATTGTCCCTCTTCAGGTGGGACCAGCGGCTCCACCTGGGTGATCAACTTCGGTATATCGTGCTGAAGTACGTCCCATACTACATCAAGATCAATTTCATCATAGTTGTGGATCAACCGGCTTCGCATCCCGATCATGTTTTTCCAGGATATTTCAGGATGCTCCGTCCTGAATTCTTCTGAAATCCTGCGCGCTGCTTCGCCGATAATCTCGATACAGCGGGTCACGGCGTACTGTCGCATGATGTCTTGATCAAAAGTTGCCCGATCAAGTTCACGAGCGAAATCTTGAGCCAGCCGCGCTTGATTTAGGATGTCAAGCAGATACGCCAGATCGCGCGACATAAATCACCCTGGCCGAGTTCAAGATTTCCTTGCGTCGAATGTAATTCCGGCTGCGCTCAATATTCCGGCGGTTGACCAGATCCACCGCGCGCCCGAAAAGCCGCTCGATCTCGTCCTGCATCTTCAACAGGTCGTCAAGCGACCGGTGACTATCAGCCGCATATGTCGCCAACAAATCGACGTCACTGCCCGGACCAAAATCATCCCGCAGGATCGATCCAAACACGGCCAGTTCCACAATTTGCCAGCGCTGGCAAAAGGCCGCGAGCGCGTCCATCGGCAAAGGGATCGCCAGCCGGTCTTGAGCGACGGTCATC
>CAYRWY010000444.1:0-4861 GCA_964427955.1 uncultured Anaerolineaceae bacterium
GCCCCTCCCCAGGCAAGCTGGAGAGGGGAGAAAACGGGCTTGTTCCCCTCTCCAACTTTGGAGAGGGGTCAGGGGTGAGGTAAATCTCCCTGGCAAAAAGTTTAGCTATTTATGCAAGGATCAGTAATACGCTTCTTTGGGCTATTACTGCATGGTTGCCACTCAACTCCTTGACACCTGAGCTTTTCAATAGTATATTTTATTCAGAGTACTTTGTTTTACAAAGCACTCTGAATTCGATAAATCTAAACCCAAAGGAGAGTTTGAGGTGTCTCAAGGTGTCACTTTGAGAGAGGCGGAGCGGAGAGCTTTTACTGGCTCCTTTCAGGATGGTCTCCTCGATATTCGTATTGGCTGTGTCGCTATCATGTTTGCGATAGCTCCTTTGTTAAGCGACGCAGGCATGGGAGACTTTTGGAGCTCGATGGTTTTTCTTCCCTTCTGGGCACTGATCTGGCTGGGGGTTCGGATTCTCAGGCAGCGGGTGACCATCCCCAGGATTGGAGTAGTGGAATTCGGTCCCTGGCGTAAGGCTCGGCTGTCCCGGTTGACTGCTTTGTTGGTTGTGACGAATGTGGTTGTGTTGGGGCTGGGGTTGGGGGTCTCACAGCACCGCGAACCAGCATGGAGCGTTGCGCCGTTTCTGTTGGGCGGGGGGATCTTGCTCTTTTTCTGTTCGGGCGCATACTGGTTGGACCTGGTTCGTCTCTATTGGTATGGTGGAGTGCTGGCGTTGGCTCCGCTAGGAGGGGAGTGGTTATATCAGGAATTCAGCGCACCGCATCACGGGTTCCCGATTACCTTTGGCTTTGCTTCTGGTGTCATTATTCTGAGCGGGCTGTTTCAATTTGTTCGCCTTATGTACGAAGTTCCCGTTCCTGCGGAAGAACCGCCGATGAAGGGAGCCTGATATGCCCGACTTGTCCGGTGAACAAGCCGAGAGTCATCCGTTGGCACACATCGATCAAATAATCCATGCCCCAGCCCGTCTCATGGTGATGACATACCTGTATGTGGTCGAAAGCACTGATTTTGTCTACCTGATGCGCCTCACTGGGTTGACGTGGGGCAATCTGTCCACCCATCTGAGTAAGCTTGAAGAAGCGGAATATGTTTCTGTTCAAAAGGAATTCAAAGGTAAAAAACCGCACACAATGATTCGTCTTACCGAACAAGGGCGTATGGCATTTCGAGAATACAAAAACGAGATGCAACAAGTCTTGGGGAGTTTGCCAGATTGAGACCAACCTCCTAGCGACCGGACACTGAACAAATGAGCGAGCGGGATAGGATTAAAAGCAAGGTTGCGGGTAAGAAGCCATTTGATAAGTCACGCTGAAATGTTACCCCCATCCCCTGCCCTTCCCCCACAGATGGGGAAGGGAGAAAAATTTGCTTTGAAGCCTCTCCCTCTTTATGGGGGAGAGGTTTGGGGTGGGGGGCGCCAACAATATCGCTAGTGATAGGAAAGACAGGGATGAATGCCTACCGGGCGGTTACCGGCTGGTCCGAATGGAGGGAAGTCGCCCGGTGATAGTAGACTACGGCCAGGATCACCCCGATCAGCGAGAGGATGGCGCAGATCAGCAGCGCCGCCTGCACGCCGAACTTGTCCGACAGCACACCGATCAGGTAGCCGCCGATGGGGGTGCTGCCCGAAAACAGCAGGGTATAGAGGCCCATGATCCGGCCTCGCAGCGCGTCCGGCGAATTCAATTGCAGCAGCGTGTTGGCCGAGACGGCAAAGGTGATCCCGGCGAAGCCTAGCGCGATCAGCAGCACCGCGGACAGGGCGAAGACTTGCGAGAGCGCCAGCGCGCCGGAAATGATGCTGAACGCGCCCGCGCCGATCAACAACCGCCGCATGTTGACGCCGCTGATGTAGGCCGTCAGCAGCGCCGCCACCAGCGACCCAATGCCGAGGAACGACCCCAGCGACCCGAAGCCGGTGGCGTTGGTGTCCAGCACGAAGCGGGCGATCAACGGCAGGACGATGGTGAAGTTGTAACTGAAGGTGCCGACAAATCCCACAGCGATCAATACTGCCAGGATCACCGGCGTATGCCGGGCAAACTTCACCCCTTCCACCAGGCGCTTGTTGACCGATCCCAGCTTGACGGCGGGGACGACGTGGAGCTGCTGCTGGTCCATCAACATCAGCCCGCCGATCACCGCCAGATAGCTGAAGGCGTTCAGGAACAGGGTGGGCGCGATCCCGATCTGGTCGATGATCAGCCCGGCTATTGATGGCCCCAGGATGCGCGCGGCGTTGAACTCGGACGAGTTGAGGGCGACCGCGTTCGAAAGGTCTTCACGCCCAACCATCTCCACCACGAACGACTGCCGGACCGGCACGTCGATGGCGTTGATCAGCCCTTGAATGGCGGCCAACAGGTAGATGTGCCAGAGCTGGATCACGCCGGTCGCGACCAGGAGGCCAAAGATCGCCGCCTGGATCAGGGCGGCACTCTGCGTGAACAACAGGGCGCGATGCTTGCGCAGCCGGTCGGCCAGCACGCCACCGTACAGGGAGAGCAGCGTCACGGGCAGGAATTGCAGCACCGTGACTTCCCCCAGTGCCAGGGGCGAGTCGGTCAGCTTGAGCACCAGCCACGCCTGCGCCGTGGTCTGCATCCAGGTGCCGGTGATCGAGATCAACTGGCCGATCCAGAACAGGCGGTAATTGTAGTTGTGGAGGGCGCGGAACCCCTGCGCGAGATGGCTGGGGCGGCGGATCAAGGGGCGGGGAGTGGTCGTCGCAGCGGCGGCCAGCCCGCTGTCGTGCATTTCGGGCGGCATCGTTTCTTTGGCGGTCATGATCTTTCTGCGGTACGTCGAAACGTTTCCAGTAAACTTATTTTAAACTTAACGCTTTTGGTGCCGAGAAACAAATATTCGGGTGCCGGGAGCATTCAGACCTCTGACCGCTGGAACATAGGCAGCGGTCCCTCGGTGGAACTGGCCGGATCGAAATAGGTGGCGCCGTCCAGGACTTCGAAGACCTGGGCGATGCGCTGGCTGTGCCCCTCGTGCATGGCCCCCGGAAGGTGATCGCGGGCGAAAAACTGCGCGTCGAGGGCTTCCAGCCCAGGCCGGGGCGTGAGATCGTCGCATTCGACTCGGAAGACCATAATCCAGAGATGGACTTTGCTCTGCGTGCCCCAGTAGCGCCCGTCGAACAGCGCCACCAACTGCCGGACCCGCCCGCGCAGCCCGGCTTCTTCCCACAATTCGCGCAGCACTGCTTCCGCCGCCGTCTGGCCGACTTCCGCCACACCGCCGGGCATGGCCCAGCGCTGGTTGTCGCGCCGCTGGATCAGCAGGAGGTCGCCCTGCGGGTTAAATACCGCCGCCTCGACGCCGATGGCAGGCGAAAAACGCTGCCAGGGTTCCTGCTCGAAGATCGCCCGGACCTCGTCCTGCGGCGCGTCGTCGGCCAGAGCGGCGATTCGCACGGCGAGGTCCATGATGCGGTGGGCGCGTTCGACCTCGTAGACGTTGTGCGCGAAATACTTGCCCATCGACGCCATACCGCGCATTTCGTCGGCGATCAGGTAGAGGGTGGGTCTGATGTCGTTCATGCAGCGCTCCTGAGCTAGTCGGTCCAGGGGGTATTGTACGGGATTTGACGGGCGCCGCGCGGTTTTATCAGGGGAGCGTAGGCTTGCCGTGGGGAGGGTTGACACTTGGGGACGGGCTGATCCTGCGCTATGATCTCTGGTAAACATGGCAGGAGGCTTCCACATGTCTCAAGTCGTTATTGAGCACGATCTGGCTGAGCGTTTGCAGGAGATCGCCCGGCGCGAAGGCCGCCCGGTTGAGGCCGTGCTGGCGTCGCTGCTGGAGTTGTACGCGGCCCGGTCCGAAGCGTTAACAGCCCTGGATGGCGCGTTTGACGACGACGTGACCGACCTTTCCACGACCGTCCATGAGACGATGAGCGGCTATTACGAGAAGAAATATGGCCGTTCTCGTTGATACCAGTCTGCTTTTGGCTTTGGCTTTCGCCAGGGACGCCAACCATACGGCGGCCAGTCGTGCTCTACCGGCGCTGCGCCAGGAAAACTGTGTTGTCGCCGCACCGGTGCTCACTGAGTTGTTTTATATGACAATGGTACGGATCAGTTACCCTCGTGCGATCCAGGTCTTTGCTCGCACTCGCGCTGCGTTTGAGATCCAGGCGCTCACTGAACCGGACATGTTCCGAATGCAGCAGATCATGGAGCAGTATCAGGATGCAGCGTTTGATTTCACCGACGCGGCGATTATGGCGCTGAGCGAGCGTCTGCATATCACCCGTGTCTATACCTTTGACCACCGCGATTTTTCGATTTTCCGCCCGCAGCACTGCGATTACCTCGAACTTCTGCCTTGAGCCTTTCCTGGCGTGCCAGGTATTGAGCTTGTTTCATCAGGATCGCATCAGTCCCCCGTAGAGGGAATGCAGAGTTCGTTACTGGAGCGTGGGGGAGACAGCGATCCCGCGTCCGGTAGGCTGAGGAGGCCAGGCACTAGAATAGGATCAAGTACAACCATCCAAGGGGGAATTTATGCGCAAGATGGGTATTCTGATCCTGGTCCTGATCGTGAGTTTACTGTGCTTGTTCGGAAGCCAACCGGCAGCGCGCGCGCAGGACGATGTGCCGGTCTTTTGCTCCCAGCGGGACGGCGTGTATTACCGCCCCAATTTGTTTCCACGCTACGAACCGCAGAGTCGCCGCCTGACGCTGGTGGATTGGTCCACCGGGCAGACGGTGCAGGAAGTCGCCACCAACCTGGATTACACGGTCGCGCTGGATTGGTCGCTGGACTGCCGCTACCTGGCCGTGGCGGTCGGGCCGCAGGAGAGCATGGCGACGAT
>CAYRWY010000445.1:0-4860 GCA_964427955.1 uncultured Anaerolineaceae bacterium
GGATCATGGCGGGCTGCCTGGGGCTGATCGTGTTGGCGCTGTTCCTGACCGACTCGCGCGGCTCGATGCTGTCGCTGATGGCGGCCTTCGCCTTCATCGCCGTGATCCGCTACCGCCGCCTGCTGGTGCTGATGGCTGTTGCCGTGGTGCTGGCCTTCTTCCTGCCGCCGACGCAGCGTTACATCGATAAGATCGAAGCGGGGCTGAACAACCAGGATGTCGAGACGCAGATGCGCTGGGGCGAATATAAGGACGCCCTGCACCTGATCGAGCGTTATCCGGTCATGGGCGTGGGCTTTTCCGGCACGCCGGAGATCGACCTGTATCTCGGCGTGGCGAACACCTACCTGACGATTGCGTCCAGCGCCGGGCTGGTCGGGCTGGCGGGCTATCTGATCCTGATGGGCAGCGTGTTCGGCTACAGCGCCGCCCACTACCGGCAGATTCGGGCGAATCCGCTGATCGGCGACATCTGGTTAGGGCTGCTGGCGGGGATCGTCGGGCTGCTGTGCGGCGGGATGTTCGATCACTTCTACTTCAAGATCGACGAGTTCCAGGCGACGATGGCCCTGGAATGGATGCTGGTCGGGCTGGCCGTCGCGGCGGTGCGCCTGGCGGCAGAAGCCTCTCCCCTGACCGAATAGCCCCTCTCCACCCGGTTTCTTCATCGCCCGACACTAAATGGGAAGACTCGTAGGGGAGCACCAGCGTGTGCTCCCGCGGGGGGACACATGGGTCCGCCCCTACCCGTTCAAAAACTGTCGGAGACTGAAACGCGGTTTCAGGGTGTTTGACCTCACCCTTGTATGATGAAGTGGCGAGGGGGAACCGTCGGTAGGGGCGCCGCTTGCTGCGCCCGATTTTTGAGAATCGGAAATCTCTCTCAAAAATCCCCGTTCTCAATGCTGGTGGGTAACGCCTAGCCAATTTGCCTGGGGAGGGGTCAAAACAGGGCGCAGCAAGCAGCTTCTCCGCGCCGTGCCCGACGGCTGGAGAGCAGACCACACCACGAACGCATCCACTGCGTTAGCTGATAGCTGTTAACTGACCGCTACTGCTTCCGGCACGCCAGCCGCTTCGACTCAATCGAGTGACCTTCCCAGAACCGCTGGAACCAGGTGATCCCCCCCTCGAACGCCTGGGATTCGGCCTCCAGGGTGAACAACCCCGATCCCTCGATCAGCGCACGCTTGATCTCGAAATACTCCGGGTGATCCGTCACGAAGTGGAACCACCCGCCGGGGGCCAAAACCCGGTGAATCTGCGGCAGGAGCGGTTCGGGCAGCGGATCGGCGTTGATCCGCTTGTGCAGCAGCATCGGCGGCGGGAACAGCAGGAAGACCTCGCGAACCGACTCGTCCGGCACGATGGTCAGCGCCAGACGAAAATCCACCTTGATCAGCCGCACGTTATCCAGTGTCGCGCGCTGCGCCTTGTGCATGGCATCCCACAGCGATTTCAGGTGCCAGTCGATCCCGACGAAATTCTCCGCCGGGTGCTCCGCCGCCTGGGTGATCAGAAAATCCCCGCGCCCGCAGCCCAGATCGAGTGAGAGCGGGTGATCGTTGCCGAACAGCGCCGGAGACGAGATCGGCGGGACCTCGTGCGGCAGGTGGTAAACCTGGGCCGGATCGTAGTCGCGCAGGTAGGTCGCCTGCACCTCCGGCAGCGGCGGCTTGACGCGGAAGCGTTTGAGCTTGAGGCGGCTCACGAGTGTTCCTCCAGAACCGGTGCATTCGGATCGTACTGGACCCAGGCCGGGCGCGCGCGTCCGGGGGTCAAGTCGCGCACGGCGGCGCGGTAGGCGTCGAAGCTGCTCATCTGCATCTCGTCCAGGGCGTTCGCTTTGCAGAAATCAATGTACGGATAGTAATGGTAGGTCGCCGTTTCGACCTCCAACTTGAAGATCTGCCCGGTGGTGCTGTGCCCCAGGTAGCCGGTGCGGTCCCAGGCGGCATAGGTGCGCGCCCGGTCGTAGGGCACACAGCGGAAGTCGGCCTGCCACGTGCCGTTCTGCGCCGTCATCACGAGGTACTGCGCGCACGGATTGCCGTTGAACGGGGCGCCGACCGATCCCGTGTTCAGCAGCCAGCGATCCCCCAGCCGCCGGTTCATGGCGCGGTGGGTGTGCGCGCCGATCTGGATCGTCTCCGGGGCCAGGTGGGCCGATTCCAGCAGGTGGGCTTCCGTCTGCCAGGGGCCGTAACCGTCGTTCAGCGCGCGCGGACTGCCGTGCACCACCCGGATCGGCGGCAGGTTCGGCGCATCCACGATCAGAAAGTGGGGCAGGGTGCGGAAGTAGGCGATCTCGTCGGCGTCCAGTTCCTCGACGACCTGCAAGAAGGGCCGCCACGACTCGCCGTACCAGTCCGGCGACGCCAGGTGATCGACGTATTTGAGCACGTATTCTTCGTGGTTGCCGAAGAGCACCGGCCAGCCGGTCGCCCGGATGGCCTGCACGCATTCTTTGCTCTGCGGTCCCCGGTTGACGACGTCCCCGGCGACGATCACCCGGTCCGGCGCGACGGTGCGCAGATCGGCCATGACCGCTTCGAGCGCGGGCAGGTTGCCGTGGATGTCGGCCAGAACCGCAAAACGTGCCATCGTGTCACCTTTCTCAAAATCGAGGGGCTTATTATTACGCCAAACCGGGTGGGCTGGCAATGATCTTTATGCAAATTCGATTAGGAAAAATATCCCAAATTGCGTAAACTCTGATGTTCAGAACCCGGCCTGCGTCAAATCTTAATCTTTTTTGCGAGGATGCGTTGATGAGCTTTTTTGAGGATTTGCCCGCCGTCGTCCAGACCTTGATGGCGACCGGCTTTACCTGGGGAATGACGGCGCTCGGCGCTGCCGGGGTCTTCGCCACCCAGAAATACAACCGCAAGCTGTTGGATGGCATGTTGGGCTTTGCCGCCGGGGTGATGATCGCCGCCAGCTATTGGTCGCTGCTGTCACCGGCGATTGAGATGGCCGAGGCGGATGGCATTCCGGGCTGGCTTCCGGCGGCGGTCGGCTTCCTGCTGGGTGGGATTTTCCTGCGCGGGCTGGACTACGTGCTGCCGCACCTGCACATGGGCCAGTCGATGGATCACGCCGAAGGGGTGCATACCCACTGGCGGCGCGTGATCCTGCTGGTGCTGGCGATTACGCTGCACAACATCCCCGAAGGGCTGGCGGTCGGCGTGGCGTTCGGCGCGATTGCCCACGGCGACAGCTCGACCACCGTCGCGGGCGCGGTGGCGCTGGCGCTGGGCATCGGGATTCAGAATTTCCCCGAAGGGCTGGCCGTGGCCATGCCGCTGCGTGGCGAGGGGATGTCGCGCCTCAAGAGCTTCTGGTACGGGCAGTTGTCGGCCCTGGTCGAGCCGGTGGCCGGGGTGATCGGCGCTGCCGCCGTGATCGTGGCCGATCCGCTGCTGCCTTATGCGCTGGCCTTTGCGGCGGGCGCCATGATCTTCGTCGTGGTGGAAGAAGTGATCCCCGAATCGCAGGGTAATGGCCACGAGCACGTAGCGACCCTGGGCGTGATGTTTGGCTTTGTGATTATGATGATTCTCGACGTGGCGTTAGGGTAACGTATGAATGACGAGCAGACGATTCGTAGTGCAACCGAAATTTTGACCGGCTATAGCAAGCGCGGGCGGTTGGCCCAGATCATGCCGTTCCTGGGACCCGCGTTCGTCGCCAGCGTAGCCTATGTCGATCCCGGTAACTTCGCGACCAACATCCAGGGTGGGGCGCGCTTTGGCTATCTGCTGCTGTGGGTGATCGTCAGCAGCAACCTGATGGCTATGCTGGTGCAGACCCTCTCGGCCAAGCTGGGGATCGCGACGGGACTGAATCTGGCGGAACACTGCCGGGCGCATTTCCCCGCGCCGGTGGTCTGGTTCATGTGGGCGCTGATGGAGATCGTCGCGATGGCGACCGATCTCGCGGAGTTTTTGGGCGCGGCGCTGGGCTTCAACCTGTTGTTTGGCATCCCACTCTGGTTGGCGGCCATTCTGACGGCGATCACCACCTTCCTGATCCTGGGGCTGGAGGAGCGCGGCTTTCGCCCGCTCGAAGCCGTGATCACCGGGCTGATCAGCGTGGTGGCCGTCAGCTACCTGATCGAGACGGTGCTGGATCGTCCCGACTGGGGCCAGGTGGCCTTTCACGCGGTGGTCCCACAGTTTTCCGGCGCGGAGAGTGTGCTGCTGGCGACGGGCATCCTGGGCGCGACGGTCATGCCGCACGCGATCTTCCTGCATTCGGCCCTGACACAGAAACGGATCATCGTCAAGGACCCGGTCCAACTGCGCCGCCTGTTTCATTTCGAGGTGATCGACGTCGTGGTCGCGATGGGCCTGGCCAGCGTGCTGAACGCGGCGATGCTGATCATGGCCGCTTCGACCTTCCACAAGACGGGGCTGACTCACATCGGGACCATTGAGGAAGCCCACCAGACATTGGAGCCGCTCTTGGGGCGGGCGTCGAGTTCGATCTTCGCCCTGTCGCTGCTGGCGTCGGGGCTGTCGTCGGCGACGGTCGGCACGATGGCCGGACAGGTGATCATGCAGGGCTTTTTGCACCGCCACATCGCGCCCTGGCTGCGCCGGTTGGTGACGATGGTGCCCTCGCTGGTGGTGATCATGATCGGCGTCGATCCCACGCGCACGCTGGTGATCAGCCAGGTGGTGCTCAGTTTCGGCCTGCCGTTTGCTGTGATCCCGCTGGTGATGTTCACCCGTCGGCGCGATCTGATGGGCGTGCTGGTCAACAGCCGCCTGACCAACGCCCTGGCGGCCCTGGTTTCGGCGGTCATCATCTTGTTGAACCTTTACCTGCTGTATCAAACCTTTGCTGGGGGCTAAT
>CAYRWY010000446.1:0-4834 GCA_964427955.1 uncultured Anaerolineaceae bacterium
TCTACCGCACGCGGCCCGGCCTGACCCTGCGCAGCATCGGCGAGCAGCCCGAAGCCGCCTTCGCGCGCGGGACGCCGGTCAACCGCCTGCGCTACCTGTACACGCTGGCGGGCGGGGCGCTGGTCGGGCTGGCCGGGGCGACCTATTCGCTGTCGGTCAAGCTGGGCTGGAAAGAAGACCTGAGCGGCGAAGGCTGGATCGCGCTGGCCATCGTGATCTTCGGGCTGTGGGTACCGGGACGGGTCGCGCTTGGCGCGTATCTGATCGTCGGGCTGCGCTCGGTCGCGATTGATCTACAAGACTCGAATGTGATCAACCTCCCGGCGCAGATCGTCAATATGCTGCCCTGGTTCCTGATGATCCTGACGCTGCTGTTTACCACCAGCGGCGTGCTCGACAAAGTCGTGCGCTACACGCCGAACAGTCTGAGGCCGACCGTGCGGCGGTTCCTGCGAGCCGCCCCGCCGCGCGCGCTCGGCACCACGTTCGAGAAACATTGATCGCCTATTGGGGTAGGGGCACAGTCAGTCGCCCTTACCCTTTTTACTGGCTGATTTTATGTTCAAAGATACAGGCGTTATTAAAGTTTTTGGCTTTTTTTTTAATAGCGCGTATCGTTATTCAAGATCGCTTTAATAAGTGAAAATCCACCATGGATATTGAAGCCTTTCAGCACAGCCCATCTGGCCAAATTGTTCAAACGCCCCAACGGTATCATGCTTTCATTCCCCATCCATTACCCCCCAAACTCGAACCGATCGGTATGGATTTGCTTCAACTTGTTTCTGAGGCTGAACGCGCTTTAGGCCAACTGGCCGGTATAGGCTACTTGGTTCCTAATCCTAGTTTTCTTGTCATTCCTTATACGAGATTGGAAGCCATCGCAAGTTCGCGTATTGAGGGCACTCAGGCTTCTCTTTCAGAATTATTCTACTTTGAAGCGGCCTCAGAAAAACCCCGTCCCAGTAGCGACCTTAAAGAAGTCAGTAATTATCTTTCAGCCCTAAATTACGGCTTAGAACGCTTAAAAACTTTGCCCCTCAGCCTACGGTTGGTCACGGAACTCCACGAACGACTGATGGTCGGCGTGCGAGGCGGCATCCCTCATAACACTCCTGGCGAATTCCGAAGGACGCAAAACTGGATTGGATCGGCAGGCTGCACTCTTAACGAGGCGACATTCGTGCCGCCACCACCTCAGGAACTCATGCGGGTGCTTGGCGAATGGGAGCTTTTTCTGCATGATCGAACCAGCTTACCTCTCTTGGTCCAGGTGGCCCTAATCCACTATCAATTTGAAACAATTCATCCATTCCTAGATGGCAATGGTCGAATGGGGCGACTGCTTATCACATTATTTCTGTGCGAACGGCAAGCACTTCCGTATCCTCTCCTCTATCTCAGCGCCTACTTTGAAAAGTACCGCCAGGAATATTACGATTACCTCTTGGCTGTCAGTCGTGACGGAGACTGGGGAAAATGGCTCCAATTCTTTTTGCGTGGCGTTACCGTTCAAAGTAACCATGCCAAAGAAAGCGCCAAGCGCATTGTGGATCAACGGGAGCAGTATCGCCAAAAACTACAGGCTGCCAGGGCGTCTTCGTCCATCCTGGCCGTGCTTGATCTTGTCTTTACTAGCCCTTACCTGACAACGCAGCAAGTTATGAAATATGCCAAAATCTCTTTTCCCACCGCTCAGCGGGCCATCGAACAATTGGGAAAAGTGAATATTTTGGAAGAAATCACCGGTCAGCAGCGTAATCGTGTTTACGTGGCCCGTCAGTTACTTGAGTTGTTAGCTGACAACGAGCCAGTTTATCGACCTTCTCAATCACATTAAGGAGCAAAAACGCTATGCAGGCACTCAAAGACCGCATTCGCGCCGAAGGACGTTACATGGGTGAGGGGATTCTGAAGATCGACAGCATCCTCAATCACCAGATTTATCCCGATCTGGCACTCCAGATGGGCCAGGAGATCGCCAACCGGTTCCGCGACCAGCAGCCAACCCGCGTGCTGACCGCCGAAGTGTCCGGCATCGCACCCGCGCTGATGACCAGCATCGCCCTGGGCGTGCCGATGGTCTACGCGCGCAAGCACAAGCCGCTGACCATGTACGGCCCGATCTTCCTGGAGACGGCTCCCAGCGCCACGCACGGCGGCGAGGTCAGCCTGATGGTCGCGGCGGAATATCTGCCCGCCGGGGATCGCGTGCTGATCGTGGACGACTTTTTGGCATCCGGCAAGACCCTCTACTCGCTGGCGCGCATGGTCAACCAGGCCAAATGCACGCTGGTCGGGATCGCCGTCGTGGTCGAAAAAGCCTTCGCGGGCGGGCGCGAAAAACTGGAGAGCCGCTACGGCGTCCCGGTCGAGGCGTTGGTCACGATCACCCACCTCGACGAGCACCACGTCGAATTCGCCGGTGATCCGCCGCGCGGCGTGGAGATCTAGCGATGTCGCTCAAGAGCGGCGGGATCGCCATTCTGGACTTCGGCTCGCAGACCGCCCAGTTGATCGCCCGCCGGGTGCGCGAGCTGGGCGTTTTCGCGGCGATGGTGCCCTACACGGCCACGCTGGCGCAGGCCCAGGAGGCCGTTCCCGATTTTCGCGGCGTGATCCTCTCCGGCAGCCCGTTCAGCGTCTATGAGCCGGGCGCGCCGACCCTGCCGGGCTGGGTGCTGGACTGTCAGCGGCCCGTGCTGGGCATTTGCTACGGGATGCAGTTGATCACCCACGCCCTGGGCGGCAAAGTCGCCGGAGCCGTCCAGCGCGAATACGGCATGACCGAACTCCGCATCGCCGGGCCGGGCGCGCTGTTCGCCGGGCTGGACGCCGTGCAGACGGTGTGGATGAGTCATGGCGACCGCATCGAGCGCCCGCCGGATCAGTTCGTGAGCATGGCCTCCTCCGACAACGCCCCTTACGCCGCGATGGGGGATCCCGCCCGCCCGATCTACGGCGTGCAGTTCCACCCGGAAGTCTCCCATACCACTCACGGGTTGGACATTCTGCGCAATTTCGTGATCGATGTCTGCGCCGCGTCCACCGACTGGACGCCCACCCATTTCATCGAGGCCGCCATCCAGTCGATTCGCGAACAGGCCGGATCGGGCCGCGTGCTGCTCGGCATGAGTGGCGGGGTCGATTCGTCCGTCGCCGGAGAACTAATCCACCGCGCGGTGGGCGATCAACTGGTGGCCGTCTTCGTCAACCACGGGATGCTGCGCCAGGGCGAGGCGGACAACGTGATCGGGCTGGGCCGCAAGCTGGGCTGGACCCATCTGGCCGCCGTCGATGCCACCGAAGAATTCCTCGACGCCTTGAAAGACACAACTGATCCCGAGGCCAAGCGCCAGATCATCGGCAAAACCTTTGCGGACGTGTTCGAGCGCGAAGCCCTGCGGCAGGGCCAACTGGATTGGCTGGCGCAGGGCACGATCTATCCCGACGTGATCGAGAGCGCGGGGACCGGACGCCCCGGCGCGAAGCGCATCAAGTCGCATCACAACGTCGGCGGCCTGCCCGATCACTTCAAATCGAAGCTGATCGAGCCGCTGCGCGACCTGTTCAAAGACGAGGTGCGCAAGGTCGGGACGGCGCTCGGCATCCCGGACGAGATCGTGTGGCGGCAGCCTTTCCCCGGTCCGGGACTGGGCGTGCGCTGCATCGGCGCGATCACCTGGGAGCGGCTGGAAACGCTGCGCGCGGCGGATGCCATCTTCACCAGCGAACTCGACGCGGCGGGCCTGCTGCGCGAGGGCACGGCGCAGGCGTTCGCCGTGCTGCTGCCGGTGCGCAGCGTCGGCGTGATGGGCGACGACCGCACCTACGACGAGGTGATTTCGCTGCGGGCTGTGACCACCAGCGACTTCATGACGGCGGATTGGGCGCGGCTCGATCCGGACCTGCTGGCGCGTGTCAGCAGCCGAATCGTGAACGAAGTCAAGGGCGTCAACCGCGTGCTGTACGACGTGACGACCAAGCCGCCCGCCACCATCGAGTGGGAGTAGCGCTCACGCGCCAATGACTAGAATTGCACAGGGGTGCTATACTCCGAACCATGTTGGAATATTCATCATGCGGTAAATTATAAGCACCCCTGGCAACTTTTTATGAAGATCAATGAGAGTGAAGATAAGCTATGACGATCTGGGTAGTATTGACAGGAATTCTAATCGTTATATCAGTCGTCCAGGCTTTGTTTTTGGGGCGTTTTAGAGTACGAGCTAAGGTTCTAGAGCACCAGTTGCACCTCTTGAGGCAGGCCAAAGCTATGGACGAACGCGAAATCGAACAACTCAAACAAAAGTTAAATCTGCTGCGATAGACCAAACTAGCGTATGATCTCAAACCCATCGCCTGAAACATCGATGAAAATGGATATTTCACATTCATGACATCCTATGAGAACCATATCGGTCTTGATTTTGGCACAACAAATTCTGCTATTGCTTATGCCGTCCCGCACTCAAAAAAGATCATAGCTAACGCAGTGAGAAATGGGACTCTCAACCCCTTAATTCCAACGGTGGTCTTTCAGCGCCAGGATAATCAATGGATCGCCGGTCAAACTGCTCTGGAATATGGTTGGGAAAACCCGAATTTTTTATTTTCTGAATTTAAGCTTGGCCTTCCCTCTGGACAACTATTTGCTACACGAAATGGGCAAACTATCTCTGTCACTGATCTGGCAGCCTGCGTGATTCGGAAGCTTTTGGATCACGCCCTGGGCGAGAAAATTGATCCCAAAGCCAGCCGGATTGTAGCCTGCCATCCGGTTGGAAATGAATGGCAAAAAGCCATCGCATCCGTGATGCAAAAGAGTGATTTG
>CAYRWY010000447.1:0-4830 GCA_964427955.1 uncultured Anaerolineaceae bacterium
GCCCACCGGGGTCGGCAGTGCCGTGGGTCCGGCGGTCGCCGTGGGTCCGGCGGTCAGCGGGGACTCGGCGGCCATGTCGGACGCCGGGCGGACGACTGCGTAGAGCGGCACCCGCAGATCGGGCGTCGCCGTGGTCGCATCCAACACCACGTAAGCGCCTTCTTCGCCGAACCAGTTGCGCGGTAGAGCGCCGAAATATCCGACTTGCGTTTCCGGCGTGGTGGGATCGGGCGCGTGCGGCTCGACCATGTCGGCCTTGTTGGCCGTCAGCCGGACCGTCAGGGTGCGCGTCGCGCCTGCCGGAATCTGGATCGATGACGGCGACACGGTGAACTGCGCCCCGGAGACGTCGTTCATCTGCTGGATGCCGATGTTGTAACGTTGGGTGGTCGTGCCCCGGTTGCGGACGGTGATCGTCTGGGTCTGGGTGAGCGTATCGGTCACTTCGACTAGGCCAAACGAGACGCTGACCCGTTCGGGCGCGGTCGCGCTGTAGGCGATCACGTTGGACCCCACCGCGTTGGCGATGTCGATGCGGCCCGCGCCGATGCGCGAGACGCCGTAGTTGTCGCCGGACTGGTTGATGTCCGTCCAGAGGTCGTGCGTGGCGGTGTTCATCACCAACGCCTTGATCTCAGCGACACTCCACGTGGGATGTAACTGGCGCAGCAGCGCCACCATACCCGTAACGTGCGGCGAAGCCATCGAAGTACCGCCTTCGCCGATGGCCTGATTGCCCGTTCCGACCCGAGTCGAGTAGATCATGTCGCCGGGGGCGGTGACGTCGGGCTTAAGGTAGATCGGGCCGACGCCGCCGTCCATAGCCGGACCACGCGAGCTGAAGCCCGAGAGCTTGTCGGCCACGCTGTCGGCCAACGGAGCCGTCAAATCGCTGTCGAAACGCACGGTAAAAGCGCCGGGGTTGGCGCTGAGGTGCGCGCCGTCCACCGCGGTGATCGATACGCAGGGGATCGTCGAGGGTCCGCCTGAATAGGTGCAGGACAGGTTGATGAAGGGATAATCCGCCGGGTTGGCGCTGACGACGACCAGGCCCGCCACGCCACCGGCATTGACGGCATTGGTCATCCGGGCGCCGGAACCGCAGCCGGAGGCCGCGGCGCTCCAGACGATCAGCCCGGCCTCACCCGCAAAACCGGCATAGTCGGCCACACTGCAACCCTGGCTGTTCCCCGTCCCGCCGACCAATCTCAAGGCGTAGGGGCCAAAGCTGCCCAGCGCACCGCCTTGTGAGGCGTTGGCGGGAGCAACGTGCGGATACGACGGATAGCTCGAATCGCCGGTGGTGATTTCCAGACCTTTGTAGAGCGTGTCATTGACGCTCGACGCGACGGAGATAGCCGAGGGCGAGACGCTGGGATCGCCGTTTTCGTAGTAGGTATCCCCGCCGTTGCCCGCCGAGGTAACCATGACCACGCCGTTGGCCGATGCCAGTTCAAACGCCTGGTCCAACACTTCCTGCACCACGCCATACGACCCGCCGTAGGAGCTGTTGGTGACGTCCAGGTGATCGCTCATGTTGCCGTCGCCGTTGGGGTCCATCACGAAGTCTACCGCCAGGACCGCGGCGGTGAACGACACCGACGTCGTGCAGCCGCCGATCTTCAGCGCGTACAGCGTCGCTTCAGGAGCCACGCCCGGGCCGATGATCATCGAGTCGAAGTCCGCCGGAGGATAGGTGCCGGTATAGGTACTGCCGGTGCTGTCCACGCCATACCCCGCGGCGATGCCGCCCACGTGCGAGCCGTGACCGTTGGCCGCGCAGTCGAGCGGGTCATTATCGCCGACGCTGTAGGCGCTGCCCGCCCATCCGCCGGGAACCAGCGGGATACCCGTGCCAGCGACCGGGAGCAGCGATCCGCCGGTCCAGGTGTTGCCGACGAAGTCGTAACCGCCGACGACCTTGCTGCCGTCGTAGCCAAAATCGCTGATGTCCGCGGCGTTATTACCCGTGTAGTGCGCGACGTTCCCCGAACCGCCGAAGTTGGCATGGGTGTAGTCGATCCCGGAGTCGATGATCCCGATCCGGATGCCTGCGCCGGTATAGCCCGGCCCCAACTGCCACGCGGCGGGTGCCCCGATGAAGGGCACGCTCTTGGAGAGGTCCAGTTGAAGTTCCCGATCGGGAATCACGTCTTTGACGCCGGGCAGCGCCTTGACCGCGTCGATCTGGCTGGCGTCCATGTTCACCACCAGGCCATTGGTCAGATAAATGAGTGAGCCTACCGTCTGAATGTGCAGGCCAGAGCTCAAGGTCGCGCTCAGGGTCTTGTGCGTGGCCCGAAGGGCGGTGGCCTGGTTCATGGCCCCGCTGAATGCTGCCGACGTGGGCGCGCCCGTCGTGCTGGCGCTGTAGGCCGCTGCCGGATCGCCGTCCATCAGAATCAGGGCAGTGATGGGTCCTGAGGCAGGAGCGGGGTTGATGCCTTCCAGTCCACCAGACACGCCGCCACTCAATTGGAGCTCAGTGGTGGTATCCAGCCCGGTCGGGACCGACTTGGCCGGCTTGGTGCCGGGCAATTTTCCACCATCTGGCCCTTGCGCGTGGGACACTGGAGAAACAGCCAGGTTGAGGGAAAAGGTCAGCAATAAGGTTAGTATAAAAAGGCTTCTTATCTTCTTTCCACTCATCAAGAAAACACCCCCTTCGGTGACGGACGACATAAGATGAACACAAATACAAACACAAAACAGACTTCTCCCGTAATTATGCTCGATTCCAAAATATCGTCAAGCAATTACTCCGGATATTTTTATGAAAAGATGACAAATCCGCAACGTTGATCTGCACGAATACTACGCCCTATTTAGTGGCATTTGGTACAAACCGGTGACGTCCCGGCTCAATTCAGGCGCGGGCCAAACCCGGGAGGCCGTCCCGGCTGCTGCGGAGGAAGATCGAGCTGCCCCTGGCGCTCCGGGCGAACGGTCAGGACGCCGGGCAAGGTGCGGATCGTGTCGATCCAGCGGGCATCGACCTCCACCGCGAGGGTATTCGAGACCAACAGCGTCGTCGCCACCAGCCGCGCATTGTAGGGCGGCGCCGTCAGGAGATCGATCAGCAGTTGGTGCTCCTGTTCGAGCACGATCCGCTCGTCGCGGATGCGATCCAGCATTTGCGGCAGCGGCAGTCCCTCGCGCAGCGCCTGGCGCCCCACGTCCGCCAGCGGCGCGGAGGCCAACTGAATAATCACGACCACATTGCCGCTCAAGGGTGGAATCATGGGGACCTCCGCCGGGGTCGCCAGGGTCAGGTCGGGTGCCGCCTCCCCTGTCAAGGCTTTGGGGGTGATAGTGCGCCCTGGGTCCTGCGCGAGCGTGAACGCCGGGGAGATGCCCAACAGTCCCCCCAGGACCAGCAGCACAGCGAATCCTGCCCAGCCTGTCTTCTTCACGAGGTTTCCTCCAAGATCACCCGTGGAGGTTATTCATGCTTTCAGCATACCGGGTTTTGGGTCCGCGCGCTACTGGTTGTACTGGTCGATTGAACCAAAGGGGGGGTAACCTCACCCCCCGGCCCCCTCGCCACCGGGTGGAGAGGGGGTCAGGGGGTGAGGTGAGGTCAGATCAATCCCCGCAGGTCGCCCATTCGAGGTAATCGGCCAGGAAGCGCCCGGTATGGCTGGTGCGGACCTGCGCCACCTGCTCCGGCGTGCCCTCCGCCAGCAGATAGCCGCCCTCGTCGCCGCCTTCCGGTCCCAGGTCGATGATGTGATCGGCCACCTTGATGATGTCCGGATTGTGCTCGATGATCAGGACGGTGTTGCCGAGTTCGACCAGCGTTTGCAGCACTTCGATCAGTTTCGCCACGTCGGCGGTATGCAGCCCGGTGGACGGTTCGTCCAGCACGTAGACGGTCTGCCCGGTCGCGCGCTTGGACAGCTCGCGGCTCAGCTTGACGCGCTGGGCCTCACCACCGCTCAGCGTCGTGGCGGGCTGGCCGATGCGGATATAGCCCAGGCCCACGTCGGACAGGGTTTGCAGCTTCGGGCGGATCGAGGGGATGTTCTCGAAGAACTCCAACCCTTCGCTGACGGTCATGTCGAGCACTTCCGCGATGCTCTTGCCCTTGTACTTGACTTGCAGCGTCTCGTGGTTGTAGCGTGTACCGTGACAGACCTCGCAGGGGACGTAGACATCCGGCAAGAACTGCATCTCGATCTTGAGCTGGCCCTCGCCCTGGCAGTTCTCGCAGCGCCCGCCCTTGACATTGAACGAGAAGCGCCCCGGCCCATAGCCGCGAATCTTGCTCTCCGGCATCTCGGCGAACAGGTCGCGGATGGCGTCGAACATCTTGGTATAGGTGCCGGGATTGCTGCGCGGCGTGCGGCCAATCGGCGATTGGTCGATGTGGATCACCTTGTCGATGTGCTCCAGCCCTTCGATGCGGTCATGCTCGCCAGGACGCTCCTTCGCGCCCCAGATCACCTGCGCCAGCTTCTTATAGAGCACCTCGATCATCAGCGTGGACTTGCCCGACCCGCTGACGCCGGTCATCACGACCATTTTGCCCAGCGGGATCTGGACGGTGATGTTCTTCAGGTTGTTCTCGCGCGCCCCGCAGACCGTCAGGAATTTGCCATTGCCGGGACGGCGCTTCTCCGGCAGCGGGATGCACGCCCGCCCGGACAGGTAGGCCCCGGTGATGCTGTCGGGATGATCCATGATCATCTGCGGCGTGCCTTCGGCGATCACCCTCCCGCCGTGCTCGCCCGCACCCGGCCCCAGGTCCACGATCCAATCGGCGGCTAACATCGTCTCGTGATCGTGCTCCACGACCAGCAGCGTATTGCCCAGGTCGCGCATCCCTTC